>JAMDEN010000130.1 GCA_023487035.1 Actinomycetota bacterium
AAATTCCCCTGGAAATACTGCTAATAAACTTTTCCTATGATTTTCATGGTTAATTATTTTAAAATTTAAGTTTAAGCTGCTAAAATTTTTTAAAATATAATCAGTAATCCTATCTTCTGCATGCGGTTTGTTTCTTGAATCAATTTTTATAAGCTCGATTGTCGGATTAATTATTTCGTCGTAACTTTCCATTAATTTCAAATTTTATATTTTAATAAATTATCAAATATATAAATAATCTTTATAAGGCAGCTTTTTAGTTTTTTTAAGTCCAAGCCAGTAAGCCATTTCTTCAAGATAAACACTTACATCTTCCATTACCATAGGATAATGATGAGGAAGCCCATTAAGAATCATAGTGTTAGCAAGATCCATAACTTTTATCGGCTCATTATATAGTTTTAAATCATTTACCCAACCTCTGCTGCCATTAAATGATTTTTTATCTTCATTAAAGAATTTTCCTGTAAAGTAATAAAAACCTTCTCCATCATCAAAAAATCTGAACACAGTTACTTCAGATTTTCTAAAAATTATATCAGTTATCGGAGCACAGTTTTTAATTTTTTCATCATATTCAGCAAAATAATGTTTGTCACAAATACATCCCCTATTATTTGCCATTTCCTTAGGTGCAGAACCACAATGCCATAATAAAAGTGACTCGTCTTTATCATCAAATTCAGGTAAATCCATTACTGCGACAGGTTTATTCGTTAAAGATCTTAAAACCAGCATTGAAATTGTACTTAAAACATCTGCTTCACATCCGCCAGGAATTCCAATAGAATTTAACATGGAATTTACAAGACAGCCTACCATTTCTTTTTTAGGCATAAGCTTTGGCCAGCATGAAAAGGCAATTGCAGAATAATTATTTTCAGCAGCTATTTTTTTTATTGCAAGAAACATACGGATTGAATATTTAATTTTTTCTTCAGAAGCTTTACCAATTTTACAGGATTGCATTAATTTTTTATATTCCAATTCAACTTCTGCTAATGGAATTTCTTCACCAAGAGACATTATATCTTCTACTTCATAATCTCTTGAGACATTTACCTTTAAATTTTTATATATATCTCTTGGATCTGCAATATGATTAATATGTCCATCAGCAAGTTTGCCTATCTGCGCTACTCTTGCATTTTCAAGATCTTTAATTGCTTTTAAAGATTTAACTGTAATTTCAAATCTTGGTTTAAAATATTTTGAATCTATATTACCAAAAAACCATTTTACTTTTTTAGGGTTTCCTCTGAAATTGTTTTTAGCAATCCCTGCATTTTGAGATAAATTTACAAGAGATGCAAGAGGCATTGGCCCTTCTTCACGAATCTCTTCAATTGCCCACAAACCAAAATTAGCTCTGGCTTTCATTATTTCAAATATAAAATCTCCAACTATATATGAGGGATGAAATAAAAGACAAAAATCTACATTTTTATCATCAAGCTCTTTTCTTACATTTTCAGCTTGCTGCATGGATGAAATTACTGTATCAATATTAACCAGCTCAAAATCCATCTCTTTTGCCATTTTTCCCAGCTCGACTTGATACTTTTTAAATAAATTAAGACCCTCAGTAGAAAATCCGACCATAAAACCTGCAACAAAACCAATTTTTAATTTTGCCATTTTAACTCCTTTATTAAAAGTCAGTTAAATTCAGTTAATTTTATAAAATGAAATTATTACTTAAATTTTATATTTTTAATAGAATAAAATAAAAAAATTTTAAAATAAAAAAAAATTTTTAAAATTTAGTATATTTTAAATACTTTAAAATCTTTTTAAATGATAGCAGATTTTACTGATTTTATCTGGTATTTCAGCTTATAATTTTAATTAATTTTTTTTACAGGAGCTATACTGGCAAGTATTTTTTTTAATCCGACAGATTTAAAAATAACATCAAGTTCCAAATCATCAGAAGATTTTTTTACTCGCAGTATTTCTCCATTACCCCATAATTTATGTTCTACTTTATCTCCTGCTTTAAAGCTTAAAAAATCTTTTTCTTTTTCAAATCTTTTTTTGTTAGACGTTGACGAGATTTCAGTAATATCTTTTTTGCCAGAAAATATATCAAAATTTCTTTTTTTAAACAAAATATTTTTTTCATTCTGATTCTTAAAATTATTCTTATAATTATTTAAATCTGAATAATTATTTGCATCCAAGTCATCTGAAGAATATAAAAGTGACTGACTTTTATTTTCATCTATTATGAGTTTATCAGGTATTTCATTTACAAATCTTGAGATTAGTCTTTCACGCTGTTCTCCATAAATATAATGAAGAATCGAAGAAGTTAGAAATAATTTTTCTTTTGCTCTTGTTATCCCGACATAACAAAGCCTTCTTTCTTCTTCAATGTCATCAAATCCTCCAGTTATACTTCTTGCATGAGGAAAAATTCCTTCTTCCATACCGGCAATAAATACTACTGGAAATTCCAGGCCTTTTGCATTATGAAGAGTCATCAATGTCACTGAATCTGAGGTTTCATCATAGTTATCTATCTCAGAAACAAGTGAGATTTCCTGTAAAAAGTCATGAAGGTTTAATTTAGTATTATCTTCATCCAGATTATGATTTTCCTCAAATTCTTTTACAACTGTTAAAAATTCCTGTAAGTTTTCAATCCTGTTAAGAGATTCTATTGTGTTTTCAAGCACAAGTTCTTTAAGATAACCTGTTTTATCCCATAATTCTTCTATGGTTTCTTCAATGCTGTGCTGATTTAAATAATCTCTTAAATAATCCAGCATATTTATAAAATCTTTTATTTTTTGCTTTGTTAAAGGACTTATGGTATTTATTTTTTCAAAATTATAAAATGCTTCAACAAAAGTAATTTTTTGAGTTATTGAAAACTTTTCAATACTGGAAACAGTTGTTTTACCTATTCCTCTTGCAGGAACATTTATAATTCTGATTAAGCTTACTACATCCTTAGGATTGGAAATAAGTTTTAAGTATGCCAGCATATCTTTAATTTCTTTTCTATCATAAAATTTAAGACCACCAAAAATTCTATATGGAATATTTTCTCTAATAAAAACCTCTTCTATCGCTCTTGACTGAGCATTTGTTCTGTAAAAAATTGCAAAATCCCTGAAGCTTTTTTTATTATTTTCAGAAATCAGATCTCTTATTTTTTTAGCTATGAATTTTGCTTCTTCCTGCTCATTTGCAGCTCTGAATTTTGAAATTAACTGCCCTTTATTATTTTCAGTCCATAATTTTTTCTTACTCCTTGAATAATTATGTTTAATGAGTTCATTTGCAGCATCTAAAATATATCCGGTTGAACGATAATTTTGCTCAAGTTTTATTATCATCGTATTTGAAAAATTTTTTTCAAAATTGATAATATTTGATATCTCCGCTCCTCTCCAGCTATAAATACTTTGGTCATCATCACCAACAACAAATATTTTATTATTTCCATTATATAAAAGAAGAATTATTTCATTTTGTGCAAGATTTGTATCCTGAAATTCATCTACAAGTATATGGGCAAACTGATTTTGATATTTTTCTTTAACATCAGGATAAAGCTTAAGCAAATTCACAGTTAACAATAATAAATCATCAAAATCCAGAGCATTTGCCTTATGCAGTTCATTTTGATAAATTTGAAAAATATTTGCTACAATTTTTTCAAAAGGATCGAAAGCTTTTTTTAAAAAAGTATCCTGATCCCTTAATTTATTTTTTGAAGAACTTATTGCATCCTGAACTGATTTTGGGGAAACCATCTTTACATCATATCCGGCATCACTGATACATTTTGAAATAAGTTTTAATGAATCATCACTATCATAAATTACAAATTTTTCATTATAACCTAATCTTGATATTTCATTTCTTAAAAGTCGTGCACAAAAAGAATGAAAGGTTGAAACCCACATATACTGCCCTACTTTACCAACAAGATTGATAACTCTATTTTTCATTTCATTAGCAGCCTTATTTGTAAATGTGATTGCAAGTATTTTAAAAGGATCAACACCTTTTTCTTTTATGAGATAGGCTATCTTATAAGTTAAAACTCTTGTTTTGCCGCTTCCTGCTCCAGCAAAAATCAAAAGTGAGTTATCATTATTTAACACAGCTTTAAGCTGCTGTGGGTTTAATTCTTTTTCCAGATTCAATATTTGCTTGCCCCTTAACTTTTTCTGTAATTATTTTGCTTTATTTAACAAAAACTTTTATATTTTTGCTTTTTTATTATCTGATTTTTTTCCCAAGTAATGAGGCAATTGCGGATACCTGATGCAGCATTTCATAAGTTTGCTTAGTATCTAATGCCTGCTGACCATCACATAATGCCTGTTCAGGCTGATTATGAATTTCAACGATAAGTCCGTCTGCTCCAACAGCAATAGCAGCTCTACTCATAGGAATCACAAGATCGCTTTGTCCAACTGCATGAGATGGATCTATAATTATTGGAAGTTTACTTAATTTCTTTATAACAGGTACAGCTGACAAATCCAAAGTAAATCTAGTATAAGGCTCAAAAGTTCTTATACCTCTTTCACATAATATTACTTCAGCTTCACCCTTTGAAGTTATATATTCTGCCGCTAAAAGCCATTCTTTTATAGTCGCAGCCCATCCCCTTTTTAATATGACTTTTTTGTTAAATTTATTTGCTACAATGCCAACTTTTTTAAGTAAAGCAAAATTAGACATATTTCTTGTCCCGATTTGAAGTATATCAACATATTTTGCTACCTCTTCAACAGTTTCAGCATCAGTTACTTCGGTTGTTGTGTAAAGTCCATATTTGTCTCCAATTTCTTTAAGAATTTCAAGCCCCTTATGTTCCAGACCTTGAAAGCTGTAAGGAGAAGTTCTTGGTTTATATGCTCCTGCTCTTAAAAAACTTAAACCAGCATCTTTTACAATTTTTGCAATTGTATCAAGCTGTTCAACACTTTCAATGGCACATGGACCAGCTATTACTGTTACATAACCATCTTTAATAAGAACTGGATTTTCTTTTTTATCATAATTTTTGGTTTTTTCTTTATTTTCTTTATTTTTATTTTCTGTATTTTGTTTTATTTCAATATCATTATTATTTGTTTCTTTTGTTTGTATATTTTTTAAAACAAAATCAAACGGCATTTCACAGCTTGACTTAATATTAATATTTTTGTTTACATCATTATTATTTGCATCATTACCCATAGTATATGATAAACCTCGCTAACATTATTTTCACATTAATTTTTAATTTAATTTTAAAGATCCTCTCCTCTTTCAAGAATCTGAACATTTCTTAAAATACTTTCAAAAATCTGAATTATATTATCATTATATAAGGGACCTTTATTATATTTTGCGATATTATCTAAAAGTTCTTCTTCTCTTTTTGCATCATATAAAGGCAGGTTATTCTTTTTTTTCAATCTTTTTATCTCTAAAACAATTTTTGCTCTCTCATTTAATCTATCAACGATTTCTTTATCAATTCTATTTATTTCATCTCTATATTTTATAATTTTTTCTTCAAAATCAGGATCCATTACATGCACCTCTTTTTTATATATAACTTTTTATTTATTTGTAATAAATTCAACTTTGTAACTACAATTTATATTTTATTCGTATTTAAAAGAATTTATTATTATTATTTTTTATTTTAATATTTTTTTTTATTCCTTGTTTAAATATTTTACTTACTATCTATATTATTTGTTCTTATGTTCTTATCTTATTTTTTCCCTGTTTTATTGTGGCAACCCCTATCAAATTTTGCGTCCCTATTAGTATTGTCAAATTATACGTCCCCCTGACATATTGACACGCCCGCGTCCCTGTGACATGCCCGTGACGACTGATTATTGTCAAATTATACATCCCTATGACAATTATTCCCACTCTATTGTGCTTGGTGGTTTTGAGCTTATATCATATACCACTCTATTAACTCCATCAACCTCATTTATAATCCTGCTTGAAAGTCTTTCAAGAACTTTATAAGGAAGCCTTACCCAGTCTGCTGTCATTGCATCTTCACTTGCAACAGCTCTTATAACTATCGGATAATCGTATGTTCTTTCATCTCCCATAACTCCCACACTTTTTATTGCAGGAAGAACTGCAAATGACTGCCATATTTTATTATAAAGCCCTGCCCTTTTTATTTCTTCAACAACTATTAAATCCGCTTTTTTTAATATTTCAAGCCTTCTTTCTGTAACTTCCCCGATAATTCTGATTGCAAGCCCCGGTCCGGGAAATGGTTGTCTTAAAACAATTTCCTCAGGAAGTCCAAGTTCTATACCTAAAACTCTAACCTCATCCTTAAAAAGCATTCTTAAAGGCTCAATTAATTTAAGCTTAATATCATCAGGTAAGCCTCCAACATTATGATGCGACTTTATTCTTGCTGCATTTTTTGTTCCGCTTTCTATAACATCTGAATACAGCGTCCCCTGGACAAGATAATCAGCGTCTTTTATTTTTTTGGCTTCTTCTTCAAATACTCTTATAAATTCAGTTCCTATTATTTTTCTTTTTTGCTCAGGATCGGTAACTCCTTTTAATTTTGATAAAAATCTTTGCTTAGCATCTACCATGATAAGATTAATCTTAAAATTTTCCTTAAATGTTTTCTCAACTTGTTCAGCTTCTCCACTTCTTAATAAACCATGATCAACAAAAATACATGTTAATCTATCACCAACAGCCTTACTTACCAGTATAGCTGCAACTGAAGAATCAACTCCTCCACTTAAGGCACCAATTACTTTACCGCCCTTCGACTTTTCCCTTATCTCATTTACCTCTTTTTCTATTATTGAAACTGTAGTCCATTTTGGAGAACATTCACAAATTTTAAAAAGAAAATTTTTAAGTATATCAATTCCTGATGGAGTATGAATTACCTCAGGATGGAATTGAATTCCATAAATCTTTTTAAAAGGTTCTTCAAATCCGGCAATTGGTAAATTAGGGGTTGATGCAATTATTTTAAAAAAAGGAGGAAGAGCAGAAACACTGTCTTTATGGCTCATCCAGCATATTTCCAAAGGTTGAAGTCCATCAAATAAAGGTGATTTTACATCAATTTTAACCTTTGTTTTACCATATTCATTAGTCCCGATATTTGTTACCTCTCCGCCAAGCATATAAGCAATAAGCTGCATACCATAGCAAATACCGAGTACGGGTATCCCAAGTTCAAAAATTTCTTTACTTATAATATATTTTTTATCATTAGTATTAATACTATATGGAGAACCTGATAAAATTATACCCTTGGGCTTTTTTACTTTTATTTTTTCAAGGGAAATATCATAAGAAACCAGCTCGCTAAATACTCTTAGCTCTCTTACACGTCTTGCAATTAACTGGCTATACTGTCCACCAAAATCAATAACAATAACATTTTCAATATTGCTTTCACTCATATTGATTTATTCTTTTCTAATTAAATTTTAAAAAAATAATTAACCCATCCCGACTTTTTGTGCACGCTGCTCAACTTTTCCTTCAGTTTTAATAGCCGGAGCTATCATTATTTCTGCTTTTTGAAATTCTTTAATATTTTCATATCCGCATGTAGCCATTGAGGTTCTTAAAGCCCCAAAAAGATTTAAGGTTCCATCATTTTCATGTGCAGGCCCGATTAAAATTTCTCTTAAAGTTGCAATTACTTCAGTTTTTATCCTGGTACCCCTTGGAAGTTCTGGATGAAATGTTGCCATCCCCCAATGATAGCCTCTTCCTGGTGCTTCTTTTGCCTTTGCAATAGGGCTGCCAATCATTACAAGGTCTGCTCCACAAGCAATAGCCTTAGCTATATCACCGCCTGTTCTCATTCCACCATCTGCAATTACAAAGCAATATTTTCCTGTCTCTTCAAGATGCCTTATTCGGGCTGCAGCAGCATCAGATATAGCTGTTGCCATCGGAACTCCTATTCCAAGAACCTGTCTTGTTGTACATGCAGCCCCAGGGCCAACTCCAACAAGAATTCCAACAGCACCAGTTCTCATCAAATGCAGCGCAGTGGAATAAGACGCTACTCCACCAACTATTACAGGGACAGGACATTGTGGAATAAATTTTTTTAAATCAAGCGGTATTACTGTTTTACTTACATGTTCCGCACTTACAACAGTCCCCTGTATTACTAATATATCCAAACCTGCATCAATTGCAGTTTTATAATATTTTTCCACTCTTTGTGGGGTAAGAGAAGCACAAGCAATCACTCCACCAGCTTTTATTTCTTTAATTCTTTTTGTAATTAATTCTTCTTTTATTGGTTCTTCATAAATTTTTTGCATTTTTCGGGTTGCTTCTTCTTTTGAAAAACTTGAAATCTTTTCAAGCATTTCATCAGGATTTTCATATCTGGTTTGCAATCCTTCAAGATTTAATACTGCCAATCCTCCTATTTTGCCCATTTCAATTGCCAGCTTAACATCTACAACTCCATCCATAGCTGATGCAAGACATGGGATTTCCAGTTTAAATTTATCTATTTGAACAGAGATATCCACATCTTCAGGATCTCGTGTCCTTCTGCTTGGGACAATAGTTATTTCATCAAAACCATAAGCTCTTCTGCCGGTTTTCCCTTTACCAATTTCAATCTCCATTTATACCTCTTTCTTCTTTCTTAAAATTTTTTTATTTCTTAAAATTTTTTTCTCCTCACCTTTAAATAATCTTTTTATATTTTCTCTATGAGCAACTAAAACAAGTATTGACCATATAGCTGCTGCTATTATTACATATTTATCGTATCTGCAAAGATAAAAAATTATTGGACTGATTATTGCTGCAGAAATTGACCCTATTGACATTATTCTTGTAGTAAAAAAAATAATTAAAACAACTAAAACAATAACAATTGCAGGAGTAATTCTTAAAAATAGATTTGCTCCTGAAAAAGGTAAGGCACATGTTGCAATAATCATTCCACCAGCAGTTGAAACACCTTTACCGCCCTTAAATTTTAAAAAAACAGGATAAACATGACCTAGTAAAACTGATACTGAAGTAATAATGTATAAAATGTAACTTGACGGGAAAAATAAATAAATAATAAGAATAGGAATAAATCCTTTTAAAACATCAAATATGATCGTTATTGCACCAAATCCTGCTCCAGCAGATCTTATAACATTTGTTCCTCCAACATTACCGCTTCCATATTTTCTAATGTCATCTCCGCTTCGGGCTTTAAAAACAATAAAAGCAGTTGGAAAAGAACCAAACAAATAAGCTAAAATTACAAGTAAGATTTTATAAAATAAATTAATACTCATTAAATTAAAAATTAACTAAATTTAAAATTATTTTAAAATTAAGATAATTATCAGAATTAAAATAAAATAATTATTTAAGTTATAAATAATTATTACGTTGTCTTAAGTTGTTTTTATTATTGCATTCTTTATTATTATGGTGTCTAATTTTAATTTAAATTTTCTAATAACACAAAACTGAATATATAAAATTAAAAATTACTTATAACTTTATAAAACCTAAATTTTACTATAATTCATTATTTTCTTCAATTTTAAAAATGTTTTTTTAAAAATTAAATTCCTGCTATAAAATTATTTTTAAATATAATATCAATTATTATAATTAATTATCAGTCAGTCTAATTAATTACCAATTTAAACCAAATTTTATTTTATTTAATTTTAATTTATATCTGATACTTCAGAATTTTTATTAATATCAATTAAAATATCTGTATTTAAATTGTTATTTCTTAACCCTTCTATCATATTCTTATAAAATTTATAAATTCCAGTTTTATCTTCTTTTTTTAAATTAATATCATTCTCTATTTTAATATTTAAAATATCAATATATGAATCTGCAAGTAAATTTATATTTTCATTATATTGTTTCTTTGTTAAATATTCGCTCTTTTGAAAATTTTTCTGGTTTATAATTTCATTATTCATGCTATTAATTAATTCAGATATATTCTTATCCAGTATTTTTTTATATTCTTCATAATTTTGTTTTCCTTTTTCATCAAACTTTTTTATAGCTGACTTAATCATACCCGTTTCATCTTCCTCGATGAAATTACCTTTAAGTACTGTCGGATTTTTTTCAGCTATGATATTTTTTGGATTTTTTACAAAAATAATATTTTCAAATAACGGGAAATAAACCTTTTGTTGCTTTTGATACAGCTCATTACTTATTTTTACAAATTTTAACTGTGCTTCCGGTTTTATTATAAGTAATACCTTGTCACTAAATAATCTGGAGTATTTTATTTTCAACTGATCAGGATTTTTTACCTCACATATTTCAAGACTCATTTTTTTTACTTCCTGTATTAATAAAGTTATTAAAATCTTTTTTTCATATAAAAAATTAATTCATTTTAAAAAATTGTTATGTTTATTTCAAAAAATAAATTAAAAATTTACTGAACTAATCATTAGTTTAAAATAAAATAACCTAAATTAAAAAATATAAATAATAATAATAATAAAGAAATTTCTTAATTTATTTGATACTGGTTTATAAAATCATCAATTTCTGTTTTTAATTTTAAAAGTTCCTCGTCTTTATCAGCAAGATTAAGGATATTTTCAAGTTCTTCCCTCGCATTTTCTAATTCTATTTCGTATTTCTCTTTAAGACTTTCAAAAATATTTATTTTATCTTTTTGCACATCAAGCTTATCAATTTCGTTATATTTTTCTTTTATATTACTTTGAATTTCTATTAAAGCAGGAAGTATCTTTTCAAAATTAGAATCATCTATGAATTTTTGGGTAATATTAAATAAGCCTGACATAAAAGTATATAATTTTTTATAAGTTTCCTTATATTCTTGAGTTGAATTAATATATTCTTCCGAATTGATATAATCAGAATTTAAATCAATATTTTCAAGCATATTCTTATAAAATTTTTCTGCAATATCTGTTATTGATGTTTTTAGATATTCAACATTTTTTATTTTTACATCTTCAATATATTGCCTGCATCTTTCATCTATTAAGCTTATTGATTTATTTATATCCGTTTCAAGATTTGCTTTTTTCTCTTCAAGCTCCTGTTTTTCCTTTAATTTACGCTTGTAACTGCTAATGTAATTCTTAAACTCTTCTTCCTTTATCCTGATAAAAGCTTTTTGAGAAATAGCTTTAAGTTCAAGATCGCCGTATCTATTATTAAATTCATTCTCAAAATTTATAAGCATATCTTTTAATTGTTTTACTATATCCTGCTTTTGGTTTATTTCCCGGTTTATTAAATCCAGTTTACTTTTAATTTCGATATAATTTTTATTTATATTTTTTTGGTCTTCATTTAAAACTTTATCATACGAATTTCTGATATTTTCCAGAACAGAAATATGAGGTGTAAATTGCTGCATTTTTATATTTATCATGCTGTTAAAATTTTTAAATTTTCCAAGTGTATCATAAAATATACTCATTTTTTTACCTTAATCTTTAAAATTTAAATTAATTTTTAAAAATTTTTAAATCTTCTTATTTAATTATCTAAGATTATTATTTTTAGCTGCCCTTATTACTAAAATCATAAGAATAAATAATCAAATAATAAGAGTTACCAGCAAAAAATATTTTAAGGTTAATTTTATCATATTATATAAAATATAAACCAATTATTCTTTAAAATATCAATATAATTCTAAAATTTTAGCTAATATTGTTTTATTATTAAAAATGGTTCATTATTTAATTGCTAAAATAATAAAATTAAAAAATAAATCAAAAAATATAAAAATTATTTTATGAGTTCATTTTTTAATTTATTAAAAAATTTAGTTTAAAAATTTAGTTTTTAAGAAAAAAATAAGAGGAAAAATGGAAAATAAAAATTATATATATTTAGACAATGCTTCATCTACCAGAATAGATGATAGGGTAATTGAAGAAATGCTTCCATATATTAAAGATTATTATGGGAATCCTTCAAGTGTTCATCAGGCAGGAGCTGACGCAAGAGAAGGGCTTGAAAATGCAAGAATTAAGGTTGCTGACCTTATTGGAGCAAATCCGGAAGAAATTTATTTTACCTCCTGCGGAACTGAATCAAATAATTTTGCTCTTACAGGAATTACAGAAGCAAATCAAAACAAGGGAAAACATATTATCACTTCAGTTATTGAACATCTTTCAATCTTAAATCCGCTAAAAGAACTCCAAAGAAAAGGATTTGAAGTAACAACTGTACCTGTAGATAAAGAAGGGTTTGTAAATCCTGATGATATTAAGGCTGCCATAAGACCTGATACCATTTTGATTTCAATAATGCATGCAAATAACGAAATAGGTACTATACAAAAAATTAGGGAGATTTCTAAAGTTGCTAAAGAATCCGAAATAATAATGCATAGTGATGGAGTTGCAACAGCTGGAATTATACCTTCAAATGTTAAAGAACTTGGAGTTGATGCATTTAGTTTTTCTTCTCAACAAATGTATGGGCCAAAGGGTGCAGCAGCTCTTTATATTAAAAAGGGTACAAGAATCAGACCATTTATTCTTGGAGGAGTTCAGGAAAGAGGCAGAAGAGCTGGTACAGAAAATATTCCTGGAATAGTTGGCTTCGGTAAAGCTTGTGAAATTGCAAAATTTGAAATGGAAGAAAATGCTAAAAAGTCAATTAAATTAAGAGACAAATTAATTAAAGGCATAATGGATAATATAAAAGAAGTAACATTAAATGGCTCAATGGAAAGCAGGCTTCCGGGAAATGTTCATGTAAGTTTTGAATATATTGAGGGCGAGTCTATAGTTTTATTTTTAAACATGCAAGGCATAACAGTTGCTACCGGTTCATCTTGTGCTTCTCAAGCACTTAAAGTTTCACATGTATGTACTTCAATCGGACTTAGTCATGCAACTGCTCAGGGATCAATACTTTTTTCAATAGGAAAATATAACACCGATGAAGATATTGAAAAAGTAATTGAAGTTTTACCGCCAATTATTGATAAATTAAGGAAGATGTCTCCACTTTATAAAGGCTTAATATAAGTTAAAAAAATTATGCATTACATAAAATTATACTTTACATGAAAAAATAAATTTCAAAATTAATAAAATAATGATTATAATAACTTTAAAAATTTAAATAAGAACTATAGAGTAATTAAAAATTACAGGAAATTATGAAAAATACTACAAGTTAATAATAGTGAGGAAATTATGTTTCAATATAATGAAAAGGTAATGGATCATTTTGCTAACCCAAGAAATGTAGGCGAAATAGCAGATGCTGATGGTATAGGAGAAGTTGGCAACCCTGTTTGCGGAGACATGATGACTTTTTATATAAAAGTTAAAGATAATAAAATTCAGGATGTAAAATTTAAAACATTTGGCTGCGGGGCTGCTATTGCAGTATCAAGTATGGTAAGTGAAATGGCTAAAGGCAAAACCCTTGATGAGGCAATGCAAATATCCAATAAAGATGTTGCTAAGGAGCTCGGAGGCTTACCTGAAAACAAACTGCATTGCTCAAATCTTGGTGCAGACGCATTGCACAAAGCAATAGAAAATTACAGGGAAAATCATAAGGAGAATAAATAAATGAATGAAATAAATGAAGATAACAAAATAATATGTAAATGCCCGTTTTGTGAACCGGAAATAAAAGAAAATATGTCTGATTTATGCACACCCTGTGAAACTGAATTTACAGAAAAATTTGATGAAGTTCTTGACTGTACTGGTCTTTACTGCCCTGCCCCGGTTTTTGAAACAAGAAAAAAAATTGACAGTCTAAAAACCAATCAGATACTTTTAATGCTGGCTGATGACCCTGCTTCTGAAGAAGATATGAGAGCATGGGCTAAAAGAACAGGTAACGAGCTATTAAGTGTTGAAAAATATAAAGATATTTATAAATTTCTGATAAAAAAAACATCCTGATAATTATTTCTGATAATATTCTGATAATAATTAATTCTGATAATAATTTTTAACATTTGTTAATAATACAGAAATTAGAGATAAAATTCGTTTCACTTCCAAATTTATTGTTTCCAAGTTTATTGTTTAATTAATAATAAAAATTTATACTTTTATATAAATATAAAAAATATCAAAATATGAATAAAATATAGATATAGAAAATATCTGAAAATTAAGAAAGGAGCTTTAGATGTCTAAAAAAAAGCTTTTATATGTTCAAACTAGTGGAATTAATACCCCTCAAAGATTATATTCCCCCTTTATCTTAGCACAGACAGCTGTTGCAATGGATATTGAACCAATTTTATATTTTCTAGGTGAAGGTATAGAAGTTGTAGTAAAAGGTAATGCTGAAAAAATCAAAATGGGTAATTTCCCATCATTAAAAGAAGTAATGGATAAAACTGCTGAAATGGGAATAAAAATGATGATTTGCCAGCAAAGTATGCAAATTTTCGGACAAAATCTTAAACCTGAAGATTTCGTAGATTATGCTAAAATCGTTGGAGCCGCAACGCTAAATGATCTGGTTCTGGATTCTGATGGTACAATGTGGTTTTAATTAATTTTGGCTCAATAAATTAAGAGTTATCATTGTTTTCAATAATTGCTTTCAGTTAGTATAATTAAAGGTTATAATTTGTAGATTTTTAGTTAATATCAGTTAATAATAACAGTAAAGAATATATAATTTAAATATTATAGTTATTGATTAAAAATATTAACTGAAATCATTTAATATATAATTTAAGATAATTTGTTAAGCTTGATTTTTTTAAAAATTGTATTATAGTTTTAATTAACTAAAAAGGGCAATTAATCTAAAGATTAATTAGCTATAACTACCTCCAAAAAATTATTATTAGTATATTTTTAAAATATAATAATTATAAAAAAGGAGGTAGTTTTTTATTCTAAATCATTTGTATTTTTTTATAACTAATCTATAATATTAACTTGCATTTCAACTTTGTATTTTAACTTTGCGTTTTAACTTTGGGGAGTAGTCTAGTGGTAGGACACATGACTCTGGATCATGGCGCGGGGGTTCGAGTCCTCCCTCCCCAGCCAGACCACATTTCCGAAACCATTGTATTTCCCTTACTGTTATTTAGCAATGTTTAATAAATTTGACATATGAACATATATATGTTATTTTTAATAAGGTGATAAAATATGAAAAATGATTTGCAAAGAACAACAATATTTCTTACTAAAGACCAGCATGAAAAATTAAGAACTTTTGCTTTTAAGAAAAGAAAATCTATGGCGCAATTAATAAGAGAGACTGTACTTAAAATACTTGAAGATGAAGAAGATTTAAAATCTGCATTACTCATTATGGACAATAATGAAGAGATGGTTTCATTTGATGAGCATGATAGCAAAAGAAAAAAGAGGCGGGCAAAAAATTTATGAAATATTTCTCAAAAAATCTGTTGCAAAGTTTTTAAATAAAATCACAGACAAGGATTATAATATAAAATCTTAAATAAATTTATAAGTTGATTTATCTCTTTTTACAATTCTTAAAATAATTATTCTTTTCTCTTTATCATAAATATCATAGATTATTCTGAAAGATGTAAATCTTATTCTAAAAGTATTATCAAAACCTTTCACTTTTCTAACTCCATAAGGTCTTGGATTTATTGATAATTCATCGATAGTATTGACCAAATCCTTGAAGTTTTTCAAATTGTTCTTTAAATCTCTTATATCTCTTTCAGCGGCTGGAGATATCTCAATATTATATTCTTTCATTAACATCAAATTATAAATTTCTTTTTAATTCTTCCCAGGATTTAGTGCCACTGGATTTTACTTCAGCTTGGCTGTTTTTTATAAGTGGAGATAGCTCTAAATCTTCCTGAGACTCAATCCATTCAGCAACTGCTTCAGAAACTATATCGCTTGCATTAATGTTTCTTTTAGCTGCTTCAACTTTTAAATGTGTATAAATATTTTCATCCTTAAAAACAACTGTCATTCTTTTACTCATATATAATCCCCCTAAATACATATATACATACACACGCCTGTATGTATAGTATCAAATAACACATTTTATCTCAAGTGTTATTTTAAAAATCAAGATACAAAATTGCTGCAAAAAATCAATATATAGAATTGCTGTTAATAATAAAATGCTGTTTTAAAAACTGAGTAGTTTTTTAAATCAATCAATTATTCTCAAGAATAATTCAAAATTTCACACCTCAGAACAAATAACAAGTCTTCATTAACACTTAAAAACATATATTGCCCAGCCAAAAGTGTCTCTGCCATATAACAGATATTGCATTTTTGCTTTTTCTATTTTGCTTGATAGTTCATAATTATCCGGATCATCAGGATTATCAGCTATATAATCATAAGCTGACCACCATTGCAGGGTTTCATAATGATCCCAATCATCATGGTTGCTTACAAGTGTGTATATACATTTTAGTCCTTCTTTTTCACAAATATCTATATTTTTATAATGAGAATTATAATCATCTTTTTTTATTTCACTCATTTTAAGAAATTCTTCATCTGGTTCTTTTAACCAGTAAGGTTCTCCTATAATAATCATTCCACCTGGTTTAGTCATCTTCTTTAATGCATTTATTGTTTCTATAAATCCATCATAAATAAAGCTAGCACCGATACACATAGTTAAATCAAATAATTCATTTGTTTCAGGTCTATATTTTGCTCCATCCATTTCTAAAAATTTAATATCAGAGCTGGGAACTCTTTCATTTTTCTTATCTTTACAATCTTTTAAAAAATAAGGTGAAATATCTACCCCGATGCCGGAAATATTAAACAACTGCGCTAATCTTATTAAAAATTCTCCTTTACCGCAGCCAATATCCAGGACTTTGGAATATGGCTTTAAATTTAATAATGAAAACAATCCATCAAGTTTATTAATGCTCATAGGATTACATACTATGTGCTTCTTATGTGTAATATCATAATATTTCCAGATATCCATTTATTCATCTCCAAATAATTTTTGATTAATTTGAAAAGTTTAGCATAATTATTTAAAAAGCAAAAATGTTTGAGATAGCATAAATTTTTCTTAAATTTAGGTTATATTTTCTTATGTCTGAACTGCAGGTAAAAGTGTTAATTTATTAAAATGTAAACTTGATTTTTTGTATTTTAAATTTTTACAGTTTTACTGTTATTACCATTAGTATTTTTAAAGTATTAAAATATTGACTATTTTAAAGTATAACTTTAAAATAACATAATAAATAAAATTGTCTAAATTAATTTATTTTTTCTTTTCTGTAGGCAAATTTTTATAATAAATTTAAAAACAATTAAAATAAATTATAATGTAATGATATGTATATTAACAGATTAATTGAAACCACAATATTAAAAGCAGCAAAAACTTTTCCGGTTGTAATACTTACTGGAGCAAGACAGTCAGGAAAGACAACTCTTCTTAAACACCTTTTTGAAAATACCCATAATTACTTATCGCTAGATGAACTGGATATAAGATCAATTGCTGCAAATGATCCCAGAGGATTTCTTTCAAGATATAAACTACCCCTTATTATTGATGAGATCCAAAATGTTCCTCAGCTTTTGCCTTACATAAAAGCAATTGTTGATAGAGAAAAAATTCCAGGACTTTTTATAATTACAGGTTCACAACAATTTTCAGTTATGAAAAACGTAAATGAATCACTTGCAAGAAGAGCAGCAATTTTAAATCTTTACCCATTTATGCTTGAAGAAGTAACAAATAGTTTTTCTAAAAGTGAAATAGAAATAAAAAAATTTCTTGAAAATTTACCTTTTAAATTAAATCATAAAAATAAAAAAATTAATTTGGCTTCATGGCTTTTAAATGGTGGTTATCCTGCTTTATTTGTAAATAAAAATATTTCAAGGAATCTCTGGTTCTCAAGTTATATACAAACATGTATAGATAGAGATATAAGAGGCAATATAAAAGGTGAAAATATCATTGATTTTGAACGTTTCTTAAAACTTCTTGCAAGCCGAACTGCTCAGGAATTAAATTATTCAAATTTATCCCGAGAATTAGGTTTAAGTGTACCAACAATCAAATCATGGGTTTCACTTTTAGAATCCAACTCAATAGTCTATTTGCTTCAGCCTTATTACAAAAACTTTGGAAAAAGAATTATAAAATCACCAAAAATTTATTTTTTGGATACTGGTCTTGTTTCTTTTTTAGTTAGCCTTCATTCTGAAGAACATTTGCTCAATGGACCCATGGCTGGCTCAATCTTTGAAACATTTATTATCTCTAACTTCTTAAAAAGATTCAAAGCATTAGATAATCAATGCAATATTTACTACTGGAAAAATGTCAGCGGCATTGAGATTGATTTAATAATTGAATATGGAAATAAATTATATCCAATAGAAATTAAATTAACTTCAACAATTTACAGTAAACATTATGAATCTTTGTCTAAGTGGATAAATCTACTATCAGAAGAAAATATAGATATTGCGCTACTGATTAATGACTCTGATTTAACTGGCAAATTGACCGATAAGATATTTAGCGTTAACTGGTACAATATTTAGAAAACAAACGTAATCTTTAAGGTGAATCAATCCCTTTTAAGATTGGTTCGAAATATCACTACTTGGGGTAGTCCATGAAATTTCGAACCTTTTACTATATGATCGAGCGCACAGCTGACAGTATTGCTTCTTTAGAGAAAATATATGGGCTTTTCTTCTATCAATAACCCCTGGAGCATTAATTTTTCCTCTTTTAAATTTTTCCTAAAATAAATTGCTTTTGGGCAGTTATACTTTCTAGTGAATATGAATATATTTTTAAACTCTTTTTCAAAAAGCTTTTCTTTATACTTTATTTCAACAGGAATAATCTCTGAATTTTCTACAAATATAAAATCAACTTCATGTTTGTATGAATCTCTCCAGAAAAATCTATAATTTCTTAAAGAAATAACTAAATTCTCCACCAACTTCCCCTTCTCAACAAAATCGGAGAGTGCAGTACAGAAAGATGGAGAGGAAAGATAAAATTTCTTAAGTTTTTTCTCAGAAGTCAACATATTACGAAAAAAGTTATAAATCTTTTTCAATAAAAAAGATTCCTCGAGGTAGTAGAAATAAGAACTAAGAGTTTTGTTAGAAATACCAATTTCTCTGGACAAACTTTGATAGTCAATTGTAACTCCTGGATTTTGTCCTATTATTTGGACAACTCTCCATAAAATTTCAGGATTTTCTACTGGAAAAGTCAATGGGATATCTTTATGAATTTTAATGAAGTCACTTAAAAAATGGCTCCAAATTTCTCTACCTGGGGCAGCCACACTTGCCTAATCCAATAGGATTTTTATTCAATTAATGCTTGATATAATATAACTTATAAGTTATATTATATTTATCATGTGGACGGTTATTTTATATACAAGTGAAAAAGGTGATAGTCCTATTGGAGATTTTATTAGTAGTCTACCCAAAAAGGAAGAAGCAAAAGCATTAAGAGAAATTGATTTACTTGAGCAAAAAGGAATTTATTTAAATTTTCCGCATTCTTCTGATATAGAAGGATGTAAAGAGTTAAGGGAATTAAGGATTAGATTTAGTTTTAGACAATATAAGGATAATTTATTTTTTAGATATTAAAGACAGTTTTGTTCTTTTGCATGGTTTTAAAAAAAATACACAGAAGCTTCCTAAAAAAGAACTGGAAATTGCAATAGAAAGGATGAAAGATTACTTAAAAAGAAGAGGTGATTTTAAATGAAGTGGGAAGAATTTAAAAAAAAGAGATTTGAAGAAGATCCTAAGTTAAAAAAAGAATATGATAGATTGGAACTGGAATATAAAATTATTAGCCAGATAATAGACTTAAGAAATAAAAAGAAGATAACACAAAAACAACTAGCTGAACTTGTAAATACAAAACAGCCAAGCATTGCAAGACTTGAAAGTGGTGATTATAACCCAACTATTGATTTTTTAAAAAAAATTGCTGAAGTTTTAGATGCTGATCTTGAAATTAATTTTATTTCCAAAGCTTCTTGATTAACTATGATATCTACCCAGTTAAAATATTTCTTTTATAGTTCTTAAATAAATTAATTTCTTTAAAAATTGTTTTGAAATTTCATGCCTTGGGGTGTCCAGATTTTTTATAAATCCTTAATCAAAGATAAAAATTTTTCGACTGTCAGATTTGCATCTTTTATTAGCATCCTCAATAAACTTGGCTTTAGGACTTTATGAAATGGTATTGTAATAGGTTTATGAAATTTATTAATTTTACTTAAGATCATCTTCCTGGATAATGCCATTAACAGGCACCGGACAAGCATTTGATAAATTCATTATTAAGACAATATGAGAATTAGCTGAAATCTCATCATAAACCTTTTGGAATGCTTTAAACACTGTCTCTGAATCACCATAAGTAACACTGCTCATTGAGCCTACCTCGACAGGCAAACCAGAATTTTTAATTATATTAACTGCCTTTTCAATTACTGGGGATAAGCTTATCTCTCTTAATGGATAAATTGAAAACTGAACTTCTACAAACATTTTTCTTTCCTTTCATAAAAATATTCGAATTTATTTTTTACTTCCTTTCCCTGTAAGAAGTGCACCAAACGGCTTGCAATACTTTTTGCCGAAGGCTTCAATTGCTGAAGCTTTAGTAAGAACAAACTTAGGCGGATTCGGATTAAAAAAAACAGATGAAGTAACTTCGTCTAACGAGATATGCCTTCTAAGTAATTTTTTAAGTTCCCGGAAGTTATAGAAATGGCTACCACTAAAAACTGATTTCCTGAATAAATTATCAATTCTCCTGCTTATTCCATAAAAAGAAAATAAGTTCAAGACTGCTACAACTACAATACCGGAGGGCTTTGCCACTCTTGTCATTTCTGAAACAAATTTATCCGGATTATTTGAAAATTCCAAAGAGGTCATTGATAAAACTGCATCAAATAAATTATCTTCGAAAGGAATAGCTTCGCCAGAACCAACTTTTGCGCTTAATCCTCTTTTTGTTGCAATTTCTATCATTTTATTGGAAGGGTCAATGCCTGAAACGTCCATGCCTCTCTTTGCAAATTCCAAGGCAAAAATGCCCGTGCCAATACCGACGTCGAGTATTTTCATGCCTTGAGAAGGTTTAATTAAATCAAACAATGTTTTCAGCTCAAGTTCAAATACTTTACTTCCAGCTGGTGTTTTAAACCAGCTGTCGTAATGTTCAGCATATTCGTCAAAAATTACGCTCATATAAAAATTGTATGATTATTATATATTCTTGTAAATAAGTAATCTGGGGCTTAGTTCGTTTTTTATTTCTTTTAATATTTTTAAACATCAATGCCATCTCAATATCGGAAATTTTATAATTATTTAAACTGTAATATGAATTTGCGCTAGTATGAGCTCCATGCCCTATTAGAAACAATAATATATTATCCGTTTCCTCTGTTTTCCTCTGCAATTCATTAATTACTTTTTTAAAGTTATCAATTGTAGCTTCATAATCTACATCTGGCTCTTTATAGGATCCAAATAAATAATAGATGTTTTTATCAGAATAACCATTATTTTTCAAAAGATTATAAGCCATACAAGTTGAATTAAGAAACCATCGGTAATGCTGTTTGTCATAAGAAACACCACTTGCTATGATTGCATAATTTTGGGTAGATGTATTATTTGTTTGGCTTTCCTTTATGTTTTTAACTGTAGTTTCTGTTGGTAGACCAATAGTTTTCTGTTCTTCTAAGTTGCAGTATTTGAGACCTTTCCCATACCTGTACAACTTACCGGAAAAAGAGCCGCTATCAATAAAATCACAATCGGGAAAAAATATTTTAATAAATTATTTTTTTTCATTTTCTAAACTTAATTAATTTTTATATAATTTTATGGAGTTTTGTTATAAATGCGATTTACTAAGCTCAAACTCCTGAATTTTAAGACTGTAAAGTACTATCATCTTTGACTTCCGGGGTATTCTTATCATCTTCTGTATCATTTTCTTTATTCATTCCATAATTTAAATATTTCTTCGCAATTTTATCATTAATTCTTTTCCATACAATTGCTCCAAAAATAGTTCCAATTGGAAAAAATACTACCATTGTTACTACGATTGCAGCTCTTGTAACTGGAACAGCCCAGCCTTTTCTTATATAAAGACCAACTAATGCAGCAACATAAAGTCCCGGAATAGCAATGGAGAAAATATTTGAAGAATCTGCAGCTTTGCTAAAAGCATGAAAACCAGGAAACCAATCAGGTATAAAATTAAAAGTATTAAAAGACATAAGACCCAGCCATGTAATTACTCCTGCAACCCATAATAATATTAATACTCCACCAAGTATTTTCTTACCTTCTTCTTCCAATTCTTTTTTTATTAAATCGTTCATCTTTACTCCCGAAATATTGGTTTTAATAAAATTAAAAATCAAAATTACTTTTAAATAATTTTTCCAGTAAACAATAACGCTCTCGGCTACAAAATTATGTCAAATTTTACGTCCCCGTGACATAAATATTATAATGTAATAATAAATTTATTCTAATATTTATTCTTTGATTATTTAAATAGATTGGAATAATATTTAAAATAATAAAATTATTTTTTTATCAATTTATTTACTTAAAAATTTTAGTAAATCATATATGAGAAAACCTGGCCAAACTAAAGCTTTTAAAAAACCTACTAAACCTGCTCCAAAAGTAGTTGTTGGCTGGATATAAAAGACTGCTGCACCAACAAAAGCCATAAAATAAGTAACTCCAACTACGCCTGAACCACTATGTCTTCTGACATCTTTCTTCCCATGATAATTTTGCTTTTGTTCCTCATTTTCATTTTCCATTAAAAATCCTTTCTATTTCTTTTATTAATTATTTTCTATTAGTTATTAATACTATTTTGCTATTTATATTATTATAAAACATTACCTTACATAAATCTTTAAAAATTTATTAAATTTTTATATTATTATGTCTTCATTTATTTAGAAGGTTTAATTAAATCAAATAATGTTTTCAGCTCAAGTTCAAATACTTTACTTCCAGCTGGTGTTTTAAACCAGTTGTTGTAATGCTCTGCATACTCGTCAAAAATTGCATTCATGCAAAGATTGTATGATTATTGTATTATTTAAAAATTTATAGCAAGACTTTCTTTTATTACCATAATTTGCGGAATTAGATCTATAATATCTGAATAATATTTAGTTCCAAATGTGTTTAATATCCCCAGCCAAAACAATTTAACCTAACCCTGTAAAATGCGATCATAAAAAACCTAAAAACAATATTAACCTTTGACATTAATAACGCAATGCGTTATTATAATCAAATGATAATTTCGTTTCGGGATAAAGAAACTGAAAAAATTTGGAATCAGCAATACTCTAAGAAATTGCCTGGAGATATTCAAAGGATTGGACTTAGAAAGCTGGTAATTATAAATAGAGCAAAAGATTTAAATGATTTAAGCGTTCCACCAGGAAATAAACTTGAGCAATTAACTGGCAACAGACAAGGGCAATATAGTATTAGAATAAACGATCAATTCAGGATTTGTTTTTATTGGGAAAATGGAGTTGCCAGTTTAGTTGAAATAACCGATTATCATTAGGAGGAAAAACTATGGAAAAAATTATTAATATAACACCCGGTGAAATTCTTCTAGAAGAATTTCTTAAGCCTTTAAAAATTAGTGCTTACAG
>JAMDEN010000141.1 GCA_023487035.1 Actinomycetota bacterium
AATTATGTTATACAGGTAGATTTGGTACTTGAAGGTAAATACTGGTTTTCTTCAAAAGGAGTAGCCATGATTGAAAGCCCTGTTTATTTTGGAGAATGCAAGAATTAATTTATTTTAGTATCTAAAAGTTATTGTCACGGGGACGGACGTTGTCAGGGGGATGTATAATTTGACATAAGCGCTAACAAGCGTTAACTAACAAAAATTTGTTTTTTATGTAATCATGTCAATTTATACATTCCCCCGACAAAAACCAGTAGATAAATAATATAAATAAAAATAAGCTTAATTTTATGTTTAACATTGTATAGTATTATATTCTTATTTATATTATTATTTTATATTTTCAATTCATTTAATGGTTTTATAACAAAAATATTCGGGATTATATATGATTTTTTTATATTATTATTTGAAATGATCTTTAGCTTACTGCAATCATATTTATTAAGATATCCTGTTATATTATATAAATCAGGCATTGAACATATATTAACATCTTCCCCTAATCCGGCTTTTATCATGGAGCGGTAACTTGTTGATTTTTTTAATGCTTCAAAAGGATTTTTTTCGTATTCAGCATTATTTAAAACTAAAGAAGCTGCGTCAGTCAGTTCAATATTTTTTATTTTTTCTTTAATTATTTTTACCGCCATTCCAGCAGTATATGCATCATCAAAAGCTACCTTCCCTTTTTCTCCCGAACATATAAGCAAAATATCAGAATTATTTTTTTGTGCTTCATTTATTAAAACATCACAAGTAAAACTAATATTTACTATAGATAAAACAAATGATCCTTTAGAATATAATGTCTTAAAAAATGATTTTGTTCCATTAGTGGTTTTTAAAATAATACCCTTTCCTTTAAGATTCATTGTAGAATATTCAAGTGGAGAATTCCCAAAATCAAAACCTTCAGGAGGATGACCCCCTTCTTCTCCACAAAGAAGATAATCTTTAAATAATTTTTTAATTAAAAAAGCCTGAGTTTTATTTTTTGCAATAATTATTTCACTGCAACCTTTTGCTATCATGACCGACATTGTTGTAGTAGCTCTTATTACATCAATAACCCCACAAACATAATTTGAAACATCAATATGTTTTGATTTTGGACTGAAATTATTATTTAAAACAACATCAATTATCATTTTTTATAACCATATATAATTATAAAATTTAAAAACAGTTTATATATTTTAAAAATTATTTAAGCTAATAATTTTTTCATTAATTATTATTATCTTAGATTACAGTTATAATTAATAACAATTATAATTTTTTATTTTAATGGTTAATTTTTATTGATAATTAAAGCTCATTAAATTTTTCACCAGTAATTTTTTCATAAGCTTCAATGTATCTTTGAGATGTTTTATTAATTATATCTTCTGGCAATTTTGGTGGAATGGAATTTCTATCCCAGCTTGAATTAAGCAAATAATCTCTTACAAATTGCTTATCCATACTTTTTTGTTGCTGACCTGGAATATATTCATTTTTAAACCAGAATCTTGAAGAATCAGGAGTTAATGCTTCATCAGCAATTATTATCTTGTCATCAATATTTCCAAATTCAAATTTAGTATCAGCTATTATTATGCCCTGGTTTAATGCATACTGATTTGCTTTTTTGTATAATTCAATGCTTTTTTCTTGTAAGTATTCTACAACTTCAGTTCCAAATATTTTTTTTGCTTTGTTAAAAGTTATAGCAATATCATGTCCTGAAACTTCTTTTGTAGTTGGTGTAAAAATAGGTTCAGGTAGCTTATCTGCAAATTTAAGATTTTCAGGTAATATAATATCTCCTACTTTACCATTTTTTTTATATTCTTCCCAGGCAGAACCTGTTATATAACCTCTAACAACACACTCTAATGGATAAATATTTGCCTTTTTTACTATAACTGATCTTCCATTTAAAACATCCTTATATTTCTTTAATTCTTTTGGAAAATTATTAAATTCAGTTTCTACTAAATGATTTTCAATAATATCTTTTAAATAATTAAACCAGAAATTGGAAATTTTATTTAAAATTATACCTTTATTTGGTATTAGCGAAGGTAAAATGTAATCAAAAGCAGAAATTCTGTCTGTAGTAACAATTAAAATTTCATCACCTAAAGAAAACATTTCTCTAACTTTACCACTTTTAATTTTTGGGATATTGTCTAGCTCTACATTGCCTACTAATTTCATTTTGTCCTCCAATCGTATAAAATAAAATTAAACCAGGTTGATTACAATTTAAATATTTTACTTTAAAAAATAACAAAAATTTTAATTTATCCTTTAGCTTAATTTAAAATTATTTTCTTTTTATTTTCAAATAAAAATTAATTATTTCCCTCGAAGTATTTTCAAGTAAGTTAGAAGCGTTTTCAATAGCTTCAGAAAGCTCCATAGGTTTATTTAAAATTGAAAAATTTCCACTAAATAAATTACTTTCAGTTTTTCTTACCATTTCCCTACTAACAAGAACTGAACCATTGATTGTTATAACAGGAATGTTATATTTTTTTGCAAGATTAGCTACACCAAATGCACTTTTTCCAAAAAAAGTTTGCTTATCAAAGGCCCCTTCACCGGAAATTATTAAATCAGCATTTCTAATTTTTTCTTCAAGTTTTGTAACATCAATTATTATATTTACGCCTATTCTTAACTTTGCATTTAAAAAAGCTACCATACCTCCACCTAAACCACCTGAAGCTCCAGCACCTTTTAAATCACGAATGTTTTTTCCTAAATCATTTTTTATAACTTTTGCAAAATTAATAAGGCCTCTGTTTAGTTCTTTAATCATATTATAATCTGCACCTTTCTGACCTGCATAAATATAAGCTGCTCCATTTTTTCCTGTTAGGGGATTCTCAACATCACATGCACATTCATAAGTTACATCTAAAGCAGCCGGAATCAAACCAGATATATCAATCCTCGAGATTTTAGAAAGCTGACTGCCATTACCTATTCCAAGTAAATTACCACTGCTATCATAAAATTTAACTCCCAAAGCTTGAGCCATACCCATGCCACCATCATTAGTTGCGCTTCCACCAAGACCTAAGATAATTTTTTTACAATTCATTTCAATTGCTTTTTTTATAAGCTGACCTGTCCCATAAGTAGTTGTTTTCATTGGATTTCTTTTGTCATAAGGTACAAGCCATAAACCTGAAGCTGCAGACATTTCAATAACCGCAATATTATTATGTATTATACCAAATCTGGCTGTAATTTCTTCTCCAAGGGGTCCCATGACTTTAACTTCAACATATTTACCATTAGAACTTTCAACTAAAGTTTCAACAGTTCCTTCTCCTCCATCAGCCATAGGATTAACAATAACTTCAATAGTATTATCAATATCCTTTATAGACTTTGCAATTATATTGCAAACTTCATTTGCACTAAGGCTGCCTTTATATTTATCACATGCTACAACTATTTTCATTTATAGATAAATTTCTTTTATTTTATTAAATAATTTCTTAAAAGTTATAATTGCTAAAATCTTAAAAATAAAAAACTTTATAAAGAACCTGAAAATAATATAAATATAAGTTTTGATTTATATGGTTTAAATTAATTATTTTATTTTTTTAAAATATCAAGGCAAAAAAATCTTTAAAGCTTTTTTACTTACCTTGATTTTAACTGGTAAATTACAATAAACATCTCCATCTATTTGTACCAGTGGAATACTTTTTTTATTTTCTTTTAAATTATTAGTAATATCATGTTCAATAATTATTTCATTTGGAGTTTTCATATAAAATACATTTTTAAAATTAATATGCATTTTAACAAATATTGCAAGTATATTAGCAATAAAACTTATTTTGCTTTTATTTATGAATACGCAAATATCTAAAAGCCCATCGTTAATTGAAGCTTCCGGTGCTATTTGTGCCATTGGAAACCCATAAGACCTTACATTACTTACTATGCAAAAATATCCTTTACATAAAATATTTTCATCAGGGACCTTTAATATTAATTCTACCGGTTTATAAGTGAAAAATGCTGCTATACCATGATAAATATATGCCAGAATTTTAAATTTCTTTTTTAAACCCGGATTTATGTTTGAAATCGCTTTTACATCAAACCCGCATGAACACATCATTAAATAGTATTTTGTATCATTTACGAGCCCGAGATCTATTTCTTTAATATTTTTATTTTTAAAAATTTCTACTGATCTTTTTATAGAAAAAGGAATCCTTCTGTCTTTTGCAAATACATTTCCTGTTCCCCTCGGAATAATGCCTAATGGAATTTTTGTATAAGCAAGAGCATTTATTGCTTCATTAATTATTCCATCACCACCAACAGCTATTACCATAAATAAATGCTCATCCTTAGATTTTTGAATTGACAGGTAATTTTTTATTTTTTCAGTAGCTTCACCAATTCCTGATGTTTCAATTTTATCTACAATGAAACCTTTTTTATAAAGGACTTTTAAAATTTTATTTATTACACTGGCATTTATGCCGCTGGAAAAAATGTTGTAAACCAGTAAAGTTTTTTGCATTATTATTTTATAAATTTTTTGTAAATTTATATTATTTCTTATTATTTATATTCATATATATTATTTATTCATATATATTATTTATTTAATTTATTCCTGCTGTTGAAAGTGCATTTGAGCATATGCAATTTCGTTCTTTTTTTATTTTTGGTATTGCATCAAATAAAAGTTTTCTTAATTTCTCATTATTTTCATTAAATACTTTTAATACTTCGTCATAGCTTACAGGTTTAATTTCAGGATGACCTTCAAGACCGGCATCATAATCAGTAATTAAAGATATATTGACATAGCAAATTTCAAGTTCTCTTGCTAAATAACATTCAGGATATTGTGTCATATTTATAACTTCCCATCCCTGACTTGAATACCATTTACTTTCTGATTTTGTTGAAAATCTTGGGCCCTGAATTACTACAACAGTTCCTTTCTCATGGTATTTAATATTTAATTGTTTTGCACTTTCAATTACGATTTTCCTTAAATCAGGGCAATATGGTTCTGCAGAAGATACATGTTTTGTTTTAGGTCCATTATAATAAGTATCAAACCGTCCGTTTGTTCTATCAACAAACTGGTCGCATATAACAAAATCTCCAGGTTTTACATGAGGTTGAAGGCTACCTGAAGCACATGGTCCAAATAAATATTTAACACCAAGCATATACATTGCATAAACATTAGCTCTATAATTAATCATATGAGGTGGAATTGTATGATCTTTACCATGCCTTGGTAAAAAGGCAACGTCTTTTCCCTCTACCTCTCCTATTACAATTTTATCTGAAGGAGAACCATAAGGTGTATCCATATAAAATTCTTCCTTAATATCTAAAAAAGAATAAAATCCTGAACCTCCAAAAACACCTGTTTCAACTTTAGGAATTTTTAACATTTTTCACCTTTCATTTCATAAGTTAATAAAATTTTAAAATAAAATTAATTTTGGTTATGATAATAAACAAATATTTAATAATTTTAATAATTTAATAATTGGTACAAATAGCTGCAATGAATATATTATAAATTTAATATCAATTAATCAATTATTTCATAAATAAGACTGCAAATAAGCCAGTTTTGTTTTAATAAAACTAATAATATTTTAATTTAAATATTTTAATTTAAAAAAATGACTTAAAAAATGACTTACTAATTAATTTTATTAAATAATAATAATTTAAATCCAATTTTGCTTTTATAATAAATTTTATTTATAATTTTTTTTAATTTATAATGTTTGTAAATTATATAATTTTAAAATTTTTTAAAAAATTTTAATTTAATATTTGTTAAAAGATTTCATTAAGTTAAAGATGGATATACTAAATATAAGAACATTCCAAAGAATTGACTTTATAGATATCACAAACGAAATTGAAAAAAAAGTTAAAGAATCAGGTATTATGGAAGGAATTTGTTATTTATTTGTTCCTCATACTACAGCAGGACTTACAATTAATGAAAACGCTGATCCTGCAGTTATAAATGATATAAGACTTAAAGTTAACAATTTAATTCCTTATAAAGATACATATACTCATGGTGAAGGTAATTCAGATGCTCATATAAAATCATCTATATTTGGAGTATCCCTTAATTTAATAATTAGTAGAAGCAGGCTTGTTCTTGGGACATGGCAAGGTGTTTATTTTTGCGAATTTGACGGTCCCAGAAATAGAAATTTATATATAAAAATATTAGCAGGTTAATTTTAAACTTTTTATTTTAAAAATTAAAACATCTAAATTATTCTTATAATGACTTTATTTGACTCATTTAGTAAATCCAATAACAAATTCCCAGGTTATGCTCCATTAGCAGACAGAATAAGGCCATTAACTCTTGATGATTTTGTTGGTCAGGAGCATCTTGTAGGACAGGGTAAAATTTTAAGACAAATAATTGAAAGTGATAAACTTTATTCAATGATTTTCTGGGGACCTCCAGGAAGCGGGAAAACTACTATTGCAAGAATTATAGAAGTAAATACTAAAAATAAATTTGTTTCATTTTCAGCGGTTACTTCAGGTATTAAACAAATTAAGGATGTAATGGATATTGCTTCATATGAGATGAAACAAAATAATATAAAAACAATTCTTTTTGTGGATGAAATTCACAGATTTAATAAAGCACAACAGGATGCTTTCCTTCCATTTGTGGAAAATGGAACAATAATACTTATAGGTGCAACAACTGAGAACCCGTCTTTTGAAATAAATTCAGCATTACTTTCAAGGTGTAAGGTATTTATATTTAATAAATTATCTGAAGAAGACATAATTAAACTCTTAAATAAAGCGCTTAGTAATACTGAAAATGGCCTTGGCAGTTATAATTTTAAAATTGAAGAGGAAGCATTAAGATTTATTGCAAGATTTGCAGATGGAGATGCTCGAATTGCTTACAATACACTTGAACTTGCATTTAATTATTTTAATTCAAAGGAAGGTTTACAGAGACCAGTAAATTCAAACATCCTGGAATCAATTATTCAAAAAAAAGCATTACTTTATGATAAAAACGGGGAAGAACATTTTAATTTAATTTCTGCTTTACATAAAAGCATGCGAGGCAGTGATGCTGATGCTGCTGCATACTGGACTTTAAGAATGATAGAGGGTGGTGAAGATCCTTTATATATAATAAGAAGGATTGTAAGATTTGCCGCAGAAGATATAGGTCTTGCAGATACAAATGCACTTACTGTTGCTCTGGCAGCTAAAGAAAGTTTCGAATTCATTGGTCCGCCTGAAGGTTTTCTTGCTATTATTGAAGCTGCAATATACTGTGCACTTGCACCTAAAAGCAATTCATTATATAAAGCATATAATAATATAATGGAAGACATAAAAAATTATCTGTCTCTTCCTGTCCCAATGCATATTAGAAATGCCCCAACAAAATTAATGAAGGATGTTGGCTATGGTAATGGATATAAATATCCACATAATTATGAAAATGCTATTGTAAATCAATCATATTTACCAGAAAAATTAAAATCAAAAAAATATTATATGCCAACTGAAAGAGGCTTTGAAAAAATATTAAAAGAAAGAATTTTAAAAATTAATGAATATAAAAATAAGTTACCAAAAGATTAAATAAATAAAAAATTAATTATTTAATAGAATTAAACAATACCCCAATTAAAAATGAGTCCGCAATTAAATAATTCTTTTATTTATCATCATTTCTGCTATTTGAATAGCATTAAGAGCTGCACCTTTTCTTAACTGATCACCAACACACCATAAACAAATACCATTTTCAAACGAAATATCTTCTCTTATTCTTCCTACAAACACATCGTCCTTATCTGATGAATCAAGAGGGGTTGGATAAATATTATTCTTAAAATCATCTTTTAATTTTATGCCAGGGGCATTTTTTAAAGCAATCCTGATTTCATCAAGTGATAATTTTTTTTCTGTTTCGATAGTTACAGATTCTGAGTGTGAAGTAAAAACAGGAACTCTAACTGTAGTAGCACTGATTTTTATCTCATTATCACCCAATATTTTCCTTGTCTCATTAACCATTTTCATTTCTTCTTTTGTATAACCATTTTCAAGAAAAATATCAATTTGTGGAATTACATTAAATGCAATTCTAACTGGAAAAACTTCACATTTCATATCTTCCTTATAGCCAAAAATAATTTTTTCTGTTTGATCTTTTAGCTCAATTAAGCCCTTTGCACCAGCTCCTGAAACTGCTTGATAAGTAGAAACAATTATTCTCTTTATTTTTGACAATTTATATATAGGATTAATTGCAACAACCATTATTATTGTTGAACAGTTAGGATTAGCAATAATACCTTCATGTTTTAATATATCCTGTGGGTTAACTTCAGGAACCACAAGTGGAACTTTTGGCTCCATTCTAAAAGCACTGCTATTATCAATAACAACAGCACCACTATCGACTGCATATTTAGCAAATTCCAAAGAACGTGAAGCTCCAGCTGAAAATAAGGCTATATCAATATTTTTAAAGGAATCCTTTGTTAATTCCTTTACTTCAAATTCTTCACCTTTAAATTTTATTTTTTTTCCAACTGATTTTGAAGAAGCAAGGGCTAAAAGATTCTTTACAGGAAATTTTCTTTCTTCAAGAATGGAAAGAAAAACATTCCCTACAGCTCCTGTTGCTCCGGCAATTGCAATATTATATTCCTTCAATTTTTTAACTCCAATTTATAAAAAATAAATATAAAAAAATAATTATATAATTATTTAAATTTTTAATTTTTATCAAGATTAAAAACTTCGTGAAGCAGTCTTACAGCTTCAATAATTCTATCTTTTCTAATAACACATGAAATAATAATTGGTGAAGTTGATATCATTTCAATATTTATACCTTTATCACCAAGACATGAAAACATTGTAGCAGCAACTCCAGGATGTGATTTCATTCCTGCTCCTACTATTGATAATTTGGCAATATCAGTATCTATTTCAAAATTTTTTATTCCAATTTTTTCCTTTAGCTCTTTAACAACTTTTTCGCATGTTTGTAAATCTTCTTTTTTTATAGTAAAAGAAATAGCAGCAATTCCTTTTTCTCCAACATTTTGAACTATCATATCAATATTTATATTTGCGGCAGCAAGTTCACCAAAAAGCTTTGCTGCTACTCCAGGTTTATCTGGAATTCCAAAAACAGATATTTTTACCTGGTTTGTGTCATAAGTAACACCTGAAACTACTGCCTGTTCCATTTTTTCATTTAATTTTTCTGTATCCATAACCCAAGTCCCTTCATTATTATTAAAGCTGGATCTAACATGAATTATAACTCCATGATTTTTTGCAAATTCAACTGCCCGTAAATGCAAGACTTTAGCTCCTGATGAAGCCAGCTCAAGCATTTCATCATATGAAAGAACATTTATCTTTCTTGCATTTGAAACTATATTAGGATCAGCGGTAAATACTCCGTCAACATCTGTAAATATTTCGCAATGAGTTGCATTAAGTGCAGCAGCAATTGCAACAGCTGTCGTATCAGAGCCACCTCTACCTAAAGTAGTTATATCATTATTATTAGTTATTCCCTGAAAACCTGCAACAATTACTATATTATCTTTTTCAAATTCAGCAAATATTCTGTCTTTTTTAATTGTCAATATTTTTGCATCTGAAAAAATATCATCAGTAAAAATTCCTACCTGATAACCTGTTAGTGAAATTGCTTTCCCACCTTTTTGAGCAATTGCAATTGCTAGCAAAGCAGATGAAACCTGCTCTCCTGTTGATAAGAGCATATCCATTTCTCTTTTTGGAGGATTGCTGGAAATTCGTGATGCAAGCTCAATAAGATCGTCAGTAGTATCCCCCATTGCTGAAACCGTAATTACAACATCATTTCCTTCATTCTTTGATTTTATTGCTCTTTCTGCAACTTTATTTATTTTTTCTATAGAGCCAACTGATGTTCCGCCAAATTTCATTACAACTATATTTTTTCCCATGGTAATTTATCCGATACGATAAAAATTTATAAATTTATAATTTTAGCAATTATATAATAAAATTATATATGTGCAAGATTAACAACAATTTTATTATAAAATATATATTAAATGCTTATCTTTTTTAAATATAAATAATAAAAAAATATTATTTTAAAATCAATGTAATATAATTATTTCAAAATGTCTTAAAATGGTCTTTAAAATTGTTAATATTTTAATAATTGAATTGGAGGTACTAAATGGCTGATTTAAAAACAAGTTATATGGGAATTAATTTAAGAAATCCATTGATAATAGGTGCTAGTAGTTTAACTTATGATTTAGAAGATTCAAAAAAGATTGAAGAAGCAGGTGCAGCTGCAGTTGTATTTAAATCTTTATTTGAGGAACAAATTGAACTTGAAAGTTTGCAATTACAGGAACAAGCAGAAGAATACAGCGAACGAAATGCTGAAATGATAAGTATTTATCCTAAATTTAAACATGCAGGAGCAAGGGATCATTTAAATAAATTAAAAAAATTAAAAGAAGTTTTAAAAATTCCTGTTATAGCAAGTCTTAATGCATTATCTGAAGATACCTGGGTTAGATATGCAAAAAAAATTGAAGAAACAGGAGTTGATGGAATTGAATTAAACCTTTATTCTGTACCCACAAATATAAGTAAAACATCGAATGAAATTGAAAAAGAGCATATTGAAATAATAAAAGCAATTAAAAAGGAAATTTCTATTCCTATTAGCGTAAAACTTAGTTTTTTTTATTCAAATATTTTAAATGTAATTTCCAGAATGAATGAAGCAGGAGCAAGTGGTTTTGTTTTATTTAATAAACTTTTTCAGCCAGAAATAGACATTACAAAACAAGAATATACATATCCGGTTCAAGTATCATATGAACATGAAAATAAAATTCCTTTAAGATGGACAGGAATTATTTATGGAAATATAAATGCTGACATTTGCAGTAGCGGTGGAATCTATACTGGAAATGATGCTATAAAAATGATTTTATCAGGAGCTTCATGTATTCAAAGTGTAAGTACATTTTTTAAAAATGGCATAAATTATATTTCAAATATGATTAATGATATAAATTCATGGATGGATATAAAAGGCTATGAAAAAATTTCGGATTTTAAAGGTAAACTTTCAAAGAAAAGCATTAAAGATCCTTTTTTCTATGGAAGATCACAATATATTAATATTTTGTTAAATAATGAAACAATAATAAAAAAATATTTCATGATTTGATTATTTTAAAAAAAATTTTAAAAAAAATATTTTCAAAATAATTATAAAATTAATCACATCTAAATATTTCTACAAATTTAAAATTTTTAAATAAATATATTTGATATAAGTTAAATAAATATTATAATTATTAGTTTGTTTAAATTTTATTTTAATATCAATTAATATTAATAAGATTAATTTAATGAGATTAAGCATAATTTTAAAAACTAAATAAATAAATTATCGGTAATTTAAATAAGCAAATTTCTATAAAATTTATTAAAAAAAAGGAGTAAAAATATCATGAAAAAAATGGAAACAATGGATGGTAATACTGCAGCGGCTTATGTTGCGTATGCTTTTACTGAAGTTGCAGCAATCTATCCCATAACCCCCTCTTCGCCAATGGCAGAATTAGTAGATGAGTGGTCTGCTAACGGAAAACTGAATATTTTTGGACAAAGAGTAAATGTTGTGGAGTTACAGTCAGAAGGAGGAGCATCAGGTTCTGTACATGGCTCACTTTCTGTAGGAGCTCTTACAACCACCTTTACTGCTTCGCAAGGGCTTCTTTTAATGATTCCCAATATTTATAAAATTGCAGGTGAACTTCTTCCAGGTGTATTTCATGTTTCTGCAAGAACAGTTGCAACACATGCATTATCAATTTTCGGAGATCATTCAGATGTTATGGCTGTAAGACAAACAGGTGCTGCTTTACTTGCTTCAGGCTCAGTTCAGGAAATTATGGATTTAGGTTCTATAGCCCATCTGGCTGCAATTAAATCAAGAATACCTTTTATTCATTTTTTTGATGGTTTTAGAACTTCTCATGAAGTTCAAAAGATAGAGCTTTTAGATTATGAAAATCTTTCAAATCTTTTAGATAAAGATGCTTTGAAATTTTTTAGAGAAAGAGCTATGAATCCTGAAAAACCTTATACAAAAGGTACTGCCCAGAATCCTGATATCTTTTTCCAGGCAAGAGAATCCTCAAATATATTTTATGAAAAAGTTCCTGCAATTGTTGCAAGTTATATGGATGAAATCAGTAAATTAACAGGAAGAGAATATAAACCTTTTGTTTATTATGGTGCAAAAGATGCTGAAAATATTATAGTTGCAATGGGTTCTGTAACAGAAACTATTGAAGAAACTATTGATTATCTTAATAAAAATGGGGAAAAATACGGTTTAATTAAAGTTCACCTTTACAGACCTTTCTCGCCAGAATATTTCTTTAATGTACTTCCAAAGTCAGTAAAAAGAATTGCTGTTCTCGATAGAACAAAAGAACCTGGTTCATTAGGAGAGCCATTATACCAGGATATTAAAATTTTATTTTATGAGAAAGAAAATGCTCCGTTAGTTATTGGTGGAAGATACGGTTTAAGCTCAAAAGATACTACGCCAGGTCAAATAAAAGCAGTATTTGATAATTTAAAACAAGAAAAACCAAAAAATGGTTTTACAATCGGAATAATTGATGATGTAACAAACACTTCTTTACCTGTTACAGAAGAAATCGTTACAGTTCCACAAGATACAATTCAATGTAAATTCTGGGGATTTGGATCTGATGGAACAGTTGGTGCTAATAAAAACGCAATTAAAATTATTGGCGATCATACCGATATGTATGCACAAGGTTATTTCGAATATGACTCTAAAAAATCCGGTGGACTTACAATTTCACATTTAAGATTTGGAAAGAGTCCGATTAAATCAACATATCTGGTTAATCACGCTGATTATATTGCATGTCATAAACAGTCTTATGTAAATCAATATAATTTATTAAAAGGTTTAAAAAAGGGTGGGACATTTTTACTTAACTGTCAATGGAAACCTGAAGATCTGGATAAAAAACTACCTGCTCAGATGAAAAGATATCTGGCTGAAAACAGTATTAATTTTTATATAATTAATGCTACTGATATAGCTGTTGAGATAGGGCTTGGGAATAGAATAAATATGATTTGTCAGTCAGCATTTTTCAAACTTGCAAATATTATACCTGTTGAAGATGCTGTTAATTATCTTAAAAAAGCTATTGAAAAATCATATGGCAAAAAAGGTGCTGACATTGTCAAAATGAATAATGAAGCTGTTGAAAGAGGCATAAATTCAATAATAAAAATAGATATTCCTGAAGAATGGAAAAATGTAAAAGACGATAAAATTCAGTTATCAGATGAGCCCGAATTTATTGAGAAAATTTTAAGAGTAATGATTAAAAATGAGGGAGACAACATTCCTGTTAGTGCATTTACTGGAAATGAGGACGGGGTATTTCCTTCTGGTACATCAGCTTATGAAAAAAGGGGAATTGCAGTAGATGTTCCACAATGGATAAAAGAAAACTGTATCCAGTGTAACCAATGTTCTTTTGTTTGTCCTCATGCGTCAATAAGACCATTTTTATTTACAGATGAAGAATTAAAGAAAGCACCTTCAAATTTTGAAACAGTTGATGCAAAAGGTAAAGGACTTGAGGGTTATAAATATAAAATACAAGTTTCTACACTTGATTGTACTGGATGCGGAAATTGTGTAGATACTTGCCCTGCTAAAGAAAAAGCATTGGTAATGAAACCTCTTGATTCTCAGGTTAAAGAAATTGATAACTGGAATTTTGCAGTTTCAGTTAAACCAAAAGAAAATTTAATTAGTCCTGATACATTAAAGGGCAGCCAGTTTAAGCAACCTTTGTTTGAATTTTCAGGAGCATGTGCAGGATGTGGTGAAACCCCATATGCAAAACTTGCAACTCAGCTTTTTGGCGATAGAATGCTTATTGCAAATGCTACAGGATGTTCTTCAATCTGGGGTGCTTCTGCTCCATCAACTCCTTATTGTAAAAACTGGGAAGGTAAGGGTCCTGCATGGGCAAATTCATTATTTGAAGACAATGCTGAATACGGCTATGGAATGGCGCTAGCAATAAAACAAATGAGAAATAAAATTTTAGATTCAGCAACTGAACTTATTAATTTAAATATTGATTCTAATCTAAGAGATGCATTAAACGAATGGATTGCAGGAAAAGATAATGCAGAATTAAGCAAAACTGCAGCTGAAAAATTAATTCCACTTCTTAAAAAGAAATTAAGTGATGAAAAGGCTGACAGTTTAAGAAAAGATATTCTTGATAAAAAAGACTTGCTAATTAAAAAATCTGTATGGATATTTGGTGGAGATGGCTGGGGTTATGATATTGGTTATGGTGGACTTGACCATGTTATTGCTTCAGGTGAAGATGTTAACATTTTATTATTTGATACGGAAGTTTATTCAAATACTGGAGGACAATCTTCTAAATCAACACCTTTAGGAGCTGTTGCAAAATTTGCTGCATCAGGAAAGAAAATTAAGAAAAAAGATTTAGGTCTTATTGCAACCACTTATGGCTATGTTTACGTCGCTCAAACTGCAATGGGTGCTAATAAAAATCAAACCATTAAAGCATTTCTTGAAGCAGAAAGATATAATGGTCCTTCATTAATTATAGCTTACAGCCCTTGTATTAATCATGGTATAAAAATAGGAATGGGCAAATCTCAATATAGAGAAAAACAAGCTGTTGAAGCAGGTTACTGGCATTTATACAGATATAATCCTGAATTAAAACAACAAGGTAAAAATCCATTTATTCTTGACAGCCAGGAACCAAAAGAATCATTTAGAGATTTTCTTATGGGAGAAGTAAGATATTCTTCTTTAACAAAGACTTTTCCTGAAATAGCTGAAGAATTATTTACTAAAGCTGAAAAAGAAGCTAAAGAAAAATATGAGAATTATAAAAAATTATCTGAGGCTTAAGTTTCAAATTAAATAAAGTATAAAAGAATATTAAACTTTATAAAAAAGAGGCGTAAATGATTAATTCTTCGCCTCTTTTTTATTTTAAAATTCTCTTCTTCCTGAAATTGCTCTTCCAATAGTTATTTGATCAGCATACTCAATATCTCCTCCCACAGGAAGACCGCTTGCAAGTTTTGTTATTTTAATTCCTAAATATTTTAAAGCTTTATTTAAATAAGTTGCAGTACTGTCACCTTCTACTGTTGAATTCAATGCCAGAATAATTTCAGTTACTTTTAATCTATTAATTCTATCGATAAGTTGTGATATTTTTAATTCTTCAGGTCCAATATTTTCAATAGGTGAAAGTAAACCTCCAAGAACATGGTATAATCCTTTATATTCTCCTGCACTTTCAATAACCATAATATCACTTGCTTTTTCAACAATACAAATTGTGCTGGTATTCCTACTGTTATCTTTGCATATAGGACATTCATCTTCTTCAGATAAATTAAAACAATTTTTACAAAATTTAACCTTTTTTTTCATATCAATAAGTGCATCTGCAAATGATAAAATATCTTTTTCGTTTTGCTTTAATAAATAAAAAACTATCCTTCTTGCAGATTTAGGACCTATGCCTGGAAGTTTTTTAAATTCATTTATAAGATTTTCAATGCTTTTTATTTGAGCAGACATTTTTATTTAGAATATTTATTAATTAAAATTAAAATAAACCAGGAATGTTCATACCACCAGCTAATGAACCCATTTTATTTTTATATTCGTTTTTAGATTGAGTTAATGCATCATTTACAGCTACCATTATCATATCTTCAAGCATTTCCATATCATCTGCATCAACCATTTCCTTATTTATTTTTACTTCAAGCAGCTCCTGGTCACCATTAACTTTAACTTTTACCACACCCCCACCTGAAGATGCTTCAAAAACCATATTCTTTAATTCATCCTGAATTAATTCAAGCTGTTTTTGCATAGCTCTGGCTTGTTTCATTAAATCACCGTAATTAATCCCCACTTTTTTTCTCCTTCTTTAATCCAAATTTTTTTTCAAAATAATCATATTCATCAATTTTACTGTCACTTGAAACAACAGAATCATTAAAATTATTTACTTCTTCTGATTTTTTCTTTATTCTGGAATACTGGCTGCTTATTTGTTCTTTAATAATTTCACTTTCAGAAACTTGCTTTGTTTCAATTTTTTCCTTTGGCTTATAAGAAGCTGAATCCCTTTTCTTAATATCATCTTCTGCTAAATCTTTAATGTTAGTGAAATCTTTCCCTTCATTTTCGAAAAAGAAACCGATTTTAAATTCTTTCCCTGTAACTTCTTTTATTGAATTTTTAATTTTTTCAATATTTTCCACTTTATTTAAATTTTCCTTATGGAATTTATTATTATTTGGTAAATAAAAAAATATTGCATCTTTGGTTATTTTAATTTTTTTAGCTTCTATAAACATAGCATATAATGGAATACCTCTTTGTTTGGATTTTATAGCATTGCAAATATTACCCCAGTTTGATTTTATCAAATTTGTTAAATCTTCATCATTTGAAATATTTTCATATTTGTTTTTACTCTGAATATCAGGACTAATATTATCTTTATCTGATAAAATTTCTTTAGTTTTTTGCTCTTGTTCTTTTACAGCTTTATTTTTATCATCATCTTTTTTTTCAAATTCTTTTTCCTCAACTTTTTTATTATTTACTTTGCTTTCATCCTGTTTTTTATCAGATAAAAATGGTGTTTCTTTTTTAATTTCCATATCTTGTAAATTTAAAGATTTATTTACGGTATATTGAGAAAAATTTTCAAGATTTTTTTGAATCTCAAAAATTTTTAAATTTAAACTACCAAGTTCACTTTCAAAATCAGCCATTTTCTTAACAAGAACATCATAATTTACTTTTCCATTATATTGTGGCTTTGATTTAAAATATGTTAGAGCTTTTATTAAAGCAGATTTAAATAATATTTTATTTCCTTCACTTATTTTTAATTCCTTATAAAGATCACTAAACAATTCGATATAAAATTGAAGGGCATTATTATTAATTAATTTTGCCTGGTTTGTATATTTTTCTTTATATTCTGCATTAATATTTAATATTTCATAAGCTGACTCATAATTTTTTATTACAAATAATGTTTGAAGATGATTTATAAATTCTTCAATAAACAATTTTAAATTTTGATAACTTTCCTGTAATCTGTGCTCAAAAAATATTGCTTCGCTAACATTTCCTTCAATTAATATATCAGTTAATTCAAATAAAATTTCAAAATCAACTGCGCCTAGTAAAGCTGCAACATCTTCTACTTTTATTTTATCTTCATCAAGTGACGCCAGTTTTTCAAGTATTACATTTGCATCTCTTTGACTTCCGCCTGAATATTTTGAAATCAAACTTAGCGCTGCATCATTTATATCAATTTTTTCAGCAGAAGCAATCATTTTTAGCCTTTTTGTTATTGAATCAGAAGTAATAGGTTTGAAATTATACCTTTGGCATCTTGATAAAATAGTTGGCAGTACTTTATTTGGTTCAGTTGTAGCTAAAATAAAAATTACATGCTCAGGTGGTTCTTCTAAAGTTTTTAATAATGTATTAAAAGCAGCATCTGTAAGCATATGTACCTCATCAATAATATATACTTTTTTCTTAAGAAAATTAGGAAGATAATTAACACTTTCAATAAGATCCCTTGTTGGCTCAACTTTTCTGTGTGAGGCTGCGTCAATTTCTATAACATCTACATTAGTTCCATTTGTTATACTTATACAATTTTCACAAATATTACATGGTTCTACATTATTTTTATCTTTATCACGATTTTGGCAATTGATAGCCTTTGCAAAAATTCTTGCAGTAGAAGTTTTACCTGTTCCTCTTGGTCCGCAAAATATATATGCATGTGAAAGTCTGTTAATCCTGATAGCATTTTTAAGAGACTTTATAATATCATCCTGTCCGACAATATCACTAAAGTTTTGCGGTCTCCATTTTCTGTATATTGAAATATATCCCATTTTTATTTTTAATTTACCTTTAAAATTTACCTTTAAAAAAATAAAAATATTAATGACCATGCACCGGTTTTCGATTTACCACACCAAGCGCCCATTCTGCAGTTGGCTCCAGCCAAGCTACCTTGTGGCACCCGAAACAAATTACTTACCGCTGCTTCCTCTCGGACCTGACGGGGTTTGTAACGTCTCGCCGCACAAGACCCAACCTTCAACACTACTTACAGAACAGCTGACCTTAATGCAATAAACCTCGATACCGGAATTCAGCCTCACTGTAGCGGATTGTGAGTTACAGGGCACCGCTAGCTCCCCACCTAGCACGGTCAATAATGATTATATAAAATAAATTAAAAAATTTATATAAATAAAACCATTTATAAAATAAAAATGTTGATAATTAAATTTAAACTAGTAAAATTTTCTAATTGCGATTTTTTTATTTCCAAAAGATATGATAAAAAATAAAATTAAACAAAATGTTTATAATATAAGCCTTTCTACAATAGGCCATTTTATTATTGATCTTTATCCGGCTTTTATTGTAGGAATAATTCCATTAGTAGCAGCAAGGTTTAATTTAACAATATTTCATGTATCCATAATGACTGCTATTTCACAAATCTCAAATAGTATTACGCAACCTTTATTTGGCTATTTATCTGACAAAAATGGGCATAAAAACTATATGGTTTATGGAATTTTTTGTGCAGCAATATTTTTATCTTTGATAGCAATTGCACCAAATTATTTTATAATTTTAGTTTTGCTGTTTATTGGTAATCTGGGAGTTGCAGCTTTTCATCCACCAAGTGCTGCAATAGGAGCTGAGTATAAGGGAAATAAAAAAGGTTTTGGAAATTCAATTATAGCTCTTGGTGGAAATGCTGGTTATGCTGTTGGTTCATTATTTTTTATATTAATCATAGATAAAATAGGAATAAATTATTCGCCTTTTGCTATGATTCCTGGAGTTATAATTGCAATTATATTATTAAAACCTATGTCTGAATATGATAGAAAAAGAAAAAATTTAAAAACAGTCATAAAAAAAGAAGAATATGTTAAAACTAATTTTAAAAAAATAAAAATTATTCACATATTTCTTGTATGGGTTGCATCGTTATCCAGAGATATATTATGGATTGCACTTTTAACTTTTATGCCTTTACATTTTACTGATTTAAAAATTAATATTATCAATATTAGTATAATACTTTTAGCTTTTGGAGTTGTGGGAGGAATAGGCGGGGTATTTTCTTCATATTTTGCAGACAGATTAAAAAGAAATACTCTTATTCAAATTGCATTTGCAGCAATAGTTCCACTTGTTTTTTTTACTTTTAAAACAAATAATGCCTTAAGCATATTTTTATTTATTTTGACTGGATTTTTTCTTATATCAACAGTCCCGCTTTGTATTAGTATGTCTCACGAAATATTTCCAAAAAATTTAAGTCTTGCTTCTTCTCTTGTAATGGGTTTTAGTGCAGGATTTGCAGGAATACTAGTCATGTTTTTAGGAAAGCTTGCTGATAAAATAGGAATTGAAAAGACAATTTATTTGATATTAATACTTCCTGTAATTGGATTTTTTGCCATGTTTTTTTTACCTCATTTTGAAAAGAAAAAAATGTATAACTAAGATCATATAAATTTATTTATTAATCCTGCCCACCATATATGGCATTGATTTTCTAATTTGTTTCATTTAATTAACATAATCTTAACATAATATTAACCTGTCCTTAAAATTAATCTAATAAAATTATCTTATTAATTTATTTTAAGAAATTAAATTAAATTTTAAGAAATTATAAATTTTTAATATCAGATAAATAAGGAGTGAAAATGAAACTTATTATAGCAATGATACAACCTTATAAATTGCCTGATGTAAAACAAGCACTCTTTAATGCTGAGGTATTTAAAATGACTGTCTCAAATGTTCTTGGTTGCGGTCAGCAAAAAGGTTATTCAGAAACTTATAGAGGTATAGAAATTGATGAGGTAAACCTCTTAAAAAAAATCAGACTGGAAATAGCAGTTAATGAAGATTTTGTTGAAAAAACAATTGATGCAATAAAAAAAGGTGCTTATACAGGTAAAATAGGAGACGGAAAAATCTTTGTTCTTGATTTACCCAGATGTATTAGAATAAGAACAGGCGAAGAAGGTCCTGAAGCCATAGGTTAAATTATATAGATGAAATATAAGACGCGGACTCCTTCAGCTTCGCTTTTCACTTCGTTCATACGCTTCGCTTCAGTTAAGTCCTTTCGAACCCCTTGGTTTAAATATGCCACTGGCATATTTAAACTCTTATTAACAGTATTTACTTTAAATTTATAGCTAATGGCGGAGAGAGAGGGGTTCGTTCTTCCGTCTCACTCCGTTCGCTGCAGAGACGCGGACTCCTTCAGCTTCGCTTTTCACTTCGTTCATACGCTTCGCTTCAGTCCGTCCTTTCGAACCCCTTGGTTTAAATATGCCACTGGCATATTTAAACTCTTATTAACAGTATTTACTTTAAATTTATAGCTAATGGCGGAGAGAGAGGGGTTCGAACCCTCGAGGCAGCTTATGGCCGCCTACCCGATTTCGAGTCGGGCGCTTTCAACCGCTCAGCCATCTCTCCAATTCAAATAAATAAAAAAAAAATTACAAAATATTTAAAAATAAGCAAATATAATATATGTTTAATTTTATAAAAAATTATTGCTTATATACTTATATATCATATATTTTTTTATATCAATGAAAGTCAAATTTATCAGATTTTAACATAATTTCATAAAATAATAGCAAAATTTAATTTAATAAGCTTTAATTAATAAAAAATTATTATTTTTAATTAATTTTATTTTTAATTTTTTGAAATTATAATTGTTTTTATTTTTTTATCATTTAATTATTTTAATTAAAGTACTAACTAAATACATACTTAAAAACCAAAAATATAAAAATTATTAAAATTTATAGAATTACAGGAAGGAAAAAATGGATTCGAGAATAAAAAAAATGGCTTCAATTATTGTAAATTATTCATGCAAGATTAAAAAAGGTGAAAAAGTTTTAATAGAATGCATAGGAACCAGCGCTCTTGATTTAGTTAAAGCTCTTATTGAAGAAATTTATAAAGCTAAAGGTATTCCTTTTGTAATATACGGGATAAACAGTATTACAAGAGAGATTCTTAAAGAATGTAATGCAGATCAATTGAAAGCCATGGCTGACTATGACTTGTATAGAATGAAGGAAATGAACGCTTATATAGGCATCAGAGCACATGATAATGTAAATGAACTAAGCGACATTGATTCTGAAAAAATGAAAATGTTCTCTTCAAATTACAGCTGGCCTGTTGCAGAATACAGAATAAAAAATACAAAATGGGTAGTTCTAAGATGGCCTAATAATTCAATGGCACAACTTGCAAATACAAGTCTTGAGTCATTTGAAAATTTTTACTTTGATGTTTGTAATCTAAATTATAAAAAAATGTCAAAAGCAATGGATGCGCTTGTTAATCTTATGCAAAAAACTGACATTGTAAGATTAAAAGGAATTGGAACTGATTTAACTTTTTCAATTAAGGGTATTCCGGCAATAAAATGTGCCGGGGAAATGAATATTCCTGACGGAGAAGTTTTCACAGCTCCTGTAAAAAATTCAGTAAATGGTAAAATTACTTTTAATACTCCAGCTATTTATCAGGGCTTTACTTTTGAAAATATATGTTTTGAATTTAAAGATGGAAAAATAATAAATGCAACATCAAATAATACTGAACGTTTAAATAAAATTCTTGATACAGATGAAGGTTCAAGATACATAGGAGAGTTTTCATTTGGAGTAAATCCTTATATAACAAAACCTATGAAAGACGGATTATTTGATGAAAAAATTTCCGGAAGCATTCATTTCACACCAGGCAGTTGTTATGATGAAGCTCCAAATGATAATCATTCTTCAATTCATTGGGATCTTGTTTATATTCAAACACCTGAATATGGAGGCGGGGAAATTTATTTTGATGGAAAACTTATCCGAAAAGACGGGAAATTTGTTATTGATGAACTTTTACAACTAAATCCTGAAAATTTAAAATAATAAAAATTTATTTAAGTTATAATTTTTTTATTTTAGAAAATTAATGATAAAATGTTTTTAGTTTCTTTAAATTTTTAATTATTTATTCAAATATATAAACAAATATAATGGATTCCGGCAATAATTCAAGTGATTCCTTTATTAAAAAAGATATAGAAAAATTTTCAGGTAAAATAATTGCAGTTGCCAATCAGAAAGGCGGGGTTGGTAAAACTATTACTGCAATAAATATTGCTGCATATTTTGCTTCTTATGGATATAAAACCATATTAATTGATATGGATCCTCAAAGCAATGCAACAAGTGGATTAGGGTTTTCTCAGGATAAGATAAAAATTTCCACTTACAGCCTGATAATTTACAGCGAAGATCCTAATAAGGCAATTCTTAATACCCAATATGAAAATTTAAAATTAATTCCTTCCACTAAACAGCTTTCAGGTGCAGAAGTTGAACTTGTTACAGTATTTAAAAGGGAATTTCGCCTTAAAGAAGCAATTCAAAAACTTGAAGAAAATTATGATTTTATTATAATAGACTGCCCTCCTTCTCTGGGTTTAATTACTATAAATGCATTATCTGCTGCTAAAGATATTTTAATCCCAATCCAATGCAGTTATTTTGCATTGGAAGGTGTTACCCAGTTATTAAATATAATAGATATGGTTAAAAGAAGTCTTAATGTAAAACTTGAAGTCCAGGGAGTATTCATGACTATGTATTCCAGAAGTAATCTTGCTGACGGGATAATAAACGAAATTAAAAACTACTTTGGGGATAAGTTTTACAACTCTATTATCCCTAAAAATGTACGCCTTGATGAATCAGCATCTCATGGTAAACCCATTATTGCTTTTGATAAAAATGCAAAAGGTGCAAAAGCTTATGATGAACTTGCCAAAGAAATTATAAGCAGATATAAAAATCAGATACAAAAACAAGGTTATTAAACAATTTAATAATTTTATTATTTTTTACTTATCAATTATTATTTATTGTTTACTGTTTATCATTTAATTTTAAATTTATGCTAAAACAGGTTAATTTTTTAATCAATTTTACAGCAGGCTCTGTCATAAAAAGTAATTCCTATTGCGGGTCCAAGATGAGAGCCTACAATGATCCCGAAATCAACTCTAATTAGTTCTTTTGGTTTAAATTCTGAAATGATTCTTGTTGCCATTTCTTCTCCATCTTCTTTTAAATCCAAATCTCCTACAGAAACAACCAGATTTTCCGCATAAGGCAATATTTCATTCATTGAATTTATTATCTCATTTTTTGCCTGATTCCATCTCCTTGTATTTTTATAAGGAGAAACTTCTCCATACTTTAATGTTAATATAGGTTTTATTTCAAGAAGAGAAGCTATTAAAGATTTAGCTCTGCCTATTCTGCCGCCTTTTTTGAAGGGAAAGCAAAACTTGAAAGCACAATTCCTATGGGTGTAA
>JAMDEN010000055.1 GCA_023487035.1 Actinomycetota bacterium
TCAATTCCTAAATCAAGATTCCCGTCTTCTACAAGAGGATGTTTTCTTCTAGTTAATGAAAATCTTTTAATTAAAACACTTTTAGATGATTCAAGAAATAAAATTTTATAATTTATACCAAGTTCTTTTAATTTTTCCAGCGTTTTATAAATATCATCAAAAAAATAGCCGCTTCTTAAATCAATTGCTAAAGCAATTTTATCAATTTTTTTTGTACTGTTTGAAAATGAATCTATAAGATTTAATATCAGTTGAGCAGGTAAATTATCAATACAATAATATCCCGCATCTTCAAAATATTTTAAAGTTTCCGACTTCCCTGCACCAGATAAGCCTGTTATAATTATTAACTTAATTTTATATTTCTCTTTTAACATAAAAATCCTTAAAAAATTCTGATATTAATTTTATTATTAACAATTTGTTATTAACACGATTATTTTTTATTTAGTCTTAATATTTGTTTTTCTAATTAATTTTTATATTAATCATTTTTATAATTTATAATTTATACTTAACTTATTATAAATTACATCAAATTTTAATTTAAAAAAACAAGATTATAAAAAATTATTAAAAATAACAATGTTATTCTTCTTCATCATCGTTATTCTTATTATAATTTCTTTTTCTACTTTCTGTTTTTTCATGAAAAAAAATTCTTGTCAGTATTATGTTTATAATACTAATTAATAATGAACACCATATATAACCCCAAAACCCGTTAATTTTAAAACCTTCAATAAAATAATCAACTATCCACAACATTCCTGCATTTATAATAATGTTAAATAAGCCCAAAGTTAATATATTAATTGGTAAAGTTAAAAAACGAACAACTGGTTTTATAACTAAATCCACTAATCCAAGAATAAATCCTGCTAAAAATGCAACTTGGGCTCTTTTAATAAAAGTATCTCCGGAAATTTCTATAAATGGCAATAAATAATAAGTTATCGTAATTGCAAAAGTTGTTATAATCCATCTTAAAATTAATTTTAAAAATCCCATATTAATAAAAACCTTATCTTGAATCAGTTATTTGTGAAGTGCATTATAAATATTTTTTGCATCATTATAAGTTAATCCTTTAATATCTGTTAAATCTTTAAAAGTAAGATTTTTAAGCTCATCCAAAGAATTATATTTCTCATATATATATTGCTTTTTCTTTTCTCCTATGCCTTTTATATTGTCAAGAAATGATTTTGTTATATTTGCATCACGAAGCTTTTGATGAAATTCAACTGCAAATCTATGTGCCTCATCTCTTATTTTAATTATAAGTCGCATAAAACTTTTATTTTTATCAAACGAAATCCCGTTTTCAAAATTATCACTAAAAATAATTTCTTCTTTTTTTGCTAAACTGATTAAATCAATTTGTTCAGCTAAACCATATTCAAGTAAGGCACTTTTTGCAGCATTAAGTTGCCCTTTACCTCCATCTATTATTATTAAATCAGGTTTTTCATAAAAGCTTTCTTTAATTTCTATTTTTGAACTTACCAAATATTTTAATCTTCTTTTTAAAATTTCATTTATCATTTTAAAATCATCCTGATTATTTACTGTTTTTATTTTAAAATGTCTATAATCATTTCTTACAGGATTACCATTAATAAATACTACCATTGAACCAACTGGAAATGATTCTTTAAGATTGGATATATCATAACATTCAATTCTTCCTGGAATATTTTTTAACTTTAATTTTTCTTTTAATTCCATAATATCATGAAAAACTTTACTGAAATTAGCTTGTTTTTCAAATTTTTTCTTTTCAAAAAACAATCTGCAATTTTTCAAGGTTAAATCCATAATTTTTTTATTTTCACTTGTTTTTGGAACTTTTATCTCTGTTTTTTTATCTTTTATTTTTTGAAAATAATTTGTAATCATATCAATATCTTTTATTTCAAAAGGAATATAAATTATTGATGGCATATTGTTTATATTTTCATAATATCTTACTAAAAAATCAGATAATATTTCTTCTTCGTTTTCTGTTCCAAAACTAGTTATTATGACATTATTAAATCCTGCTAATTCTCCTTGCCTGTACATGAATACACTAGCAGCCGCTATATCTTCTCCTTTTGCTATCCCAATAAAATCCCATGAATTTTCACTGCTGATAAATATTTTTTGCCCGTTATAAATTTCATTAATAAGTTGTATTTTATTTTTTATTTCAGCAGCTTTCTCATAATTAAGATTTGCTGCAAATTTATTCATATCATCAGTTAAATTTTTTATTATATTTTTATCTTTGCCCTTTAAAAATAGTATTATGTACTCGATGTTTTTTTTATACTCTTCCTTGCTTATTTTATCAATACATGGTCCTGAACATAATCCTATATGATAATTAAGACACGGTTTATTTCCCTGTTTTCCAGGTTTGGATTTTTCACAATCTCTAACCATAAATATTTTTTTTAAATATTTAACTGCTTCACGTAAAGCTTGTACATTAGTATAAGGACCGAAATATTTAGCCCCATTAATTTTTTTGTTTCTTGTTATAATTACACGCGGGAAATCATCATTTTCAGTTATTGCAATAAACGGAAATGATTTATCGTCTTTAAGATCGGCATTAAATTTAGGCTGGTATTTTTTTATTAAATTTAATTCAAGAATAAGTGCTTCTATTTCATTATCTGTTATAAGATAATCAATAGCACTAATTTTTTTTGAAAAATACGAAACCTTGGAACTTGAAGATTTTAAATTTTTATTATTTATGAAATAACTTCTTACCCGGTTATATAATATTTTTGCTTTTCCTATATATATTACCTTACCCTTATTATCTTTAAAAATATAAACACCAGGTTTTTTAGGAAGTGTATTCAGGGTAAAAGTTAAATCATTATTATTAATTTCCTGATTTTCCATTATTTAAATAATTTTTTAAATATTTACCTGTATATGAATGTTTAATTTGTATAATTTCCTCAGGGGTACCTGTTGCAATGACTTCACCGCCAAGATTTCCGCCCTCAGGCCCAAGATCAATAATATAATCAGCAGTTTTTATAACTTCTAAATTATGTTCAATTACAATTACAGTATTACCTGCATCTACAAGTCTATTTAAAATTTTAAGTAATTTATTTATATCTTCAAAATGAAGACCTGTTGTTGGCTCATCCAGTAAATATAATGTATTCCCGGTACTTTTTTTTGATAATTCAGTTGCCAGCTTAACTCTTTGTGCTTCCCCGCCAGAAAGTGTTGTTGAAGGTTGTCCGAGTTTTATATAACCAAGCCCTACATCATTTATATATTTAAGCTTATTTACTATTCTTGGAATATGTTCAAAAAAATTTAGTGCTTCTTCTACCGTCATATCAAGTATATCAGCAATATTTTTATCTTTGTATTTTACTTCAAGAGTCTCTCTGTTATAACGCTTGCCTCTGCAAACTTCACAAATAACATAAACATCCGGTAAGAAATGCATTTCTATTTTTATCTCGCCATCACCCTGACAAGCTTCACATCTTCCGCCTTTAATATTAAAACTGAATCTGCCAGGTTTATATCCTCTTAATTTTGCATCTGTTGTCATAGCAAAAAGTTCCCTGATATAAGTAAAAACTCCAGTATAAGTAGCTGGATTTGAACGCGGAGTTCTTCCTATTGGAGATTGATCTATAACTATAACTTTATCAAGATTATCAGCACCTTTAACATCTTTATACCTTCCTGGCCTATAGCTGGAATTCATTAAAATGTTTGATAAAGCAGGATATAATGTTTCATTAATTAAAGTACTTTTACCTGAACCTGATACTCCGGTAACTACAACAAATTTACCAAGTGGAAAAGACACATTAATATTTTTTAAATTATGTTCGCATGCGCCTTCAATAACTAAATTTTTTCCATTACCCTTTCTTCTTCTTTCAGGAACAGGAATAAATTTTTCGCCTGAAAGATATTTTCCTGTTAGTGATTTTTTACAATCATAAATACTTTCAAGTGTACCACTAAAAACAATATGACCACCATGTAAACCTGCTCCAGGACCAATATCTACGATATAATCAGCACTTCTAATGGTTTCTTCATCATGTTCAATAACTATTATTGTATTTCCCAAGTCTCTTAATCTTTTTAATGCATCAAGTAGTTTATTATTATCCCTTTGATGAAGGCCAATACTTGGTTCATCAAGAATATATAAAACTCCAACAAGGCCTGATCCAATTTGTGTTGCAAGCCTTATTCTTTGAGATTCACCACCTGAAAGCGTTCCAGCTTGTCTTTCAATTGTAAGATATCCTAACCCTACATCATTTAAAAATTTTAATCTTTCTATTATTTCTTTTATAAGCCTTAGCCCTATAATTTGTTCCTGTTCTGTTAACTTTAAATTTTTAAGCCATTCTATGCTATCAGATACTGTCAGTTCACAAAAATCTGCTATTGACTTATTGCCAATCTTTACTGCAAGGCTTTCAGGTCTTAATCTTTTACCATTGCAGGAAGGACAGGGCCTCTGACTCATTATCTCTTCTATTTTTTCTCTTGCATTTTCAGATTCAGTTTCAATATATCTTCTCTTTAAATTATTAATTAAGCCCTCATATTTTAAATAATAATTATGAACATGCCCTTCGTAATTCCTGTATTTGATTTTTATTTTTTCTCCCTTAGCCCCATATAAAATTATATCTTTAATATCTTGCGGTAAATCTTTAAAAGGAACATCCAAAGAAAAATTATAATTTTCTGATAATGATTTCATTAACTGTGAATAATAATTTGAATAACCCATATTAATAAAAGGTATTGCACCGTTATTTATACTTTTCTCGGGAAATTCAATAATTAAATAAGGGTCTATTTCTTTTTTAAACCCAAGACCATCACATTCCTTGCAAGCACCATAAGGGCTATTAAAAGAAAACATCCTTGGAGTTAATTCCTCAAAACTTATACCACAATCAACACAAGAAAAATTTTCAGAAAATGTTTGTATTTCACCAGAATCTATAATCTCAATATTAGCTATTCCTTCACTTTCTTTAAGAGCTATTTCTATATCTTCGGTTAATCTTTTTCTTATATCCGGTTTAATTTTTAATCTATCAATTACTATTTCAATATTATG
>JAMDEN010000166.1 GCA_023487035.1 Actinomycetota bacterium
AATATTTTCATTGAAATATTTCAAAATATATCTTCTGATTTTTTTAAATTCAATATTGCTCAAATAATTAGTGAAATGATTCTTAAAACCCAGTCAGAAGGTTCTCCTCAGGCAAGCGTTTTCCGGCTGGTTTATGTGGTTTTAAAGGAAATAAACAGATGTGCATTCAATGACAGCACTACTCTTAAAAAAATTCTTGCTTTTTTTATTGCAAAATTATTAAAAATTATGGGATATGTACCATTATTTGAAACATGCAGTATTTGCTCAAGAAAATTATATGATAAGGAAGATACATATAATACACATAACTTGAGAGGATTTGCATTTTCAATTAAATATGGTGGGGCAATCTGCGATGCCTGCAGAAGAAATGCCGGCAGCCTGCTTTATATTGACAGCAAGTATTCCAATTTCCTGATTAATTTATTTGGATTAAAAATTGAAAATATTATCAATGAAAATATTTCAGAAAAAAATATAAAAGAATTAATTTTTATTCTTGAAAATTATTTTATTTACCATACTGAAACAAATATTGAAAGTTTTAATTATTTAAAAAAAATAGAAAATATCTGAGAACCTATAGTCTATTGAAATTTAGTCTACTTTTTATATTAGACTACTTTAAAGTAGACTAAATATAAATAATAAAGGTAATGCGGAAAATCTAAAAAAAAAACGATTAGATTGTTTACAAATTATAAAGTTTAACAGAAGAATAAATAAAAATTATTGAAGGTGAAACTAAATGAAAACCTTAGAGTTGTTTTCAAAAAAAACAATACAAATTCCAGTTCAAACAACCTGGTATTTAACTGATATAAGTTATATGCAAGGAATGCAGGAACTGTATAAAAAACAAATTCCTCAAAGATTAAAAGTATTACGTGAACATGCTTTAATTGAAAGTGCAGTGTCATCAAATCGTATTGAAGGAATTGAAGTAGATAAATCACGAATAGGGACTTTGATTTTTGGGAAACCATTACTTCGTGATAGAAATGAAGAAGAAATTAAGGGATATAGAGATGCTTTGAATCTTATTCATACCCAAACTACAAAACTATCAATTTCAGAGAAAACAATATTACAGTTGCATCGTCTTTGTCGTGGTGATATATGGGATGCAGGAAAATATAAAGAAAAAGATGTCGATATTATTCAGAAATATGCAGATGGTAGAGAGCGGATACGGTTTAAAACAGTATCTTCACAGGAAACACCAGAGACAATGAAAAAGACAATATCATTATGGCAAGAAGGAATAGAAGAAAAATGGATACACCCTCTTATTCTCATGGCAGCATTAAATTTAGATTTTTTATGTATCCATCCATTCAGAGATGGTAATGGTCGTGTTTCACGATTATTGCTTTTATTAAATTGTTACCATACTGGAATTGAAGTGGGATGGTATATCAGTATAGAGCGATTAATAGAAGTGCACAAAGAAAGATATTATGAAACGCTTGAAGAAAGTTCTTATGGCTGGTATGAAGGGAAACATAATCCTTGGTCTTATATTAATTTTATTCTATTTATACTAAATTCAGCATACAAGGAATTTAAAGAGAGAGTTGGAGAAGTCAAAGAAATCCGAGGGATGAAAACAGAAATTGTCCACTCTGTGATAAAACAGCAAAAAGTACCATTTTCTATTGCAAATATTCAAAAGCAATGTCCTGGAGTAAGCATAGATATGATTAGGCATATATTGAAAAAGCTACAAGCAACCGGGAAGGTAAAATGTCTTGGGCAGGGTAAATATGCACAGTGGGAAAATGTTTAATTAGGTAATAACTATTTAATTAGGTAATTTAATAAGGTAATAAAGAATGTCTAAGTTGTTATCATATGCGAGATATCTTGAATAAGAAATAAAACAGAGAAGTGGTATCGATGCTTCCACACTCGACAAGCATTTTCTTCAAGAATCTGGGGAATTAGATGAATGATGTCATACTAAAATAATCTTTTTCTTAATTCATCCGGGTTAAAATACTTCTGAATATTGATACCATCATCTTTCCTTTTGGTATCATGCAAATACTTATTTTCATAATCATTGATTAAAGCATCAACTCTTTTTCTGCCTTCTTTTGTCTTAATTGCTTCAAGAGGAGTTATATTTCCACAAATAATTATCATATACATCTTCAGTGTTTATAAAGTCAAATCCGAATTCATCTGTTTCTATATCTTTTTTATAATTATTATCATTAAAATTCATTTCAAATATAGGATAGCCATGAGCAAAAAAAAGATTTGAGGTATTGTTTAAAAAATTAAAAAACTCCTCTTCGTTTCTCATTTTCTCATTTTCATCAGGTTTAAATAAAAGAAAATCAAGAAGATAATATGCTGCTTCCGGTGGTTCGAGTTTCAATTTCTCAATTCCAAGGTCAATAATTTTAATAGTTGCTGAGTGTCTGATTTCAAGATATCTGTCATATTTATAATTGCTTAAATTCACCGCCTCTGTTTTGTGCAGGCAGCAATGCTTATATTTTTTACCGCTTCCGCACGGGCAGGGATCATTTCTTCCTGGTTTGAAATGTCCTGTTTCATTAATATTTTTATTATTTGGGGGATGATTTTTGTTTTTCATTCTATTATCTGTGTATATATATTTTTAATAAATTCTTTGCTTTTTTAATTCCATTATCAGTCAGATATACTGACTTTGCGCCCTTGCTTCCGCTTAATAAGCCTTTAGATTTTAAATCATCCAGTACTTCAAAAGGATAACCCTTCCAGGATCTTAAAACCTTTGTATCCAGGATTTTCTCTTCCCAGGATGTCACACCCTACGAGCTGTATCTAAAATTCCTATAAGGATTTCATGTTTCAAAAGTATTCAGGTTTTGTACAAAATACAATATCTAAGAAAAAACATGAATTCAATTACAAATTTATAGTCGTTAGATATTTGAAAATAAAAGAATTTTAGTTGACAATTATTTCTACAAAATATAATATTGTCAACTGAAAGGAGGTTAAAAATGATTAACCAAAGGTTGAGAAGGCTTCGTTTAGCAAGAGGTTATTCATTGGAGAAGCTTGCCTCAGAAATGGGTGGAATTGTGACTAAACAAGCAATTTCAAAATATGAAAAAGGAACTTCTAAACCATCTCCCTCAGTATTAAATAAACTTTCAGAAGTTTTTAAAATTAAATCATCCTATCTTTGGGCTGAGCCAGCAATTTCAGTAAAGTTTATAGCTTATAGAAAAAAGTCGAGTCTACCAAAAAAAGAGATGGAAAGAATTGAAAACTATGTAGAACAAAAATTGGAAGAACGTATAAGGTTGCAAGACTTGTTGCAGCAGAAAATGGAAGCATGTTTACCTGTTCAAGATTATTCAATAAAAAAGATTGATGATGTTGAACAAGCAGCAATAAATTTAAGAAATAATTGGAGTATAGGCTTAGATCCTATTGCTAATGTCATAGATTTATTAGAAACTCATTTAATACATATAATTGATGTTAACACCTCTGGAAATTTTGATGGTCTCACTGCTCTTGGTTATGAGGAAGGTAAACTTAAGGCAGCAGCAATAGCTTTAGGTTCCAGAGTTAGTGGAGAGCGTCAGAGGTTTAATCTTACCCATGAACTTGGGCATATTGTTCTTGACATTCCATGTGATATTGATGAAGAAAAAGCTGCCTATCGTTTTGGATTAGCTTTTTTAGCACCTGAATCGCAAATTCTTAAAGAAGTAGGTGCAAAAAGATCTTTTATAACTCTACAGGAATTACTATTTTTAAAAAGTCGTTTTGGATTATCTATTCAAGCTCTTTTATACCGTCTAAAAGACCTGGGTGTCATAAATAATTCATATTATAAAAATTGGTGTATTGAAATAAATAAAAGAAATTGGAAAAAAAATGAACCGGCAGAAATGAAACCTGAAAAACCAGTTTGGTTGAGACAAAATATTTTGCGGGCAATTTCTGAAGGAATTGTAACTCAGGAAGAAGCAAATAGCATGATAGATGAAGAAATAAATATAAAAAAACCACAATCTCTAAAAGAAAAACAGTCTTTTATTAAATTACCCCTGGAAGAAAGACACAGGATTTTAACAAAACAAGCAGAAAAAATAGCTGAAGTTTATGATCAGGATTCTGATATAGAGAATTTCCAGGGAGGAGATATTGTTGATTACTAAATCATCAGAGCCCAAAAGGGGAGAAATATGGATAGTAAATCTAGGTCTCACAATCGGAACCGAGATGAAGAAATCTCGACCCGCTATAATTATTAGTTCTGATGGAGTAGGGAAATTACCGATAAAATTAATTGCTCCGATAACTGATTGGAAACAAAGTTTTGATAATAATTTATGGCACATTAAGTTAGTTCCAAATGGATCCAATGGGTTATCCAAGACTTCTACAGTAGATGCATTACAGATAAGGGGTGTAGATATAAAAAGGCTTATAAAAAAAATCGGATTTATATCTGAGATAGAAATGCAGGAAATTGTAACAGCTGTTGCCATAATTATTGATTATAAGTAGCTTTAATTTAAGGTAAGATTAATTTCGATTATTATTTAGGGTTGAAAAATATAGCAGAAAGAAAAGCTCCTAATAATTAGGGGCTTTTTGCTTAAGAAAGATTCAAAAAAAGTTTTGGAAATAAATTCTAAGTTTGATATTAGAAACGAAGAAAAGAGTCCCATATTTAAAAGATTTATTTTTGGCGATTGTAGCAAATTTTTTTGGTGAATCCTCCATTCTTTTATTTTTTTTATTAATTTGATTTAAGTGTTTTTACAATATTAATGATATAATCAAATGTTTAAATAAAATTTGCACAAAAAATTTTCAAGTTATAAAAATACAAGTTATAAAAATTGACTATAATTTTAATAATTATTAAAATAATTTCTTATGGATTTTCAGGATATAATATTTAATTTACAAAAATACTGGGCGGATAAAGGCTGTATAATAAAACAGCCGCTTGATCTTGAAAAAGGTGCAGGCACGTTTAATCCTGATACATTTTTAAGATGTCTTGGTCCCGAACCATGGAAGGTAGCGTATGTTGAACCTTCAAGA
>JAMDEN010000053.1 GCA_023487035.1 Actinomycetota bacterium
GTATATTTTAAAATATACCAAGTTTGGTAGAAATGATTATACTATTGGGAGCAATCCAATTTCTGCAAGAACTGCAGGAATAAATGTTAATCTTTATACCTTTTTATATTTCGTTTCATGCTCTTTCGCTGCTTCGGTTGCAGGAGTGCTTCTTTCATCTAAAGTAAATACTGGTAATGCAGTATTTGGTGATAATGTTCCGATGCTTGTAATTGCTGCTGCAGTACTTGGTGGAACAAGTTTGTTTGGTGGGAAAGGTGGTGTTATAGGGACTATTCAGGGTGTAATTATATTAGGTTTAGTAGAAAGAGCAATGGTTATATTTAATGTTGATACCAATTATCAACTTCTTGTAAGAGGTTCAATCTTATTGGCAGTAATAATTACTGATGCCCTGACTTCTAACAAGCAAATTAAATTATTAGCTACTTAATTTAGGAGGTGATTTAAGAAAACAAATATTAATTTTTTATTTTTATTATTTTGAATAATTAGTAAACAAGAAAGGCAAGAAAGGAAAAAAATGATTAAAAAACTAACAATAATATTATTAATTGCAGCAATAGCAATTTCATTAGTTTTAGTTAGTGCTGGTTGTAAATCAACCACTGCTACTACTACTGCCGCTGAAACGACTGCTGCTGCCGCTGAAACGACTGCTGCTGCTGAAACTACCGCTGCTGGTAAAAAAATCACAGTTGGTTTTTCATTACCATTTATTGAAGACAGCCCTTATACATTTCCTTATGCAACTGCATTAAAAAAGGAAGCTGCAGCTAGAGGATGGGAATTAATAATGACTGATGCAAAAGGTGATGTTAATACCCAGGCAAATCAAATTGAAGATATGGTTACTAAGGGATTAGATGGTTTAATGATCATGCCTGTTGATGCTAAAGGAATTGTTGCAGTTATACAGAAAGTTGGAAAAGAAACTGGAGGTAAATTACCCATGATTACTTCTAATGTTATGACTGATCCTGCAGAGCTTCCAGAACTTAAAGGATTTGCTGGTCCTAATAGCTATCTTGAGGGCAAATTAATGGGAGAAACATATATTAAGATACTTAAAGAAAAGGGAATAACAAAAATCAACTATACTGAAATAACAGGAACTGCTGGTTATTCTGCTGCTATTGACCGTGAAAAAGGTTTTGATGATGCACTCAAAGAAAATAATGCTACTGAAATGTTTAATAGATTAGATTTACAACCTGGAGATTGGTCACCAGATAAGGCTCAAACAATTACTGAAAACTGGCTAACTACTTTTGGGGATAAGCTTCAAATGATTTATTCTCATAACGATGGTATGGCTATAGGCATAGTAAAAGCATTAAAAAATGCAGGTAAAAAACCTGGAGAAATTTTAACAAACGGTTGTGACGGTCAGACCGAAGCTGTACAAAACATTATTGATGGCTGGATGACATTTACAGTATTCCAGTCACCTGCAGAAGATGCTGCGACAGCAATGAGAACTATGGAAAAAATACTTAATGGTGAAAAAATAGAGTACTTTAATTATATGGAAACACCAATTATAGATGCATCGAATGCTAAAGAATATTTACCAAAAGTTACAGAGATATGGAGTGGAAAATAATTTTATTGATAAAGTTGTTTTTCATTTTCAATGATTAAATTTTAATTGTATGGCCTGATACTTTTAAAGTATCAGGCCATATTTGATAGAAAACATGTTAATTTTTTAATTATTTTCTTAGAATTTTAAAAGCAACTGATTATAATATTTAAAATCACCTTTATTTTACAAAGTACTATTTATTTTAAAATACCCGGTATTTATTTTAGAAAAATACTTAAGAAGATTAAAATTTTACAAATTTTTTTAATTATTTATTTGAAATTTTTAAATTTACTCAAATTGGAAGGGGAAAAATGTTTTATAAGGATAAAAAAACAAAAGTTGGTTTGATTGTGACAATGTCTCTTGATACTACATGGCCCGATAGTATTGTAAATAAAGTTAAAAGTTATTTACCTCTTGCTAAAAAAACTATTGAAAAAACTGGAGCTTTAGTATTTGAATGTGGAGAAATTGCAAGAAATGCCAAAGAAATGAGCGAGCAGGCAGAAAAATTAAGAAGGGAAGGTATTCATGTTTTAGTTATTTATGTTGGTACATGGACATATTCAAGCACTTCTGTAATGGCTGCAGTAAAGGCTAATGTTCCTGTTATAGTTTGGGCAAATGATAGTCTGGAAACCTTTGGAATAGTTGGCGGCGCAATCGTAAGAGGAGCACTTGATGAAGTAGGAATTGCAAATTATCTGGTTTATGGAAAATTTGATGAAGAAAGAGTTTTAAAAGAATTAAAAACTTTAATTAATGGGATTGCTGGAGCGACAAAGCTTAGAGGAATGATTTATGGTGAAGGTGGAAGCAGGTGTATGGGAATGTACACCGCAAGAATAGATGCTTCTGAATGGATGTCAAAATTTGGTATAGATGTGGATGGTTTTGAACAGGTAAAAGTAATAGAAATGGCAAATAAAATATCTGATGATGAGGCAAATAAATTCCTGAAATGGATGAATAAAGAATTCGGGGGAATTGAAGCTAAAGAAGAAGTAATGCTTGCTCAGATTAAATTATACATGGCTTTGAGAGAAATAATTAAAGAAAAAAATTATGATTTTATATCTGTTAAATGTCTTCCTGAAATGCCTGTATGTTACACTACATTTTGTATAGCACATACACTTTTAAACGATTCATCTGATGACGGTTTTGGAGAAAAAGCATCTTTTGTTGCTGCGTGTGAAGCTGATTCAAATGGAGCTTTAACTATGCAGATTTTAAATAACATTACAGGTGATACAACCATGTTTACTGATGTTTTATATTATGACTATAAAGAAAATGTAATAAGAATGTGTAACTGTGGTGCGCAACCTACAGATTTTGCTAAATCCAGAAAAGATGTAGTATGGGTTTCTGAAGGTCTTAGGGAATTTAACTGGAAAATGGGTGGATGTTGTCCAAGGTATATTGGAGCGCCAGGAGAAGTAACTATTGCCAGACTAAGCAGAATAAATGGCGAGTATGTAATGTTAATAACAACAGGTAAAGCACTTGAAACACCACTTGAAAAAATTAATGAAACCAATTCCCAACAGCCGCATGTTTTTGTAAAGTTAGATTGTAAACCTGAAAGTTTTATTAAGGATTTAAGAGCAAACCATGTCCATGTTGTTAAAGGCAATTATAAAAAAGAATTAATTGTTGCATGCGAAGTTCTTGGAGTAAAGCCAGTAATTCCTGATTAAGCTATTTATAATTTATACATAATTAAATATATAAGTTGCTATATCTTGCTATATCTAAAATTAGTGCCAATGTTCGTACTTTTTGTGTAATTTATTATTTTATATAGTTTATTATTTTAAATATTTTTTATTGACCAGTTATAGTAATTGATTTATAATGTAAGCAGTTACTGTAACTGGTTTCATTTAATTATATATAATAACAATTATTAAAATATATTATAATATTTTTGTTTCAGGTAAAAAAGTATAAGAGGTTCTGATAATAAGTTAATTATTTTTAAACTATGAATAAAAAAAATAAATTACCTAAAGTTAATATATATGATATTGCTAAAGAAGTTGGAGTTTCTGTAGCTACTATTTCAAGATTTTTTAATAATAAAAATTTAGTTAAAGAATCTACCAGATCAAAAATTCTGGAAGTTTGCCAAAAATATAATTATAAACCTTCAAAAATTGCAAGTGCTATTACAACTAAAAGAACCAAATCTATTGCATTTATTGTTCCGAGCTTAAAAGATCCAACTTTTGTTGAATTAATTAGTGGTGCAGAACTTGCAATGTCTAAAAAGGGTTATAGCATGACACTTTTTAATACAAGACAGAATATTAATAGAGAAAAAGACATTATTGATACCCTTGATTCGATGATTATTGATGGGGTAATTTTCTCCGGCGTATATGGAGGAGAAGAAGAAAAAGTATTTATCTCCGAAGTTCAAAAAAGAAATATTCCAATAATTTTAGTAGATAGAATTATTCCAGATTTAAATATTCCATTTGTAATGAGTAATGATTATTTAGGTGGAGAACTGGCAGCAAAATTTATTCTGGAAAATAATCATAAAAAAATAGGAATTGTTACTTATTCAAGAAAAGTATTTATTTTTAATGAAAGAGTTCAGGGATTTATTGATGTTTTAAAGCAGGCAGGAATTAATGAAATTTTTATTCTGGATGTTCCACTGGAATATAAAAAAATTGAAGAATCACTTATTGAGAAAAAGGATTTTATTTTAAAAAGTGATGTTACTGCTATTTTTTGTGTCGCAGATTCAATTGCTATTTTTTTAAGTAGGATTCTGATGCAAAATAATATAAAAATTCCTGATGAAATTTCTATTATGGGTTATGATAATTTATTTTATTCTGATTATTTAATACCAAAGCTTACAACAATAAATCATGACATGTATGAAATAGGGCGGGTAGCTTCAGAAAATTTAATCAATAGACTGGAAACAGGGCGCTTTAAAAATAAAAAAATTATTATTGATCCTGTGGTAATACCCCGTGATTCGGTTAAAAAAATAAAATAAAGTTTTTTAAGTTTTTTATTTTCATTTTATTAAGGTAAATTATTAAGGCAAATTATTAAAATAATAAGATATTAAACAAAGTGGAATATAAAATTTTAGGAAAAACTGGTTTAGAAGTTTCCTCACTTGCATTTGGCGCATTGCAATTTGCAAGAATTGATAGAAAAGATGCGATAAATCTTGTTCATTCTGCAATTGATTATGGTATTAATTTAATTGATACTGCACATATGTATCCTTATAGCGAAGAAATTTTAGGAGAAGCTCTTAATGGTATAAGAAATAATATTTATATTATTACAAAATCAATAAGCAGAAATAAAGAAGAATTTTTAAATGATTTTAATACAAGTTTAAAAAGATTAAATACAGATTACATAGATATCTTTATGTTTCATAATATTTCTAAAAAAGAGGAATTTAAAACATTAAAAGATGA
>JAMDEN010000163.1 GCA_023487035.1 Actinomycetota bacterium
GATGAAAAAAATAAAGATGATAGATACAATAGTTCTGACAATTCCAAGAGATAAGTATATTATTTTAGATCATAATAAATTCAGTCCTTCAACAAAAGGATTCTTCGAAAGTCCATATTACACGCTTGGTTCAAAAAGTAATTTTTCCTGCAAGCAAAACCCAAATAAAGAAGATCTAATAAATGGTATATACAAACCAAGACTTACCATTACCAAGAGGATCTCGAAAGGCCTTATAGATATTCCGTTAAAAATAGAACTGTCACTTCCAAAACTATTATTTGGAAATAATTTTGATGAACTAAGCGATACATACTTTGATGAAATTATTGTAAAACTTAGATCCACATTGGAAGAGATGGCAATAATAATTAAAGATATCGATCTGATAGAAGCCAGCGTATCATCTGTTCATTATTCCAAAAATATTGCTTTAACTGATTATTCAACTTGCTCAATGGTAATAAATGAATTAAACAAGATAAACTTAACCAAAAGACTTGATATAGACAAGACAAGCTATAGAAATGAAGGACAGGTAATTCATTATCACTGCAATTCTTTTGAAATTGCAATATATGATAAAATAAAGGATCTATCGCAAAAATAAGTGAAAAGAGATCCATAGAATCTAATAATCTAATTCAATTAAGTCTTTTAAATGATCTTAAAAAAATAAAGCCATTTGAGGTTTTAAGAATAGAAGTGAGGTTAAATACAAAAAATAAAATCAAGCAAGTTTTAAAATCGATAAAAGTTAATACCGAATTAACTTTTAAAAATCTTTTTAATTTGGATATTTCCAAAAAAGTAATCAATAATTTCTGGAAGTATATTGAAAAGAATATAAGCATTAATTCAATTAATATAGAAAGTCCTTCAAGCTTACTGGAAGTAATTGTAAGCAGTAATAATATAAGTTATTCTAAAGCCTTAAAACTTCTTTCAGCAATAATGATAGGTTAAGAAATTGGTTTTAGAACACTAAGAAATATACTCAATTTAAATGGCAAAAAGAATGATTACTGGTATAGTTTAATAAAAGAAATCAGAGAACTAAATTTTCCAAAAGATCAGAAATACCAGTCCATAACAGAAATCGGTAAATCTATTAGAAATTTTAAACCTTTAAGTTTAAAATATTATAAATTAAATAAATAGTTAGCATATATGGAATTAGTAAATAATTATATAAAAGAACTCTTTTCTAAATTTTCTAAAGGTGATTCTTCAGAGCAAAGCTATTATGGTATTCTTGAGGCATTTTTAGAAAATTATGGAAAGTCCATTGGTAAAAAAACTACGGTAACAGCTAACCCGAAACAAATTGAAGCCGGTAACCCTGATTTTAGGGTTTGGGATGGTACAACTAAAGTTACAGGTTATGTTGAAGCAAAAAACCCAATAATAGTTAAAAATTTAGATGATATTGAAAATACTGAACAAATAAAAAGATACCTGGAAGCCTTCCCGAATTTTATTTTAACTAATTTTATTGAATTTAGGTTATACAGAAACGGTTTGCTTTTAAATAAACCTGTTGTAATTTCTGATTATCTAACACATTTAAAGCAAGTTAAAAGTCCTTCTGTTTATAACACAGATGATTTTTGTAAGCTATTAAATTTTTTCTTTAATTTTATAACTCCAAGCATTAATTCAACAAAAACATTAGCTGAAGTACTTGCAAATAAAGCCGGTATAATGCGGGATTTTATAATAAAGCCTATTCTTGAAAAAGATAAGGATAATTATTTTTACTGGTTGTATTCATCATTTAAAAAACATCTTATTGAAGATTTAAAAATAGAAGATTTTGCAGATTTATTTTCTCAAACATTTACTTACGGTCTTTTTATTGCAAAATATCAATTTGAGACTCAGGGAACTTTATTTGGTAAAAAAGTTTCAGAATTACCATTTACAACAAAAACAGCCTATGATTATATTCAAAAAAGTTTTGGACTTCTTAGAGAAATTTTTAAAGTAATATCTACTCAGGAAATGCCAAAAGATCTAGAGATAATAGTTGATGATATAGTAGATATCTTAAATCATACAGATATTTACAAAATACTCAATCAATCAAGCAAGAATGGAAAAAGAGATCCAATATTTCATCTATATGAAACATTTTTATTAAAATATGATAAAGAAAAAAAGAAAAAGCTTGGAATATATTACACACCTCTAGAAGTTGTAACTTATATTGTTAATTCAGTAAATGAGATTTTAAAAGATAACAACTTTTTTAATGCAAGTAATGGTCTTGCAACTTATGAAACAGACAGTATTAGAAACCCGATAACTCTTTTAGATCCTGCTGTCGGTACAGGCACATTTTTAATATATGCTATGCAACTTGCAATAGAAGAAGCAATAAAAATATCTGATTCTAAGTATTATCTGAATGAATTCATTAAAAATCATATACTTAAAAATTTTTATGCCTTTGAAATACTAATTGCGCCATATGTTGTAAGTCATTTAAAAGTATTATTTACTTTAACTGATGAAAATTATGATTTTAATTCTGAAGATAACGTGAAGATCTATTTAACAAATACACTGGAATTTAGCCAGAAAATACTTCAGGGATTTCCAGGATTTTTTGAACAAACTTTAGTTACTGAACAAAAAAATGCTTACGAAGTAAAACATAATACACCTATTTTAATTGTGGTTGGAAATCCACCTTATAGCATAAGTTCGCAAAATAAAATTGATACCATCACTGAATTTGGCAAATTTTATGAAAGCTATAAGGAAAATGTAAGAATAGAAGAAAAAAATTTACTACCTCTATCAGATGACTATATTAAATTTTTGTCCTTTGCTCATTATAAAATTAACCAGACTGGCAAAGGTGTTATAGCTATGATTACCAATAATTCATTTTTAGATGGTATTATTCATAGAGATATGAGAAAAAAACTTATAAATGATTTTGACTTGATTTATATTTTAAATCTTCATGGCGATATGAAAAGATCTAAAAGCAGTAAAGAATTAAAAGATGAAAATGTTTTTGATATTACTCAAGGTGTTTCAATAAACATTTTTATTAAAACGGAAAAAATACAGGATGATAAGAAATTTTTTTATCAGGATATTACGGGTTTAAAAGAAGATAAATATAAATTTCTTGATAACCATAATATAAAAAACACGGAATGGATAGAACTAAAACCTTTTAATCCTTATTACTTTTTTATTCCAAAAAATTTTTTATTTTCAAATAATTATAATGGTTTTTTATCAATAAAAAGTATATTTAAAAATTATAGTATAGGTGTTCAAACACATAGAGACAATTTTATAATAGATAATAATAAAATTGATTTATTTAATAGATTGACTTTATTTTTTGATGAAAGAAATAATGATAGTTTTATTTCGGAAAAATTTAATTTTAAAGATACACCAGATTGGAATATAAAAGAAGATAGAAAGATACTTCTAAAAGAAGGATTGGATCAAAGTTTAATAAAAAAATATGATTATAGGATTTTCGATAAAAGGTTTATTTACTATAAAAATACTTTAGTTACAAGATTGCGTCAAGATTTTATGAATAACCTTCTTTATAATAATTTATCATTAGTTACAACTAAAATATTGGCGGATTCTAATTTTAAACATATATTTATTTCCGATACTGTTGGAGACGGTTGTTTAATATCAAATAAAACAAAGGAAGGAAATTATTATTTTCCACTTTGGATTTATGAAAAGAATGATAAAAATAAGTTCAATAATCTTAGTTTTGAAGTTAAAGAAACAAATCGAATTTCTAACATAAAAGAAGTAGTGATAAAAGCAATAGAAAATTTATACACAAGGCAAATTAAAGAGACAGATATTTTTAATTATATTTATGCTATTTTGTATTCAAAAGTCTATAGAGAAAAATATAATGAGTTCTTAAAAATTGATTTTCCTAAAATTCCTTTTACAAAAAATTATGATCTCTTTGTAAAATTATCTAAATTAGGCAAATATCTTATAGATTTGCATTTATTAAAATTAAAAACAATAAATAGTTCTAATATCGGATTTGAAGGCAATGAAGGTGACGGAATTATTGAAAATATTCAATATGATGAATTAAATAAAAAACTAAGAATAAATAAATTCCAAGCTTTTACTAATATAAGTTTTAATGTTTATAACTATTATATTGGAAGTTACCAGGTTTTATATAAATGGCTTAAGGATAAAAAAGGCAAATCTTTAAAAATTGAAGATATAAATTATTTTATAAATATAGTTAAAGTCATAGAAGAAACTATTAAAACGCAGTCTGAAATAGATAAAATCTATCCTGGAATAGAAAAAGAATTAATAACACTTAATTGATAAAATAATGAAAGCAGTAATTTAGATAATGTATCATTTACGTGCAGAATAAGGAATTGGTTGTTATGTGAAATTTCAAAGCAATTTTGAAAGAATTAAGAATCTTAAAATAAGAATAATTAATTCATATAAAATAAAAAATTCAATTTATGTTATTTGATTATAAACAAATTTAAATGTACAATTATTTCTTTAAATATTAAATGAGGTGTATATGTTTAAAAGTATGAAAATAAAAAACTTCAGAGGATTAAGTGATTTGATTATTAAACCTCTTAAGAAAATTAATATTTTTATTGGCGATAATTGCACTGGTAAAACTTCTATACTCGATGCAATTTTTATTTCAATAAACCCAAATAATCCAAATTTAATTGCCTCTACAAATTTTTTTCGAAACATAATTGGAATAAATAGAGAATACCTTTCAAGCTACTATTATAATCTAAATATTGATAAGGAGATTATAATAGAACTAAATAATAACAAAAAGAATAGAATTTTGAGAATTAAACCAATTGTTTTAAAAAAAGTGTCATTTTTCACCTACATTGTACCAGTTTTTCAGCAGCATTGTACCAGCCCATAATTCTTAGTTAGTATTATATTCTTTTTTTTACATAGGTCTATTTAGTTTTCTAAGTGAGTCTCCTTCCATAA
>JAMDEN010000106.1 GCA_023487035.1 Actinomycetota bacterium
GGCAATGCTTGCGCAGGATCCCAATTCTCCTGGAAGTCTCGGTCTTGCAATAAGTGAAGCTGTTGAAGAAGCAGTTAAAAGTGGCGGAGAGGCTAAATATTCTTTAGGTAGTGTTTTAAATCATGTCATATTACATCAGACAATTATTGGGCTTGAAACAAAAAAACAGTTTGAAAAACTTGGGATAACCCCTGATATTTTAATAGGTTGTGTTGGAGGCGGAAGTAATTTTGGAGGATTTGCCTTTCCATTTATCCCAGACAAATTAAAAGGTAAAAATATTAGAATGATTGCAGTTGAACCATCATCTTGTCCAACGCTTACAAAAGGTAAATTTACGTTTGATTATGGTGATACAGCCAAGATGGCTCCAATAGTACAAATGTATACACTAGGACATGATTTTATGCCGCCATCAATTCATGCTGGGGGTTTAAGATATCATGGAATGGCTCCACAAGTAAGCATGCTTTATAATGAAGGACTTATTGAAGCTGTTTCTTATCCTCAAAATACATGTTTTGAGGCAGCAATGATGTTTGCAAAGACAGAAGGTATAATTCCTGCGCCTGAAACAAGCCATGCAATAAGATGTGCTATCGATGAGGCGCTAAAGTGTAAGCAAACAGGGGAAGAAAAAGTTATAGCATTTAATTTTAGCGGTCATGGTCATTTTGATATGACAGCTTATGAATTATATATGGATAAAAAACTTGTAGATTTTGAATATCCTGATGAAATGATTGCAAAATCACTTGAAAAATGCCCTAAGGTTAGTATATAAAATGATAAAATTAATCGATAAGTTGAATAAATATCAATATTCAGGATATAAAAGTTAAAGATTATAAAAAATTAATTAAACAGGAAATGGGGCATGAGGATTAAAAAAATATAAAAATCATAATACGATAAGAGTTAAATTATAAGCATATAAAAATATAAAAAATATAAAAATAAAATACAACGTATAATAATTTAAATATAACGGCCAGCTTATCCTTTCAGGTAAATATTTATTTTTATAAGCTGGTCGTTATATTGTTAATATTACTAAAAATTTTTAATACAAAGAATTTTTAATTTTTTTTATTTTTTATCTTATTATATTAATTCATATTAATTAATTTTTATTTAAAATTCTTACCAGGACTTAATTAAAAACTTACTGAGCTGCTGCGTTTTTAATAGCATTAATAGTTTGTTCAGTATTCATATTTCTAATTTCAACACCTACATGTTTATCTTTATCAAATCCTGCATCACCAAATGCATCACGAAACATCTTCTTCTGCATTACGGGATCGCAACCGGCAACATAAAGTTTGTCAATATCTGCTCCCTTAAGGAGTTCCATTAAATATCTGTCGCCATCTTCTGCACAAAGTTGTGGATGAAGTCCTACCCAATCAAATATATTTTCTCGCCTTAAAGAATTTAATACTTCGAAAACATTCATTTCCTGGAACGAAGGGCATGTGCCCTGACATACACATAATAATAATCCTTTTTTACTCATTTTTTCCTCCTTCAAAGTATGATATTGCTTCTGAATCACAAATCTTAGAACAACCCCTGCAAAATTCAACGCAATCATCGGGGTTGATAACATCCGGATATCCCTCATCATCAATCGAATAAACGCCATGAGGGCAAAAATCAACGCATTGATGACACTGGATACATTTTTCTTTATCAATAATCGGATACCAATTTTTTGCCAAAATTTCACCCCCTTTAATTTATACCAGATTATAATCTCTATATTTTTGAAGCTTTGTTAAAAAAATTAAATATTAACTAAATTACTCTTTTTAATTTTATTTATTACATCTAATGCTGTCTTATCAATTAAGGAATAATATATTTTATTGCCATCTCTTGAATCACTTACAATACCATTATTTCTCAGTACCATCAGATGTCTTGATACATGAGATTGATCAAGGTTTAATTTTGCCATAATCTCACAAACACACAGATCTCCATCTCCAAGAAGTTCAATTATTTGTATTCTTGTATAATGAGATAATGCTTTAAAATATTCTGCTGTTTTTTTATATAATTTAAAATTATCCATAAAATATACCTCCCTACGGTTTATATGTATAATCGATTTATCAAATATTGTCAAGTAAAATATTATTTTTTTTTATAATTTAAGGCATAGTTAACCATTTCAACTATTTCTTTTAATGAGAACCATTCCAATTATTTCCGTTATTTTCCTTATAATTAAAAAACAATATTCTATATAAAACAAAAACATCACTTGATTATTGAATCTAAATAGTGCATACTTATACATATAATAAAGCATATGATGGAAGGGGAATTTATATGAGAACAACATTAAATATAGAAGATAAATTGCTTGACAAAGCACAGAAGTTAACTGGAATTAAGGAAAAAACTTTATTGGTCAAACTTGGTCTTGAAACATTAATTGCAATGGAAAGCAGTAAAAGACTTGCGAGGTTGGGAGGAACTGAGAAGAAGTTGGAGATGATTTCCAGAAGGAGAATAGGAGATAATTAGAATGGTTCTTGTTGATACATCAATATGGGTAGCTCATCTTCGTGATGGAAACGTCGGCCTTGAAAAATTGTTAAACAACGGTCATGTTCTATCTCATAGGTTTATCATTGGAGAACTTGCATGCGGAAATCTCAAAAACAGAGTTGAAATACTCTCTTTGCTTTGCACACTTCCTATGGCAATTCATGCAGAACATGAAGAAGTGATGAATTTTATCGAGTGCAATCTCCTTATGGGAAAAGGATTGGGATACATTGATATGCATTTGCTTGCTTCAGCTCTCTTGACTAAAGTTTCATTATGGACTCTAGATAAAAAACTTAATGAGGTTTCTTTAGCCCTTGGATTAGCTTACCAATTTAAATAATCAAATTTTTAGTTAATAGTAAATTATTATTTTTTTAAAAAATGTTGACAATATTACATAGATAAATTTAAATATAAAAATATTTTATTTAATGTTTGTATATTTTAAAAATAAATATCAAAAAAGAATAAATGGATTTGCAGGTATCTTTTTAATATAATGGCAAAAAACAAATAGCACAAATTAAAAAAAAGACAAATTAAAGATAAGATAAAATAAAATAAATAACAGATAAATAATTGAAATTATTTTTTAATATAAATTTGTCTTTTTAAAATTTTAAAATTAATAAAAATATGGTTTTACAATTTAAAAATTTTAAAGGGAGTTAAATAAATGTTTGAAATAAGCCTTGCGTCAGCTTTTATTGGAGGTATATTATCTTTCATTTCCCCATGCATATTGCCTTTAGTTCCTGTTTATATTGGTTTTATAACTAATAAAGCGGCATTTCGGGTTGAAAAAAATAAATTTTCCGATAAATTATTTATTTTTTTAAATAGTTTATTTTTTGTTCTTGGATTTTCTTTAATCTTTATAATACTTGGATCAACAGCTACATTGATTGGAAGAATTTTAAAGGATTATGCAAATATAATAAGTAGAGTCGGCGGGGGAATATTAATAATATTTGGTTTAAATTATATGGGTGTTTTTAAAATTCCTTTTTTAAATTTTGAAAAAAAATTTAATATTCCTGAATCAGCAAAATTTAATTATCTCGGGTCTTTTTTAATAGGTATAATTTTTTCATTTGGCTGGGTTCCGTGTATAGGAATGATTCTTTCCGGAATTTTGCTTCTTGCAAGCAGACTTGATACTTTAGCACAAGGAATATTTTTATTACTGGCTTATTCTCTCGGACTTGGTATCCCATTTATACTATTCAGCATTTTTATTGGTTTGTTTTCAAACTTTTTTAAAAAAATTAACAAGTATATGAGAATTATTCCAATTATTTCCGGTATTTTCCTTATAATTCTTGGTATTGTGTTTTTAACAGGCTCTATGACAAAATTAATAGGATTTTTATTAAAATACATGCCTTTTTTAAGTAAGTTATCTTTTTAAGCATTTAAAAATTTCTAATACAAAATATTGGGTGTAAGAAAAATTCTTATAAATTTTTATCAATAATATTTACAGTTAATTTTTCAATCTCATTTATAAAATCTTCTGCACTGTTTAACCAATTTTTAACAGTCTCGTTATCAAACTTTGCAAAATCTTTATAATCACCTTCTTGTCTTTCCTCAAATATCTTTGAATAAAATTTTCCTAATTCTTTATCAACCAACCCCTTATTTATAAATTCCTTATTAAAAAGAGCTCTTACTTCAGAATGTTTTGCTGATGAAAAATTTTTAGATAATAGTAGAGCATTCACTGCATAAAACATAGCATAATATATCCTATTTACTGTAGAAGTAAGGGATGCTTTTTCAAATATTATTTTTGCATCCGCTAATGTTTCACTTGATTTTTTTAAACGGTACTTTATTAAATCAATAAGTTCATTTTTCAAATAATAGCACCTTCTCTTTCAACATTTTTATAAAGAGGCATCACTCTATATCTTGGAGATCTCCAGGATTTTTTATTTTCAATTATAAGTCCAAATACAATATCATTTTCCAGCTCAATATCGTATGCAATTTCTATAATCTTATTCTTTAGTTCATAGTCCACTTCTTTATCAACAATTATTAAAACATCTAAATCAGAAAAGTCAGTAAAATCACCTCTAGCTTTTGACCCAAATAAAATCAACTCTGTTCCAGGAAAGTTTTTTAACAATTCATTTTTCAATTTAGAAAGTGCATCTAATTCTTTTTTATTTAAAATTTTGTTTTTTTCTTTTAAAAATTTCATTTTCTGTTCACCTGGATTGTAATTATCATTATAAAATATTTTAACTGATAAGAATTCTTAATTCAATTTTAATTTATTGTCTGTTATTTAAAATCAAAAGTGGAGTGTATATTATAGATAGAAATTAGAAATATTTAAATCCTCATTTTTAACATTAGCAGTTCCAACAAGTTTATCCTTATACCAGAACCTGATTTCAGCAAGTCCGGATTTTTTATCAGGGA
>JAMDEN010000082.1 GCA_023487035.1 Actinomycetota bacterium
ATAAGCAATCGTAACCGAAAAGAAAATATAGCCTGCTGTAAGAAACTTCTGGGAATTTATGGTAAAACTTGTGAGAGGCCTGAACAAAGTCTTGAAGAGCTAATGCTGGAACTTACCGGAAAGGACATTTCACAATGCCCACGCTGCAGGATTGGTATTATGACTTGCCACCACTTGCTTCCAAGTTTTTCTTACTGGATTGATAGAAACACCTGCGAGCCACAAATAATTGATACATCATGAACATTTACTTAAATAACCTTAACATAAATAGCGTCAATTGCTCTTATTTAAAGAGCAGTGGTAAGCTTATGCCCCCTTACTTTATTGTTTTTTTATTCTACCTAAGTCTTATACCGGAATGGGATTTACCTTTTGGTTTTTTCAATATATTCATAGAATAGTGTCCCATTTCGGTATCATTTATCTTCTTTATGCCATATCTTTTATTTTGATTATCTTTATACTTTCTGCATAGAAGAAATTACACATTTAATCTTTCACTTAGTGGCTTAGTCCAACCAATTTTATCTCCTATGCTTGAGCACAAGAGATAAAATTCTATTCGTTCTGTCCCAAGTTAATCAAAATTTCTTAGTTTACCTTGCAAAACAAGATTAAAATGGCCCGGTAAACTATGAATATAAGTTGTGACATAACAAAGTTTCTGTCCCACCTAAGTATTGAGAGGTCCTGTTCCCCAAAAACTATTTATGATTACAATAAAGAACTATCAAAGCTTAACAAATTCTTTAGCCAAAAAAATACTGATAGTTTAGATTCGGTTACCACTTCCCTTTTAAGAGAATATCTTTACTACACAAAAGAATCCAGGAAACTATCCCAGAGCTCAATTTCAAAAGTTATAGCTATTATAAAAAGCTTTTTTAACTACCTTGAAGAAGAAGAAATAATACTAAAGAATCCTTCACGTAAAATTAAAGTACCCAAAAAAATAAACCGTATTCCGCAGATAATATCAAAAGTTGAATTTTTTGTGATACCATAGAAAATTTATTTATTATAAATATGACATAGAAATTTTTATTGCTGTCTTAAATCTTCACCTAATTTCCAAATTAAAATTATAATTTAAAATTATGTTGATTCTTTTATTTATTAAAGAATTTCATTTTTAAATCTCCTACTTAATGTTTAAAAGAATTTTCCAATATCTTATCTTTTGAAGCTATTTTGTATATTTTGTCAAGTTCTTTTTTTATATTTGTTTCGATCTCGTAATTATGCTTATCCAAAATATCTTTTACCATTTTATTTGCTCTTGCGTACAAAGATTGTTTTCCACTTTGTTCCCATTGTCCAAGAGAATTGTGGATAAATAATTTAGGTTCCCAAAGTAGCTTTTTATAGTCTCTTAGGGTGCTATCTTTATTTAAAAATGTTTGGTTTGGTCCTGTTTGCATTATTTCATCTATTAGAAGATTTTCTTCTGAAAAATCTATATCGCTTGTTAAAGCTTTACAATAATCAACTATTTCTTTATCAATTATTAATTGTTCAGCACTGTAAATTTCATCCACCGAAAGCAGCCCTGCGTTTGTAAATCCCTTTACACCTAATAACATAGCAGTCATGGTGTGGACACCTTTTTCAAAGCATGCTTGGCCATTAGGTTCTTTAGCAGTTGTTAATAATGATTTGGCTACCATTGGTAACTTATAAAAACTATTTAAATTAACTTGGTATATTGTTCCTTTTATATCTTCAGGTGAACCATAAACGAAATTCCCGAATTTCATATCGAAAGTATACGCCCTGATATTATCCATAGGTGCACAATAATTTTGACCATTTGGATTTAAAAGGCTAAGCAATGTAAGACCAGAAAATAATTCGTACATTGCTTGTAGATACGCTCCTAATAAATTTATTGGAGCTGTTGTTCCTGCAACAGGCATTGTCGTAACACACATAGGAATTTTTTTATCTTTGAAATAATAAATAACATCAAGGTCATATTGGGAAAAGTTCCTAGGGCTTATAACCCAAAGGTTTAAAGCAAATCTTTTTTTTGCAACTTGAGCCATCTCATAAATATATTTTGCGCTTTCTACAGTAGACTTAGGATTATGTTCAAAAATGTTATTACCTTTATTTCTGCTATACTCCCATGAAGCTTTGTACATCAGAATTTCTTGAAGATATGTAGGTTTATCCATAGGTCTGACTGGTGCAGAACCTGTAACATTTAAATGATCGCAAATTCTAGTAAGTTTTAATAGATCATCATATGTTGCTTTTCTAAGGTTTCCACTATAAATATCATAAATTTTATCTTGGTGTGCCCCACCAACAATTATATAATCATTTTTAAATTCATTTGGGAAATCGTAATAAGCACTTTTTATGGCTTTTTTAACTAAATCTTCTGAAAAACATACATTTTTATTTTTTATTTTAACACCATTATAATTTGAGATTAAATCAATAACTTTATCATGAGGTACTCTTATTCCAATTCTCTTTATTAGTTCTAAGCTCTTTTCATGTAATAATAGAATTTGTTCATTTGTTAAACCAATTTTAACATTTTTAAATTTTATCTTATCCATTCATAATCTTCCATGTTCTCAGTTTATTAAATTTATTATTTGATGATAGAAGTTTTTTAAAAAAAATCTTTAATATCAAATTGACATTTTGTTGTATTAAATTTTTCTATTATCTTTGTGTATAATTGTTCAAATTATAATTTCTTCTCGACAAATAATAGAAAATTTAATATAATTAGTTCGGTTTGTGAACTAATTATATTATTATAAAAGTTAATTTTTAAAAAATCAATATAAATATTAATAATTAATTCAAAAATAAGGAGGAATTTAATGATGAAAATAACTTACAATGAATTTACTGAAAGAGTAATTAAAGTAAAAGAAATATTGGGGAAAAAAAATTTAGACATGTGTATTATATTCGGTGATGAATACAGGAAGGAATACTTAAGGTACGTATCAGACTTTTGGCCAATATTTGAAAAATCATCATTATTTATCTTCCATGAAAATGAACCAGTGCTGGGTGTGTCAGCAGAATGTGAAAATTATGCTAAAGAATCATCTATTTGGAAAACAATTAGAAATATTGATGGATTTGGATGTGTTACTGTTCCAGAAAAAATAGATTTTCCTTACGCAAAAATTTATTCATTTAAGAAAATATTTGAGGATTTTGTTAAAAAACCAATCTATAAAAGAATTGGAATAGTTGGTTTAGATTTAGTTACAGTGCCGTTATTTAATATTTTTAAATCATCTTTTGATAAATTTGAAATATTAAATATAACTGAAGATTTTAACAAATTAAGACTAATTAAAAGTGAAAATGAAATTAATTGTTTAAGAGAGTCTTTTAGAATTGCAGATAGAGCATATATAGAGATGATAAAAAGTTCAAAGCCAGGAGTGTCAGAATTAGAGATAGCTGCTATTGGTGAATATACAGCAAGAAAAAGTGGGGCAGAGTTCATACCATTTTGCAATGTAACTTCTGGAGAAAGGTCTAATACTGTTATAGGAAGAGCTACATCAAAAGTGGTTAATGAAGGAGACATAATAAGTGCTGCTCTTGCAGTTCAGTATAATGGTTATATATCAACTGTTCAGTTCCCTTATGTTGTTGGTAATAAAATTTCTAAAGAACAAAAAAAATTATTCAGTGTTCTAATAGAAGCAGAAAATAGAGGCTTAAAACATTTGAAAAATGGTATAACTGCAAGTAATTTTGTGAAAGCTGTTAGAAATTATTTCAGAGAAAATAATTTGGAAGAATTTGATATTTATCCACCTTTGCATGGTATAGGAGTTGCAGAAGCCGAATCTCCATATCCAAATGAAAGAAGCAATTATACTTTTAAAAGTGGTATGACTGTTAATGTTGATATTAGTCTTTTTAAAACTTCTACATATTCAAATAGAATAGAGGAAGGTTTCGTTGTTGCTGATGATGGGTATAAACCTTTCTCAAAACTTGTGAGAAAAATGTCCGAGTATTTCATTGAAACAGGCAAGATTGCAAAAAATGATATCTTAGATAGTTTTATTGACTAGGAGCATGTCCGACATTTCATTGTTAAAATTAATCCCTAACTTTTCGGGACTGTAAAAGATTGGGCTTGTTGCCTAAGCCTCTGAAATTACTGGTATTTCTGGTCTTTTGTTAAAAATAATCGAAATAAATTTGTTAATGATTGAGGCTATATTATCGGTCTTCGCTTTATCCAGTTCATTTCAATCATTTTAACCATTTTCTTAAGATTTAAATTAAGTGATTTTTCTTCGGACAAACTCGTAGAGACACTATGATTATTTTTTTACATTGGATCCTTTTGCTTTATATCTTCATTGTATAATCTAAATTATTTGGTTTATCGGGGTTCAAATTTTTCTTAATAGTTTTTATGTAAGCTAACATCTGAAATACAGGAATATTTATAAATGATTTAATAAAATCAAACTTAAATTCTGAATTATAAAGTAAATAATCTATATTTTTATTATCAACTCCACTTATACTATTATAGCCTATAACTATAACCTTGGAACCTAAATTTAAAATTTCCTTAATGATCTCCTCATTTTTAAACAGATTTTTGCTCAAAGTTAAAATTAAACACAGGCTATCTTTATCCAGCAAAGACTTGGGCCCATGATTAAATTCATACAGATGATAGGAATAAGAAGGTATTTGAGACATCTCCTTCATTTTTAAATCTGCTTCTACAGCCAACCCATAATTAAATCCACTCCCCAGTGCAAAATAAGAACCGAAGTTATTTTTATCTAAACAACTTTTAATAGCATTGAATAAATTAGAAATATTTTCATTTAAATAATCAATTAAATATTTAAATTCATTTAACATCTCTTTATCACCAAAATATTTTGCTAACATTAAACAATATGCAAATAACATGCTTGAAAATGACACTGTCATAACAATACTTTTTTCAGCCGCACCTCTACAAATAAAATGATTATCAGAAAAATCTTTAATAGCGCTTCCTTTCTTGCAGGAAAAAGTGAGTGATGTTATATTGTTTCTTTCTTTTAATTGCCTTACTACATTAATACTCTCAGTTGTTTCACCCGATCTTGAAAATCCTATAATTAAATATTTTCTATTTTTACAAATATATGTATCAGTGTTTACTAATAACTCCGAACTTGGTAATGCCAGACAGCTTCTCTCATTAGACAGCAACTTAGTAAAAAATGAAGCTGATTGAGAAAGATTATAGGAAGAACCACAACCAAAAAATATTATTTCATCATAATCATCAGAAAAAATACTTAAATCTAAATCGAATTTCTTACCAACAACATCGCTATATACATTCTCCCAGCTTTCTACCTGAGTAATTATTTCTCTATAAGTATAATTCTGATTTTTCAATTTATTCGCCCTTTACTCTTTAAATATAATTTATAAAAATTAGACATCTGAATTGAAAAAATAAATCCCTTTATCACTCTCTTTATTATCGCTTAACTTTATCACCATTGTATTAATATTTATATCTTTTATATGCAGCAATAAAATGCTGTAATATTCTTATATTTTAGTTTTTTTCTAATCTACCTCTTTATTAATTCTTTTAACTGCCGAAATCTTTCTACAGGACCAAGACCCCCAAAAAATTCAATACTTTTTTCACCGCAAAAATTTGCAAATTCTAATGTCTTATTTGGTTTAAAGTTATTAAGAAATCCATAAATAAATCCTGCATTAAAATTATCACCTGCACCTGTTCCATCCTTGAAATTTTTATTCAGTTTATTTATACACTCACCTTTAAAATACTTTTTATTTATTTTGGCTAAATAACCTTCTTTTCCCATTTTTACAACTACTTTATCAACAAACTTACTTAATTTTTCAATGGCTCCCTGAACTTTATTTTCATTGGAAATTTTTAAAACTTCTTTTTTATTTAAAAATAAAATATCGATATTTTTAATTGTGTCATAAATTTCTTCCCCCCACTTATCTTCAGGATCATCGTTTGTATCTAGTGAGAATGTGATATTATAAAATTTCTTTTTAATTTTTTTGATCAGCTCTACATAACTTTTTTTCAAACTATCCATCATATAGTATGAGGAAAAATGAACATGTCTTAAATTTTCAAAATTATCTATCGTAATTTCGTCTAACTTCATACTTTTTATTAAATCTAGTTTTGATATCTGACTCTTACCCTTTTCATATGACAAGCTTACCGTAAGTCCAGTTTCTTCACCATCTTGAATAATAATACTATCAGTGTCTACCCCATATCTTTTTATTTCAGTAAATAGAAAATTACCAAAATAATCATTACCTATTTTAGATATTATGGAGGTCTGTATCCCCAAGTTAGATAGAACAGCAGTGAATATCCCACCCGAACCTCCAATAGTAAAAAAATAATTCTTTGCTAAAATTTCCTTTCCTAACTCAGGATATCCATTCAAATCGCTAATAATAAGATCTGTATTCAAATCTCCGATTACCAGACATTTTGAGTTCATAATTAAAACCCTAACTAATAAATTTTTAACTTTTCATTTAAATCAATTAAATTAAAGCTTCTAAAATATTTATCCATTCCTGCTTCTATTTTCATTAAAACCCAGTTTTGGGGATCAATTCCATTTTGCTCTAAATTTTTATAAAGTTCATATTGCGATAATTTCACCTTTGGCTGTGCCCAAACATACCTGCTACATGTTTTAATTATTAATTCCTTTTTTTCAGTACTTAATGAGTTCAAATTTTTTTCATCATTTCTAAGCCATTTTTTCCATCTGTTTGATTTTACTATAGCTTTTTCCAAAACATTTTTAAAATTGGATTTTTTCCCAACTTTGTTTTTTTTATATAATTCATCTTCAATTTGAGCAAGTTCAGCTAATGCATCATATTCTATCATTGTAAACTCAGGTCCTACGTTTGCAGCCCCCATGCCACTCTTTGGATAATCCTCAGGATTTGAAACAAAATCACTATAATGGCCTTTTAAAAAAGAGTTATATCTACCTGTGATATCTACCAACTTTTTAGCAATATTAATGTCAAATAAAGTTGTATATAGATCTGTTCCAACTTTTCCTACTATGAAAATTGGCCAAATATTATCTAATCCCTTAAGTTTTAAACCTTTTTTCATCAAAAGAAGAAATTTGTTAAAGACACTGATATCTGCAAGACCGCCGTGTACTTCTTCGGTGCCAACTTCATATGATATAGGCCCGATTCTTTTTGTTTTGCGGAAATTTTCTATGTGTGAAATTAATTCTATGGTCCGGTTCACTACAGTTTCAATCTCTATCTGTTCGTTAAAAATATCAACCGTAGGATCTATATGTATCAAATCATAACCTGCTGCAATTGCGTCTTCAAAAGATTTTTTTATCCATGACATGCATTTGTCTAAATTCCAACGCTCTATTGCTTGGATATCCTTTAGCCAAGGACCTCCATGGTCCATTGCTGTAATAATTGGCCCATCAAAACCAATACCATAAGAAATTTCTTTAATCTTTCGGATAAGATCTTTTTGAGTCCACCCAGTATATCCACCATCTGCATCAACCTGGTTTAGAGTTGCCGCAAACATAATCGGAGCATTTGCTCTTTTTGCTGAACGAATCGCAGCAGTAAGAACATTTTCAGAATTTGGGCAAACAGCAAAGAGAGTACAATTAGTTTTATGTATTTGCGAAACTATTTTTAACTTCTTTAAAAGTAATCCAACTATCGGAATACAACTTTTATCAGATTCTTCTCTTATTCTGCTATTATCAATTTTTTCACTTATTTCCATATATTATCTTTAGTATTTAAAATAATAATATTCAGTAAGCTAGTGTACTGCGTCTAACGCTTCTTTACATTTGGCAATCTTCTCCAGTATACGTTCCACCGGTGCACTCCACACAAATACCTGCGGATTTTGGTTGTGACTGTCAAGATATTCTTTAATAGCCTTTATTAAAACTGATACGTTCTTAAATGATCCACGTCTTATTCTCTTATTTGTAATCTCAGCAAAAAATCTCTCTACAAGATTTAACCAGGAAGAAGAAGTTGGGGTAAAGTGAAGATGAAAGCGTGGATGGACTTCCAGCCAGGACTTTACCTGTGGATGTTTGTGAGTAGAGTAATTGTCTACTATTAAATGAAGGTCAAGCCCAAAGGCGGTCTCTTTGTTTATTTTTTTTAAAAATCTTATAAACTCATGATGGCGGTGACGCGGCATGCAGCCTCCAATAACTTTTCCATCAAGCATGCTTAGAGCTGCAAACAGGGTAGTTGTGCCGTTTCGTTTATAATCATGGGTATAATAAGTGCCACACCGGCCTTTCTTTATTGGCAGAGACGGCTGAGTACGCTCAAGAGCCTGGATTTGACTCTTTTCATCTACACACAGTACAAGAGACCTGTCCGGAGGATTTAGATAAAGGCCAACGATATCATAGAGTTTTTGGACAAAGTGCCTGTCGCTGCTTAGCTTAAATGTTTTTCTAAGGTGTGGCTTTAAGTTATGCTTTTTCCATATCCTTCGCACAGTTGCTTCGCTAAGTCCCTGAGCTTTTGCCATGCTTCTTGTACTCCAGTGTGTTGCATTGGGAGGTACTGTATTTATAGTTGCCTCTATTACTGCTTTTATTTTAGCCTGGGAAATTTTGGGGATACGGCCTGGACGTGGTGCATCTTTTTTTAAGCCAGACAGTCTTAAAGATAGAAAACGGGACCTCCATAGCTGTACAGTAGGGCGCGAAATGCCCAGTTTTTTTGCAATATCCTGATTTAGTATACCACTAGCTGCCATGACAATAATCTGAGCACGCTGTACCAATCTTAAGGGAATACTTCTTACGTTTGCCCAGGTATTTAAGACCTGATATTCTTCAGAAGATAATATAATGTTTTCTGTTGTTCTCACAATAAACATTGTACAATATCCATATTATTTGTCAAGTTATTTATGACGCACTACAATAGCTTTTTATGAATTAATCTTTATGAATTCATTTACTCTATCTCTTTTGAACACACCTTCCATAGGACCCAATTTTGTAGTATTTAAAGCTCCACAGGCATTTGCTAAAATACCACAATCGCTCATACTCTTTTCTTCAAGAAGCCCACATAAAAAACCAGCATCAAACGCATCGCCTGCACCTGTAGGATCAACTACTTTTACTCCAATATCAAGGGAAGGACAAATTACAGGATCTTCTTTATCCCTTGAATAGATTTCACAACCTTTGCTTCCCAACTTTAATACAACATGATGAGCATTATCTAAAGCTTTTTTGATTGCAGCTTCTTTGTTATGTTCACTAGTTATTAGTAACAATTCTTCCAAACCAGGAAGTATAATAAATGATAAACCTATAATTGTATGAATAGCTTTTTCTATATAGGGTTTATTCATTAATTCCTTCCTTATATTGGGATCAAATGATACAATTCCTCCGTATTTTTTAATCTTTCTCGCAGTATCAACAATTTTATTGGCTACAGATTCTTTGATCATAAGAGAAACACCCATAATGTGAAATACTTTTATATTTTTTATTAAATTCTCATCCAGGTTTCCAAGATCGCTTGCAGCAGAATCCCTTATATGAAAAATGAACTTCCTGCTTCCATCTTCAAAATAGGATACAAATGCAACACCAGTTGGAAGCTTACTTATCTTTATTCCAGTTGTTTCTACACCATCTTTTTCTAACTTTGAAAGAATCAATTTACCAAATCCATCATTTCCAACACCTCCAATAATTGCAGATTTATGACCTAAGTTTGCTGCAGTATCAATGAATATTGCTGGAGCACCACTTGGAAACGGCCCTTTAAAAATATCTTTTTTATCTAAAGGGATACCTTTCTTTGGACGCATTATTTCAACCAGCAGTTCACCTATAATTAAAATTTCAATCATTTTTATAACCATTCCTTTCGCTTCGCTCAAGGCACAAAACGGGATGAAAAAACCGTTGCCCTTAAGCGTGATTTATTTTATAAATATATTATTTATATTGCAGGCAACTACAAACCACGTGGAGGTGAGTGCGCTGCTTCTTTTGGAGCAGACCGCATTTTTATATGTGTAGATTGTCTATTCAAGCACAAATAAGTGTGACATAGGATCACGGAGACTTATCTTTGTATAAACAATACTCGTTTATAGCTGGATGATCAGTTAATGCCTGCCAATTTCAACTTTTTTAGAAAGGAGGTTTTATTGTTAAAAGTTATATTTCCCATCTGCTGTGGAATTGATGTCCACAAAAAGTTTGTTGTTGCCTGCATTGCTTCTACAGATGACAGGGGTGTTACTACGTATAAGTCCAGCCGCTTCTCTACCTTCACAAGTGGCTTAAGAAAGCTCTCCGGGTGGCTACTGTCCAATTCATGCACAGACGTCTGCATGGAGTCCACCGGCAAGTACTGGATACCAGTGTACAATATCCTGGAAGACAGCTGCCGGATCACACTGGCCCACCCGAAGTACATAAAAGCCATTCGCGGCAAGAAGACCGACAAAAAGGATGCCAGATGGATTGCTGACCTTTTCAAGCATGACCTCGTTGCCGCCAGTTTTATGCCGCCATTTCGCATTCGTCAATTGCGTGATCTTATGCGCTACCGTTTTAAGCTGACAAACTTTGCCTCCAGCGAGAAGAACAGGATTCAAAATTGCCTTACTGTATCAAATATCCAACTCTCCAATGTGGTATCTGATACTTTCGGGGCAAGTTCAATGAAAATAATTGACTATCTGCTTGAAAATCCTGATGATAAGGATTTCGATTTTGTCCCTCTTCTTCACGGGTCCATGAAAGGCAAAATAGATGACATCCGTCTTGCCATTGACGGGATGATAACGGTAGAGCAAAGGCAAAAAATGAATATCATTTATTGCCACTACAATGAAGTACAAAAGTGCAAGGCCGATCTTGAATCCTTAATCCTCTCGCTGTGCCAGCCTTATTCCAGGCAATGCTATTTAGTGTCAACTGTGCCGGGTATCAAAAACCTTTTTTCCGTTATTGCTATAATTTCAGAAATAGGTGCTGATATGTCCGTGTTTGCCACAGCAAAACACTTATGCTCCTGGGCGGGGCTAACTCCACAAAATGACGAGAGCGCGGGCAAAAAACATTCCGTTAGAATTTCCCGTGCTGGTGTTTATATCAAACCACTTTTAGTACAATGCGCCAATGCTGTTGTTAAAAGTGATAAGCACCCTGAAATTAGAGGCCGCTACTTATCTATCAGGAAGCGGCGTGGGCATAAGCGTGCTATTATAGCTATTGCACGAATGCTACTTACCGCCATATATCATATCCTTTTAAAAGATAAACCCTATAACCCCGAGCTTTACAAAAAGGCTGAAATTCTGCCTCAAACCCGCAGCATTACTGTAGATGAGGCTATCTTGTTTGCCAAAAGGCATGGCTACTCTGTAGCTTAGGATTGATATTTATCCGGTAAGTTTTAATTAAATATTTAGTTTTCAAAGACCATCTTCCGCATGATCTATTTGCCATGCACTTTTTTGATTATTGCCTCTTTTATCTTTTTTTCAGACTTTACCTTCAAGTAAAAGGCTTTCCCGTTTATAAAAATAAGAAGCAGTATCACTTACAAGTTTGTCTAATATATGGGGATCTGTAATACCATTCATTTGAGGATAAGGATCTGCTGCAGGTCCCAATGGTTCTGCAGATAGAAAAGCATTTTTATTATTATAACCTATTAAGTATAGAGACATTATAATAATATCTAAATTAAGCATTCCGCTACCAAGAGCCATTCTATTTGTATCTGCCATGTGAATATTTATTAGATAATCTCCGTAAGTTAATATAGTTTCACCAATATGGCTTTCACCATGTAACATGTGATAAACATCTCCAGCTATATGACAAACTCCTTTATGATTTACTTCCTTTATCATTTTAGCCGCATCTTTAAAAGTATGGCAGATGCTTACCTCATCTGCTCTCACAGGTTCAATGGCACCTTTTATTCCTGCATCTAAAAAAATATCACCAAGTATTTTTAAAGTTTCCACAGCCCTTTCAAACTCAAAATCATCATATTTCTGTGGTCTTCCTATGGCACCTGGGGAAAATAATATATATTCTCCGTCTAATTCCTTACAAAGTTCCACATTTCTCTTAAAATAATCAATACACCTCTGCCTAACAAAAGGACTAGAGGAAGATATCTCCGATTCTTTCATAACCATTCCACAAACTCCTGAAACTTTAATATTGTGAAACGATAATAATTTATTTAAATTTGCAGGTTTATATCCTAAATCTGGACCATAAACATTTCCATGAAGTTCAATATACTGCACTTTATTTTTATTTAATCTTTGAAGAGAATTCTCAAGAGGTTCAAGCCCAAATCCCCAATTACTCCAGGAAAATTTTAATCTTTTCTTTACTACCTTATCTTTTAAAAACTCCTTAAATTTTTCCTTTACTAGTAAGTCTTTTTTTTCATAGTTTTGTAATTCCATTCGTACCTTTCCTATTAACTTTTTAACATACAAATATTAAATAATTTTTTTAATTTGAATTATCTATTATAAATATCAAGAATTTAAAAAATCTATCACAATTTTATCTCCCTAATACAGTAGAAAAAGCTTAATTAAAAGCTGCTATCGCGACATATAAATGAGCAAAAACTTTCTTCTCTTATATCTTATTCTAAATTTGACTCATAATCAGTCTACATTGCTTTGACCCAGATTGGACTTGACCAAGCCATTCCACCATTCTGCTGTTTTATCCTTACATAATACCAGCTGGTCCGGTTATGTTCACATTCATCATCATAGCAAAGTTTTTCTATTTGGCTTTCTCCTATATGCGAATAAATTTTTGTGCCATTCTTCAATAGATCTATATTGGAAATTTTATCTGTACCCAAAACTTTTACCTCAATTTTCACTTTTCTATCCTTTCCAACTATGAACTCTTCTCCCATTAGATGTCCATTCGCTCTAAAGTCGAGATATATTCTTTCGCCATTCGTCCCATAGCACCTGCGATTTTTCATTGCTTCAAAAATACCTCTACGTGTTAATTCAGTTGCAAACACAGCTGTTAAGCCACTTCTGTATCTAAGTGATTCAATATTTTCTTCCATTATTTCAGACCCCGGCCTACTTACATGAGTATCAGAACCAGCAATTATTCCAAGCTTGTAACCTCTCAACAAAGCATCTTGAACAAACCCTCCCTTACGCGTCTTGATTAAAGGATATGGGTTGCCCTCATACTCAGAATTACCATGCTTTGAGAATATTTCAACCAGTGGTTCCACTTCATCATCATGAAAATCCCAATTTACCCCTGAAACTATACTATTAATTGGGTAGGAGGAGTGATGAGGAATAGTAATCGCATCATTTTGCCTCAATAGGGCCCATAGCTTTTTGGGAGTATTACTAATTTCGTCAGTACAATCATATAACGGCCCATCATCTCCAACATAGTATACACATCTGTTCCCAAAGCAGTTTTCGATGGGGCTATATATATCTCCACTTGTCCATTCGTACCCAATTAATGTAACAAACTTCCCTTTCTCATAGTATTTATTGGTTACATACTTGCTTATAGCCCATGCTGATGACTCGCTTCCCCAATAGGGAGATTGGGGTAAAAACTGGAATTTTCTGTTTCTCATGCAATTATCATGGTCTGTAAGAGCACAAAAATCCAAGGCTTCAATATCACGCCCATAACTGTAGTAGTAATCTGGACTTTCTAGTCCATCAGATAAATAAGAATGACCATGTATCTCACCCCAAAAAAGTAAATAACCATTGTTTTCTTTTTGGTTACAAAATACCGGGTTACTAAATCCATCTATTCCATCTGTCTCACTTCTTACTAGAACTGAATAAACTGAAGGTTTTTTAAACCGTACATTAAACTTTCCTGATCCTGACTCAATTAGACCCTCTATTTCGCTCTCAAAAGCTTCTTTTTCATGGTCATAACTAATAATTTTAACTTTGGAGCAATAGTTTTTACTTGGATTACTAAGCTCATCGAAGGCAATTACTCTGATTTCGTGATCAGAATTAGGAAAACCAACTGATCTAGTCAAAACTTTTAGTTTGACGGGAAACCCACCAACCAATTTTAGAATAGGGTTATCGGGAAGCTTAACAAAGCTCTGATCTCCCTTTGGGTCTATATAAACACTAAATAATATTTGCCTAGAAACAACAGAAGCTATACACCCTTCGCCATTTATTATATCCCCATATGCAATATAGATTTTTTCTCTAGGTTTCAATTGTCTATTTTTTAGAATCACTTTTGCTTCTCTTTCCATCATCCCGTTCTTAACCGTAAGCTCAATTTGTGAAGCTGGCAACGTATATGCCCATACATAACAGCATGGGCTGGTTTGCCGCCCGAAAAAAGATCTTCCCGTTTCATCTACAAGAGACTCGTCAGGATAACCAAAAACTTCATTAGCGGTTGGATCCGTAGTTTGCAGCATTCTCCAAGATTCTCTGCCAAAAATTGAAACTTTAATACCACCGCCCACATTCAGACCTTTATCGCCTACAGTGTATTCAAGCACCCAACTACTTCGCGAACCAGCCTCTGAAACTTCTGGAGTAAGCGTTGCCCTCCCATAATAGTCCAGATTTGCCAAATCATTCACCTCCATGCAACCTTTAGTTATTATAAATTAATCAGTCTTTCTAAATTATCGCACAATATCTTTCTCTTAAATTCTTCTGAGACAGGTAAGTTCATTACATATTCTATGTCTTTTTTGATTTCCTCAGCAGTTCTATAAGGAAAGCCAAGTCCAAATACTACGTAGTCTTCACCGGTGAGCTTAACAAGTTCCTCAATTTTTTCCTTTACTAAAAACCATATGCTCTCTTCTCCTATATCATCGAATACTGAGGTGAGTCCAGTAAAAATCATCCCGGTTGAATTATTCTCTGCTACTCTATAATTGTTATTACGAATCATTGCCAAAACTTGATCAAGCAAGCTATGTCCCCCAACATATTCAAGTATAATTTTGGTTCTAGGATATTTGCAAACTACTTCATCAAACAATATTGGTGAATACATAGATAACATATTACCATGGACTCCAGTATTAAAATCGAGAATCAATTCTAGTTCTTCTGCAACTTCACAAACCTTTAGAAAAGAATTACCTAAAACGTGAAATCTTTGAAATTCTGGGTGTAGCTTTATGCCTCTAAAACCCAAGGAATGGATAGTTTCTACTTGTTTGACCACATCTCCTTTTGCAAAATCAATCGTCCCAAAACCAATCAGCTGGGGATACTTGGAAATTTCATTTGCAAGCCATTCATTTGGATCTTGTTTCATATCTTGCATTTGTGAAGAAAACGGAGCAAGCACAATACTTTTATCAATACCACATATTTTCATTATGTACAAGAGATTACATAAATTTCCATTTAGCCAGATAGATTCTGGAAAAATATGAGCTTGATTAGCAAATATTCTCATCAACTTACCTTTTATCCCAACAAATCATCATCAACTATTACTACTTTAATGCTCCAGCGGTTAGTCCTTTTACCAAATATCTTTGAAATATCAAAGCAAAAATAATAGGGAATAATGATGCTATTACAGCACCTGCACTTATAGCAGGGTAATCAATTTGAAATCTACCAACATATTCTGCAAGAACTACTGGCAAAGTTTTGCTATTATAAGATGTAGTGAACACTAGTGCATATAAAAACTCGCTCATTCCATAAATAAAACAATACGTCGCAGCCGCTATAAGACCCGGTGAAGATATGGGTAATAGTATCCTCACCAAGGAACCAATCCTTGTACATCCATCGACTCTTGCTGCATCATCTATATCCTTTGGTATTGACCGAAAGTAACCATACAAAATCCAAGTAGCTACAGGAAGTGTCCATGCAGTATACCCAAAAACTAAAGCTAATTTTTTATCGATTAAACCTACTTTTAAGAACATCTCATAAAGAGGTGCAAGAGTTGTTATATATGGTAACAACTGAGTAATTATAACTACCAATAGGAGAATTCCTTTCCCCTTAAAACTCAATCGAGCAAAAACAAACGCAGCTAGAGCTCCAATTACAATGCTAATCATGGTGGAAGAAATTGCTATTTCCAGACTATTTAATATTGAAAAAGGAAACTTCATGCCTGGAGATGCAAAAAGAATTCTCTTATAAGCTGCAAGAGTTGGCAATACAGCAAAGAATTTTGGAGGTACAGAAAATAAATCATTGTTTGTTTGAAGACTTGCATTTAGAACCCAGTAAAGAGGGAAAAGCGTCCATATTAAAATGACAGCATTGATTCCATAAATGAAAAATATCTTTCTATCTTTTTTAAGCAATTTTAATTTCATATATCAATAAACCTCTCTACGTAAGCTCCTATAATAAATAAATATTAGTATCGCAATAACGGCTGTAACTATGTATGATAGAGCAGATGCCATCCCAAAATGAAGGTAACGAAATGCCTCATCGTAAATATATAAATTAATCACCTTAGTAAGATTTCCTGGTCCTCCTCCTGTAAGTGAATAAACCACAGCAAAAACATTTATCGCGTCAATCGTCCGGAGTACTAATGAAATCATTATAGGGTATCTCAAAAGAGGCAGTGTTATATGGTAGAAACCTTGCCAAATATTCATACCATCAACCCGCCCAGCTTCATATAGCTCTTTATCTATGCTTTGTAAACCGGCAAGAAGCAACATAGCGCAAAGTGGTGTCCACCGCCACACATCTGCAACTATTACCCAATTTAGAGCAGATAATCCCGGCTCGCCTAGCCAATTCCTATATTCGCTAATCAATCCTAAAGACTTAAATAAATAATTAACTATCCCAAATTGATAATGCAACATCCACTTCCAAATAAGTCCATTAACAATACTTGGTATAGCCCAAGGAATTAAAACAATCGCTCTCATCACAGCTCTTCCTTTAAACTCTAAGTTGAGAGCAAGAGCGATGCCAAGACCTAGAATGATTTGAAGAATAACTGACATGATGGTAAAATATCCTGTACGGCCCAGTGACGATATTATCTCTTTGCTCTTAATTATATTCAAATAATTGTTGAGACCGATAAAAGGTTTTTCAATATTTGTAAGATTATAACTAAAAAAGCTTATGATAAAAGATTTAATAAATGGATATAAGAAAAAAGTTGAAATTATTATTAATAAAGGAACTAAAAGTAAATACGCAAGTAAAGTTTCATTATTTTCAATCTTTCGCCTAAAGGAATTGCCACCTAAAATATCATTAGTTGATTTTATTCCTGTCCCTATAAAACCTCTCATCTGACCTTTACTTTCCACTTTTACCATACATTATATAACTTAAAAAATATCACATGAAGGGGGGGAATAAATTTATCTCCCCCTTCATTACACAACAAAAACAGATAGTAACAATTTCCTTGCTTTAAACTACTACCATCCTAGAAGCTTGTTACCCTCACTGGCTATAGAATCTAATGCATCCTTCGGACTCTCTTTGCCTACGAGTGCTAGTTGACACTGTTCAATAATAATATCTGTTATTTTACTCCATTCAACAGCAGGCGCATCCATAATCTGGTGCTTTGACGCTTCCAGCACTACAGGGAGCTGCGGAGCTTTTTTAATCACTGCAGGATCATTAAACAAATCTAATACGGCAGGAGTCATGCCCTCTTCAAACAATCGTTTCTCTTGAATATCCTTAGATGATATGAATTTTGCAAATTCTAAGGCAGCATCCTTATTCTTGGATGCAACAGGAATTGAGAAACCTGTATGTCCAGGGAAAGAACCTGAGAGATCTTTTGTCACTCCTGGCATGATACTATAACCTACTTTCCCGGCAACTTTAGAACTCGCAGGATCATTAATAACCAAAAGCATCATATCCCAGTTATTAAACATTGCAGCTCTCCCTTGAGAAAATAGTTGAGCTGCCTGTTGCTGTTCGTTGGTTACAATGTCAGGAGCAGCAATCTTATACTTATCCATAAAATCTATCATTGTTTGCAATGCTTCTGCTGCCTGAGGACTGTTAATGGTGAGATATGGTTTACCATCACGAATCTCCCATATCTTTTCTCCAAATGCTCCAAACCATCGAACAAAAGCATTGATGTATTTTAAGCTATCAGTATAGCCCCATTGATCAATTATGCCATCATTGTTAAGATCTTTGGTTAGTTTCTTGCCATATTCAATCTCCTCGTCTATTGTTTGTGGAGGCTTATCTGGGTCTAGTCCAGCTTCCTTAAACATTTCTTTGTTGTAAAAGAAAATTGTCCAAGATGCTAAAATAGGAAGTGCATAGAGTTTACCATCTAGTGCTGTGAAATTGTCAATAAGTTCAGGCATATATGCTTTTTTCTCGTCCTGGGTAAGCTTTGCATCCAATGGCTCTAGATATCCACCAGGTGCAAACTGATTTATATGGCGTCGCATAGTAGTTACTATGTCATACGTGCTGTCTCCGGCTGGTAAAGCGGTTCCAAGCTTGTTAACTAGATCATCAAACGATACTATTGCTAGTTCTACTTGTACTCCAGTTTTTGCCGTGAACTCCTTAGCATACTCTTCGAAGTTTTTTCCAGCCGTATCGGTGTCTACCAATACAGTAATTTTCCCTTTGATAGCAGGTTTAGCAGTCTCTTCCGTTGGTGTTACTTTCTCTGCTTGCGACGTTTCTGCTTGCGACGTTATTTCTTTTGTTGTATTTGTTGTAGCAGTGACTGCAGCTGTAGAGCAACTTCCCAGCAAAACCATGGTCCCTATTATTGCTAAAATGCTAACAATAATACTTAAAAATTTCTTATACATAATTATATTCCCCCTTTAATTTAGCGTTCTTATTTGAAGAATTCTCACCTGATAGAAATTTCTTATGATATTACCCACCCTGCCAACCTTAGTTTTCAGATTACAAGTTTAATATCAAGTACATTACATACAGCTAATAACTCTTCATTTAAATTACTATATGCTAATTTTTAAAATTTATTATAATCAAATTCACCTCCTTATCTTTTAGAATTATCTATTGAATTATTTATCACTCCCTTCTTTTCTTTTTTAATAATTATAAAAAATTTTTTATATTCATTTTATTTTATTATTTATTAATCAAAATATTGAATAATTACCTGCTTATTTTTCTAAGTATTTTTGATCATATTTTTTATGCATTAATTCTAATTTTAGTTTAACATCTCTTTTTTTTAATTAATTTTTTACTCTACTAATAAATTAGATACTCTAAATAAAATATTAAAAATATTAGACGTAGTTATCAGATTTTTTTAAATTGATTTACTAATTTTTTATTTCCTTTTGATTTTTTTAAAAATTTTTTATATAAATTTTAGTTATATTTAGTTTATTCATTGTACTAACTAATATTAATTAAAACTATACTTGTTGTCAAGATAAAAAAAGTTATAATACATACATGAATTTAAAAAAAACAACACAAAAACATATACAGATACAAAATATAGGATTAATTCTAAAGTATGTTATAGAATCTGAAAACATAACACGAATAAATTTAAGCAGAATTACATCTCTTGCAAAATCTACAGTATCAGGGCTTACAAATATTTTAATTAAAAATAATGCCATATTTGAATATAAAAAGCTTGAAACAAAAATTGGCAAAAAACCTATTGTTTTAAAATTCAATAAAAATTTTTGTTATCAAATCGCACTTAATATAAGTATTGAAAATATTTATGTAGCAGTAGCTAATATTTTTGGTGAAAAGTTAATAAATATAAGAATTAAAAATAATCCAAGACAAAATAGAGAACAAATACTTAACAATATATTTTTAGCAATAAATAAAGCTGTTAAAAAATCAAATATAGATTATTCAAAAATTTATTTAATAAGTGCTGGCACACACGGTGTAGTAAACCCTGAATCCAATATTGTTACCGATGCACCTTTTTTAAATGAATGGAATGGGATAAATATAAAGAAAATATTAGAAGAAAAATATAATAAAAAAGTACTTATTGACAAAGATTCAAATTTAGGAGCAATTGGGGAGCACTGGTTAAACTACAGTGATATTAAAAATCTTATATATATAGATATGGGCCATGGTGTCGGTTCAGGTATTATTATTGATAATAAAATCGTTATAGGTAAAAAAGGTCAAATGGGCGAGATCGGGTATATTCCAGTTTTAAAAAATAATTCAGAGATTAAAAATTCTTATAATATCGAATTTTTTGAAAAGTTAGTAAATATAAATGGAACGAGAAGAAAAATTTCAGAACAACTTAGTAAAGATAATAATATAAAAAAAAATAATTTACTTCTCAAAGAAAAAATTATCAGTTTTAAAGATGTTTGTAAATATTATAATAAAAAGTCACCCAATATTGTTAAAGACATTATAAATAGAAATATTGTAGACACGATATCAATTGGCTTTGCATCGTTAATCTCAATTATTGATACAGACATAATATTACTTAGTGGGGAAGTGACTAAATTAGGAGATAATTTTATAGAAAATATAAGAAAAAAAACCTATGGAATTTCGCCATTTAATCCTAAGATTGAAATATCTAGATTAGGTTCTAATGCTCCCTTGGAGGGAGCTATTAAAAAAGGGATAGATTACCTCAAAAACGAATTATATTCAAATTTTCTTAGCTTCTTACAATAAAAATATAAGATGTCACTCTTGACTTATTACCAAACTGTATATTCAAAAAATATTTGGTGATAATATAAATAATTATAAACAACGTATTTATGTATGTTACCTATCAATTCCTATTCTGTCCTTCTTGCTATACTAAAAGGGTTGTATAATTTGGAGAGTGGCTGTGCTCAAATATATTAAAGAATATTCCCCATCGCCATATTATCTACATTGGAATTCTTACAGTATTTTTATACATAGCAGCAATAATTGATTTATTCAGCCGAGGAATAGTGGAATATGCTATTGGAAAAATACTTGCTACAGAGTTACTGCATATTCTGGTTTATCCGGATATCAATTCCGGGAATAAGCTTATACCTTTTTACTTTATTACTGCCTTCATTTGTTTCAAGTTTCATACCAGAATGAGATTATCCATGCTGTTTTTACCTTCTAATGACAAAACATTGCCACATCTATATTTCCTGGATCTTTTTTATGTCATATCTTTTATTCTAATTATCTTTATACTTTCTACATAGTGGAAACTATACATTTAATCCTTGAATTGGCGGCTTAGTTCAACCAATTTTATCTCCAATGCTGGAGCACAAGAGATAAAATTCTATTCGTTCTATGTCAAATAATGTATAATCTTTAATCTTAAGGTATTTTATACTTTTAATAATTACTACTCATCTATCTTCCCATTCATGAGAAGAACTTCTTATAATATCAGGCAGGGGATCTAGAAATCTTAACCTAAACCTACCAGGTCCGGCATTAATGGTTACAACTACAGTAGGGTCAGAAATAACTACATTATATGAAGTCCAATCATCTTTATGCAAGTCACCATAAGAAAAGGCTTCTTCTCTGTCCGGATTTCCATTGGTATAAACTTTACAGATACCTGAATCATCATAAAAATAAACCTCGTACTTTATATTTTTAGACCAGTACGAATTTAATACAGGTGTCATGCTACTGTCTACTGAAAGAAGACTGGTTAACTGGTTTTTTATAGCTTTAATGCCTTCCTCAGTATTAAAGATGGTGTACCCGTCCGAATACTCCTCTCTATTAAAAAATGAAGCTCCTGTAGCAGAAAGTTCCTCACATACATATTTTAACCTGTAACTGTTTGTCTGTGCCTGCCTGTAGTCCTGGCCAAAGACAATAGTAAAAGAATAGAGTATAACTACAGCAACAGTTATTATAAAGATTTTCACTCAACTGCCTCACTTAAAACATAACCTTCCATAATATAATTAAATCTATTATCTTCATCTTTTATTCCTAAAAATTTTCCCAGGTTAACTATCTTCTTTATAGGTATGCCGATCTTGTAGTTAATAGCCTCCCTGCTATCAAATTCAAATCTTTTATATTTCATGGAAGTAGTTACATCTATTATTATTTCATCTTCACTTATATCCGGAAATTCTGAAAGGATACTGCTTTTCATCTGGGAAATATTAGTCGGAGTAAACCGGCCGTCAGTTCTTGCTTTCTGGCACGCACTATAGACTATCTCATCAAACCTTTCTATCTTATGGGAATTTACTATATCCTGCACATTCTGCATGGGAAATACCATAAGTAAAATTATAGCTGCAATAGTTACTATAAAGGTTTTCATATTTGGCCAGTCCTTAAATAAAAATAGATTTTAAGGAATTGTCTGCAGCTGCTGTACTCCGTAATTTAAAATTATGGTTGCTTGAGAGTACAGGGAATTTGGTCCTGACCCCAGTATGAGGCCCCAGATTAAAATCCCTAAAATTACTGTTGCCATTATTACAATAAATGTCTTCATATAAACCCCTTTCTTCCTACTTAAAAGATAATAAATTATAAGACGAGAAAACTTCTGTTAAAACTATTACTAAAAAATTTAAAAGAACCACTACTGCTGAAGCTATAGCCAGCATATAGATAAGGTTTCCGTTTCTCTCATTTATCTTTTCCCTTGCCGTGATTCTCTCTGTCTTTATATTATTCTGATAATTGGTAAGCTGGCCTTTAAGTTCCTTGGGACTTATAAGGTCAAGTTTTAAAAATATTCCTGCTAGCCCATCTTTCGATTTGTAATCAAAATTTAAGATTAAAACAGGCTTTTTAGCCCTTTTTTTGGTCACTACAACCTTTAAAGTTTAAGGTGTATCTTCTTCAGAGGATCCTTTATTTCAAGCAGATTAT
>JAMDEN010000117.1 GCA_023487035.1 Actinomycetota bacterium
ACAGGTTGTCCTTTATCATATCTTTCCTTAATATCCTTAACAACTGCAGCAAATTTCGCTTTTTCAGACTTATAAACCAAATCAGGTAAATCATTTCTTATCATTGGTTTATTTGTAGGAATAACAACTGTTTCAAGCTTGTAAATATGCCTGAATTCTTCTGCCTCAGTAATTGCAGTTCCAGTCATACCAGCGAGTTTTTCATACATTCTAAAATAATTTTGAATAGTAATTGTTGCAAGAGTCTGGTTTTCCTCCATTATTTTTACATTTTCTTTTGCTTCAATTGCCTGATGTAAACCTTCGCTATATCTTCTGCCCTGTAAAATTCTGCCTGTAAATTCATCAACAATTAAAACTTCTCCGTCTTTTACAATATAATCAACATCTTTTTTAAATAAATGATGAGCTTTAAGTGCCTGATTTAAGGCATGAATATAAAGGTAATTAGCAGGATCATATAAATTATTTATCCCAAGAATTTTTTCAACTTTTGCTACCCCCTCTTCAGTAATAGCTGCTGTTTTTTGTTTTTCATCAATTTCAAAATCAACTTCTGATGTTAATTTTGGAACAACTCTTGACATTTTCTTATAAAGCTCTGTTGATTGATACGGGACACCAGAGATTATAAGAGGAGTTCTTGCTTCATCGATTAATATACTATCAACCTCATCAACAATTGCATAGTAATGGCCATCCTGGACCATTTCCTCTTTTGAGGTAACCATATTATCTCTTAAATAATCAAATCCAAATTCATTATTTGTGCCATAAATTACACTGCATGAGTATGCTTGTTTTTTTTCAGAAAAATCCTGATTGTTTTGAAGAAGTCCAACTTTTACCCCAAGAAAATTATATATATTACCCATCCATATGCTGTCTCTTTTTGCAAGATAATCATTTACCGTAACTATATGAGTACTTTTGCCAGTAAATGAATTAAGATAAGCAGGCAGTGTAGCAACAAGTGTTTTGCCTTCACCAGTTTTCATTTCTGCAATTTTGCCTTCAAATAATACAATACCGCCATATAATTGCACATCAAAGTGCCTCATGTTAAGAGTTCTTTTTGCTGTTTCCCTGACTACTGCAAAAGTTTCCGGCATCAAGTCTTCAAGGCTTTCCCCATTTTCATATCTTATTTTAAACTCAGCTGTTTTTTGTTTTAATTTATCGTCAGTTAATTTGCTGATTTCCGGTTCAAGATTATTTATTAAAGTTACAATTGTTTCATATTTCTTTAAAACTTTACCCTGACCGGCTTTTAATATATTTCCTAATTTAAACATTTATATCTCCAGATTTTTATCATATTATTTTTTTGGTTTAAAAAAATAAATTTAAACCAGCATTATCAATCACTATTTTATTTAAAAATTATAAAAATTATAAAAACAATTTTAATTATTAATTCATGCCAATAAAATATCTTTAAAATATCCTTATATTTTTATAAAAGCATTATTATTTTATAAAAGCATTATTTTATTAAAAACAGGTTAATTTTGAGGTTCTATTAAACCGTAATTTTCATCTTTTCTTTTATATAAAACTGCAGTTTTACCAGTTTCTGCATTAACAAAAACATAAAAATCATGACCAATAAGCTCCATCTGAAGAGAAGCTTCCTCGGGAGTCATAGGTTTAATTTCAAATTTCTTAGTTTTTACAATCTTTTTTATATCTTCAAAATTTTCATCAGAATTTTGTGCCTCAATTTTTGTCTCTACTCCTGCTCCTTTTCTTCCTTTTTGAATCATTTTGCTTTTATATTTCTTTATTTGCCTTTCAATCTTAGGATTTATCCTGTCTATTGCTTCAAAAAAGTCGACACCAGATTCTACTGCTCTTATTACTGCTCTTGGAGTAAAAATTGTTACAACAACTTTATTATTTAAATTAATACTTGGATTCTTTTCAACAGAAAATTCTATTTCGATTTTAATAACCTTATCATCAAATTTTTCAATTCTTGATTTAATCTTTTTCTGTGCATATTCTTTTATTTTACCGTTTAATTCAACATTTCTGCTTTTTAAAATATAATCCATTTATAACTCTCCTTTCCTGCTTTAAATACTAAATTTATTTTCCCGAATTATTTTTACCTGCTTATTATTTTTACGATTATACTCTTTTTTTATAATTTATACTTTACCATATTGCTCTGGCAATAGTCAGCAAGTAAATTTTATCAGCACCACATTTTTTTAAAGTTTTTGAAATTTCATTAAGAGTATTGCCTGTTGTCCATACATCATCAATAAGTAAAATATTTTTATTAACTGCCTTTAATGCATTAACTAGTTTAAAGGCACCTTCAAGATTTACTTTTCTTTCATACATTCCAAGATTTTGTTGTTTTAATGTTTTTTTTATTTTAATTAAATTATCAGCATAAGGTAATTTTATTTCCTTTGAAAGCAAATCAGCAAGCATTTGCATATGATTGACTCCGTAATAATAAGTATCAGTTAAATTTGCTTTTTTACCTGTAAAGTCAGGAACAGTTTCAATATAATCAATCTTTTCATCCTTATAGTAATTAAGAAAAGCTTCTTTTAAAAAGCTGCATAAAACAGGAGCAAGCATATAAATTTTTTTGTATTTAAATTTTATAATTAATTCCTTTAAAACCTCTGTATATAACCCGAAACTTCTAAGCTTGTAAAACTGAAATTCTGAGTTTTTACATATCAAACATTTTAATTTATTTTCAGGATTTTCAGGCAAAAATAATTTATTTTCAGATAAAAAATTAAAATTTTCTATACGTGAATGATCCTCCTGATTTCTTGTAAATATTGGAGAAACTATTGGAGAACCGCAAAAATTGCAAATTAAATCTTTTATTTTAATTATTTTCTGCTTACATTTTTCACATAAAATATCACTACTTATTTCTCCACACGAAGAACAGATATCTGGAATTAAAATATTTTTTAATGTTTCTTTTAATATATTATTTGATAGAGGATTAACTGACATTCTAATTAATTATTTTTTTCTCTCCTGATTACTATGCATCTTTATTCAGTATCATTATGTGTTTTGTCCTTTTCTATAATTGCATTTGACATTATTTTTACGCTTGGATGAATTACAATTCCATCTTGTATTACGCTTTTTGAGCCGATTACTGCTTTTTCAAGTACAGAGGCTCTGCTTTTAATTTTAGTATCGTAGCCGATTATTGCTCCAATTAAAGATGCATCTTTTCCTATATAGCCGCTTCCCCATTTTATCCCTCTATACATTATAGCTCTTTCATCTATTATTGTATTATCACCAATAATGATTGGCCCGTATAATTTTGCACCTTTTTTTATTTTACAATTGTTACCAATAACAAGAGGTGGAATCATTATTACATCTTCTTCAATTCTGCAGTTTTTACCAATCCATATACCTTCATTAATTTGTATTCCTGGAATTTTTAATTTTACCTTTCCTTCAAGTGCATCAAAATTTCCTTGCTGATATTGTTCAAGGCTTCCTACATCATTCCAGTATCTGTCATGTTTATATCCAAAGTAAGGAATTGACAATTCAAGTAATTTTGGAAACAAATCTCTTCCAAAATCATAAAAAGAGCCATATGGAATATATTTAAAAATCTCAGGCTCAAATATATAGATACCACTGTTAGCTAAATGGCTTTTAGCTTCTCCCATAAGAGGTTTTTCCTGAAATCCAGTAATTTTATTATCATTATCAATTATTACAACTCCGTATTGAGAAGGATCATCGACTTCTGTAAGCGCAATAGTACATATTCCTCCCTTTTTTTTATGAAATTCCATCATTTCTGTAAGATTTATATCTGTTAATGCATCTCCACTTAATATTAAGAAAGTTTGTCCTTCAAAAAAAGCTTCAACTTTTTTAACCCCTCCAGCTGTTCCTAATAACTCAGGTTCATAAGAATAAGTAATCTTAATATCCCACTTTGACCCGTCAGTAAAATAATTTTTTATTGCTTCAGGATACCAATGAAGATTGCATACAATCTCATTAAAACCATGTTCTTTTAAAAGTTCAATTATATGTTCCATAACAGGTTTATTTACAATTGGAGCCATTGGCTTTGAAATTAAATCAGTAAGAGGCCTCAGTCTTGTCCCAAGACCAGCTGCAAGTACCATTACTTTATTTTTTGATGTCATTTTTATCTCCAAAAATTTATTTTAAAAACATTTTTAAGGATAAGAACAATTTTAAAAATATAAAATTATAATAAATTTAAAAATTATTATAAAAATATCGCTTTATTGCTATTACTATTATTTTTTAAAGACCTGCATTATTTTTTTTTAATCTAGATTATTTTTATTAAGTTTTTTTTAAAAGGCGGATAAATAACATCTTTTTCAGTAATAATTGCTGTGATATTTTTTGCAGGTGATACGTCAAAAGAAGGATTTCTTACTATCATATCATCACTGATTATCTTAACCCCCATTATTTCCCTTACTTCTTTTCCATCTCTTTCCTCAATAGGGATTTCATCGCCATCTTTTATATTAACATCAATTGTTGATAATGGAGCAGCTACAAAAAATGGCAGTTTATAATAAGAAGCTAAAATAGAAAGATTTAATGTCCCGATTTTATTTGCACTATCACCATTTGATGCAATCCTGTCAGCTCCAACAATAACAGCATCTACCTCTCCCTTAGACATCATATAAGCTGCCATGTTATCTGTGATAATAAAAAATGGAATTTTTTCCTGTTCAAGCTCCCATGCTGTAAGCCTTGCCCCCTGAAGATAAGGTCTTGTTTCATCAACCACAACATGTTTTATTTTATTAATTGATGCAAGACTTCTAATTACTCCAAGTGCTGTGCCATACCCGGCTGTTGCAAGTGCACCTGCATTACAATGAGTTAAAATTTTAATTTTATCCTTAAAATCCTTTAAAGCTTTAATTCCGTTTTCTCCAATTTTTTTATTTATTTCTATGTCTTCAGCTTCTATAAGCTGAGCTTCCTCAATTAATTTTTTCTTTATAAATTCAATTTCATTATTTTTATTTTCAGCAAAAACTTTTTTCATCCTGTTTAAAGCCCAAAATAAATTTACTGCAGTTGGTCTTGAAGATGCCAGCAATGATATTGCCTTTTCAAAAAACAAATTAAAATCATCCTTAGAATTACCATTATATTGAATACCGGCAATTGCAGCACCATAAGCAGCAGTTACTCCTATTGCCGGAGCTCCCCTCACTACCATATCTTTTATTGCAGCAGCAACTTTTTTATAACTATCACATATCACATATTCCTTTATAAAAGGAAGCTTTCGCTGGTCAATTAGTTTTAATTTTTGTCCATCCCATATTAAAGTTTGAACTTTACTTTTATTTTCCATTTATTTAAACCATTCCATTAACATTTCATTAAAAAACAAACTAATTAAATCATATTGATAAACAAAATAAATATCAGGTACCGGAAGTCCATGAGGAAAGATATTCTTCCTGCTCCATGGTTAGTTTATCAATTTCAATTCCCATACTATCAAGCTTAAGTTTTGCAATATTTTTATCAATGTCTTCAGGAACAGCATAAACTTTCTTTTCAAGGCTTTTCCCTTCTTTTTTAAGTTTTACAATATAATCAACACTTAAAGCCTGATTTGCAAAACTCATATCCATTACACTTGCAGGATGACCTTCTGCAGCTCCAAGATTTACAAGTCTTCCTTCTGCAAGCACAAATATTTTTCTTCCGTCATTCATTAAATATTCTTCAACCATAGGTTTAATTTTTCTCACAGATTTAGAATTTTTCTTTAAATAATTTAAATCAATTTCAGCATCAAAATGACCTGAATTTGCAACTATAGTTCTGTCTTTACATCTTGAAAGTATTGGTTCTCCAATTACATTTTTATTACCTGTAACTGATAAAAATATATCTCCAATCAAAGCAGCTTCAGTATTTTTCATTACTTTAAACCCGTCCATTCTTGCTTCAAGAGCCTTAAGAGGATCAATTTCAAGAACAATAACATCGGCACCCATTCCTTTAGCCCTCATTGCAACACCTCTGCCGCACCAGCCATAACCAACTACTACAAAATTCCTTCCAGCAAGCAAAACATTTGTAGCTCTTATAATACCATCAATTGTGCTTTGCCCTGTTCCGTATCTGTTATCAAAAAAATGCTTTGTTTTTGCTTCATTAACAGCAATAATCGGATATAAAAGAACACCTTTATCCTGCATGCTTTTAAGTCTTATAACACCTGTGGTAGTTTCTTCAGTTCCCGCAATTATATTGGAAATCAGATCCTGTCTTTTGCTATGCAAAGTTGAAACCAGATCAGCACCGTCATCCATCGTTATATTTGGTTTAAAGTCAAGAACTTTGTTAATATGTTTATAATAAGTATTATTATCCTCACCTTTAATAGCAAAAACAGGGATATCATAATAATAAACAAGAGCAGCCGCAACATCATCCTGAGTACTTAATGGATTTGATGCACATAAATATACCTGCGCGCCACCTTCTTTCATTGTAATCATAAGATTTGCAGTTTCTGTAGTAACATGAAGACATGCAGCAATTCTTATTCCCTCTAAAGGTTTAACCTGACTGAATTCCTTTTTTATACTCCCTAAAACAGGCATATCTGCCTCAGCCCATTCAATTCTATCTTTGCCATAATCAGCCAGATTTTTATCCTTTATATCAAATTCCATAATAATTCCCTTCTTTTAATTTTATAGTTTAATTTTATAGTCTAATTAATCTTTGCCAGCTCAGCTTTTAAAACCTTTATTTTATCAACAGGTGTCGGATTTGTATTATTTAAAAGAGCAAGATAAACACTTACTATTCCGCCTAAAAACATTGCATTAATTGCTTTTTCGAATTCAGAGTTACCTTCAATTTCAATCTCAATAACCTTATTAAAATTATCCTTTATTAATTCTTTTGTAGTATTAATTCTTGTTTTAATTCTTTGAGACTCACCATCGTCCTTAAAAATAATAAGAACAAAATTTTTTGTAATCTCCTTAAGCCTTTCCCAACCAACAGTTTCGTTATGATTAAGCTCGGGAAATTCATTCCAGAAAGACGGGCATTTTGAATTTTCATTCATCTGGCACTTCCACCTGAAAGCAACTGATGACATAACCCCTTCAAAACCATAAATAACTGGAAGATTTGCACCTATCTCAAAAGCTATTTTTTTAGCAAAATTTTTTTCAAAAGGAACATTCCTGTTATATAATTCTGATTTTTTCTTAACACTTAAAATTGCATCATCAATAACGTTCATATCAGTATTAATAAGCCCGATACGCCCAAGCAAAATGTATAAAGGAAGCAGTAAGTATCCTGCTGATGCTCTTGGCTGATAGCCTTGCGGTACTTTTACAAGACATTTATTATTTCGGGTAGCAATTTGCTCCAGTTTTCCGCCAGAAGTTGAAAATACTACTTCACTGCCTCTTTTTATTGCCTCATTTACAGCAGCAACAGTTTCTTCTGTGCTTCCTGAATAACTTACTGCTATTACCAGCCAGTTTTTATTTATAAAAGATGGCAGTTTATAACCTTTTACTATTTCTATAGGAATAGAAACATCATACTTTATTAAACTTTTTATAAAATCTCCTGTAAAACCTGAGCCGCCCATTCCAAGAAATGCTAATCCCTTAAAGTCATCTTTTCTTATTTTAGATATATCTATACTTTCACCAATTTTTTTTGCATTAATTAACTGCTCATAAAATTTTTCTTCCAGTCCAAGCATATCTTCCGTATCTAAAGCACTAATTCTATCAGGATCATCTAAAATATTCATTCAATTCCTCCCTTACAAACTTCTTTGCCGATTCTTAATAATTCTTTAAGTCTTTTTTCGTTATAGCTCTCTGCATAAACTCTAACCACTGCTTCGGTGCCGCTTGGTCTTATCATTAGCCAGCTGTTATCATCAAAAACATATTTAAAACCATCAATAGTGATAACTTCTTTTATTTTTTGTCTTTCAATAATTGAAGGAATTTTTAATTCAAGTAAAGATTTAAGCTTGTCTCTTTCCTTAATTTCTATTTCATAATCATTACGTTCATAAACAAAATACCCGTATTCTTTATAAACTTCATCCAGAATCTGATTTAATGTTTTATTTTCTTTTGCCATTATCTCAAGAAGTTTTAATCCCATCAGCATTCCATCTCTTTCGGGTATATTACCATTTGCCCAGAGACCACCACTTTCTTCTCCACCCATAAGTACATTTCCTTTTACTATCTCTTCTGCAATATATTTAAAGCCAACTGGAGTTATTAATAACTTAAGATTATTTTTTTCTGCTATTCTATCAATGATAGAAGAAGTTGTAACAGTTTTTATTACTCTGCCTGTATTTTTTTTATTTTTAATTAGATCTCTTAAAACTATTGCAAATATATGATGCGAACTTATAAAATTTCCATCTTCCCCTATAGCACCAATTCTGTCTGCATCACCATCAAGACAAATTCCTGCTTTTATTTTATTTTGTTTTATAAAGTTTATTGCTTCCAAAATATTTAATCCGACAGGCTCAGGATTTATGCCGCCAAATGAAGGATTAAAAATATTATGAATCTCATAATAATGGTTGTCGTTATTAAAATCTTTTAAAATCGAAAAATAAATACCTTGTCCGGCTCCATACATTGGATCTATCAAAACATCAAAATTAACTTTTTTTAGAAATTCTGTATTTATAAGATTTACTATATTTTTTTTATAATCAGATAAAAAATTATATTTTTTAAAATACGAATTATAATTGTTATTATCTTTAATATCTTTATTGTCTTTATTTTTATTAATTAATTCTATTTTTTGTTTTAAAGAACCGTCGTTTATTCCATCATTAACAAAATTTTCAATATCATTAATTATATCCATTGTTGCAGATCCGCCGTATGGTCCTTTTATTTTATACCCATTATAAATATAAGGATTATGGCTTGCAGTAATCATTATTCCTAAATCTGCTTCTCTTGAAACTACAGCATTTGAAAGAACAGGAGTTGGAATAAAAGTTTCAGATAATTCTGTAATTATTTCATTTCCTGAAAATATTCGGGCAGCACTTTCTGCAAATAAATCAGACATGAATCTTGTATCATAACCGATAACAACTTTTGGTATTTTACCTTTCAAATTTACTTTGCTTTTTAAATAATTACTGATTCCCTGTGAAATAAGCAGGACTTTTTCAAAAATAAATTCTTTTGCAATAATACCGCGCCATCCGTCAGTTCCAAATTTTATTGTTTTATTTGCTTTATTTATCATATTTTCCAGAATTTTTTCCTGTTTAAGTAATTTTTAATTATTTGTATTTTTTATTTAAATTTTACTAAAACTGATAATTTCAATCTTTAGCTTTATTTTTGTATTTTTTTATTTTCTTAAATTTTTTTATGAATTTTTTTGTTTACCAGTAAGCAATTTATAATCAGAATCTATCATCATTTTAACCAGATTTTCAAAACTTACTTTTGGTTTCCACCCAAGTTTTGCTCTTGCCTTACTTGAATCACCAATTAAAAGCTCAACCTCAGCAGGTCTTATAAATCTGGGATCAATTTTAACATGATTTTTCCAGTCAAGATTTAAATATCCAAAAGCAATTTCGACAAGCTCCTGAACTGTATGAGTTTCACCTGTAGCTATTACATAATTATCCGGTTTATCCTGCTGAAGCATTAACCACATAGCTTCAACATAATCACCTGCAAATCCCCAGTCTCTTTTTGCATCCAAATTACCAAGTGAAATTGTATCCTGTAGATTGAGTTTAATCTTAACTGCATTATAAGTTACTTTTCTTGTTACAAATTCAAGCCCTCTTCTTGGCGACTCATGATTAAATAAAATACCCGAACAACCAAATATATTATAACTTTCCCTGTAATTAACTGTAATATAATGGCCGTAAACTTTTGCCACTCCATAAGGGCTTCTCGGATAAAAAGGGGTGGTTTCTTTTTGGGGTACTTCCAGTACCTTTCCGAACATTTCAGAGCTTGATGCCTGATAAAATTTAATATCCCTGTTGACGTGTCTTATTGCTTCCAGAATGCGTGTGACGCCAAGGGCAGTAAACTCTCCTGTTAAAACTGGCTGATCCCATGAAGTTGGAACAAATGACTGAGCAGCAAGATTATATATTTCATCCGGATTTGCTTCTTTAACAGCACTTATAATTGAAAACTGATCAAGTAAATCAGCCTGAAGAAATTTTATCTTATCTCTTATATGTTCAATTCTGCCAAAATTTTCTGTTGATGAGCGCCTTACCATTCCATAAACTTCATAACCCTTTTCAAGCAATAATTCTGCAAGATATGACCCATCCTGACCTGTTATTCCTGTAATAAGCGCTTTTTTCAAAAAAGCCTCCTTTAACATTGTTTTATAAATTTTATAAATTTTATAAATTAAAAATTAATCTCATTTTTGCAAATTTTTGAATTAATATTAATTTTTATTCCATTTTTTAAAATGTTATTATTTTCTATTATTGTATTATCTCCAATTACAGAATTATCTTCTACTATTACCTTTTCTCCTAACTGAACATTAAAGGAAAGTATTGAATCTTTTATAATACAGCCACTTCCAATTCTGCATCCATTAAATATAACACTTCCGCTAATACTTACGCCACTTGCAATATGACAATTATTGCCTATAACTGTTAATGGATTAATTACCGCGCCTTTTTCAATAATACAATTGTCTCCTATAATTATTGGGCCTGATAAAATGCTTTCTTTATCAAATTTAACAGATTTTCCAATAAATATATTTTCAAACATTTCTTCACCAGGAAAATCAAATTTTATTTTACCATTTAATATATCCTGATGTGCTTGAATATATTTTGCTGGTGTTCCAAGATCAAGCCAGTAAGCATTTGAAACAAATCCATAAATTCTATAGCCAATTTCCAGTGCATTGGGAAACAATCCTCTTTCGAAAGAATAATTTTCTTCAGGTGGAACAAGATCAAGTAAATTTCGCTCAATTATATAAGTCCCGGCATTTATTAAATTTGTTGTTATTTCATCCCAGCTTGGTTTTTCAAGAAATTTTTCAACTCTTCCATCCTTATCAAGAGGAACAAGCCCATAAGAAGTGGGGTCTTCAACTGGAGTAAGAGCAATGGTAATATCAGATTTTTTATCTTTATGATATTTTAACATTTCTGTTAAGTTGATTGCAGACAATACATCACCATTAAAAACCATAAAACTTTCATTATCAAGATAACTTTCAACATTCTTTACTGCACCGCATGTACCTAATGGAACTTCTTCAGTAACATAAGTAAGTTTAACTCCCAGACTTGAGCCATCACCAAAATATTCCTTAAAAGTCTCCGGTAAATATCCTGTTGATAAAATAATATCCTTAATGCCATGTGATTTTATCCATGAAATAAAATTATGCATAAAAGGTTTATTTACCAATGGTAACATTGGTTTGGGATTTAAATAAGTAAGCGGCCTGATTCTTGTTCCAAAACCTCCCGCAAGTATAACTGCTTTCATACCTTTTTCCTCCAATATTCTAAAGTATCTTTTAATGCCTGATTAATAGTATAATCCTGAGTCCAGCCTGTGTGTTTCTTTAACTTTGAATTATCTCCATAAATTACTTCATTATCAATCGGTCTTAATTTTGAACTGTCTATTTTTATTTCGATATTTTTTACAGTACTAAAAGATAAAAGAATATCGAGTAAATCTGAAATTTTATGCTTTACACCTGAACATATATTATATACTTCTCCAGCTTTACCTTTATTCATAATATAATAATAAGCTTTTATTACATCTCTAACATCAAGAAAATCCCTGTATGCAGCAAGATTTCCTACATAAATTTTTGGCTCCCTTAAGCCTTTCTCTATTTCTGCTATTTGTTTTGCAAAATCAGAACATACAAATCTGTCAGATTGTCCTGGCCCGATATGATTAAAAGAACGACTTACAAAAACAGGTATTTTATATGCAATAAAATAAGTTGTTGAAAAAAAATCCATAGCTGCTTTACTTATTGCATAAGGGTTAGTTGGATAAATCATTGCTTCTTCTGTAATAGCTTCGCCATTATTTTTTATTATCTTATATTCTTCAGCTGTGCATACTGAAAGAAACTTGCATATAGCATAATACTTTTTAATACCTTCGAGGATATTAATTCCACCAAATACATTTACTTTAAAAGTTTCTATTGGATTTTTCCACGACTCACTTACCGAAGCCTGTGCAGCAAGATGATAAACCTGCTCGGGTTTAAATTCTTTTATAATTTTCTGTACTTTTACAGCATCTGTTAAATCAATATTTACAAGTTTAATTTTTTCCATCCTGCCTTGAAAGTGATTATAAAAATCAGAAGTATTTAAATCAAGACCGATTATTTCATTATTATTATCATTTTTATATAAGAAATCAGCAAGATGTCTGCCCACAAAACCATTAATGCCGGTAATTAATATCCTCAAAAAATTATCCTTTTCTTTAAAATTAGTATTAAAATTGTTATTAAAGATATCTAAAAAATTAAGACATTTAAAAAAAGTTATTTATCTAAACTGATAAAATAATTTATACCAGAATTTTTATTATTTATCCTTATTTTTTAACTTTATTTTACTATTTTTTAAAATTTTATTTGTAAAAAAATAGTTTTGACTCTGAAGTTTGTGTCTTTTTTATTTATTAATTTTCTTAAATACTTTAAGCTTCAGCCCTTTAATGTGAATAATATTTTATATTTATTTTTAGTATAAATCAAAAAAACAGTGTTAGCACAATATATTTTTATCCTTTTTATTTTGTTTTTTAAAAATTTGCAGATAAGTTAGATTTTAAATACTGATTTTTTTAATTTGCATTAAGCTCAATAATTTTTAAACTTTAATTTATTATTTTTGTTTTTAAATTGTTTTTTAATTTTTTTTATAAAAACTTTTTAAATAAGTTATTAAAATTCTAAACCCGAGAACGGGAAAAGCCAAAGGAATAAGAATTATTTTCCAACTCTTTTTATATGTTTTAATATAAAAATACAAGACACTTTTTTGCATTCTTACCTGTGAAAGGGTTGAATTATTTTGCCCGCTTCCGCCAATATGATGTAAAACTTCAGCAAACGGATAATAATAAACTTTAAACCCTTTTTCCCACATCCTGTAGCATAAATCAACATCTTCAACATACATAAAATATTTTTCATCAAATATTCCTACTGAATCAAAAGCAGCTTTTGAAACCATCATTGCTGAACCAGATACCCAGTCTACTTCAAAAGGCTTGTTTCTATCTGCATCTACAAGCTTATAAGTTCTTGAAAATCTGTTGTCTGGCTTTAAACTTGCAAGAATTGTATAAAAAGCTGCATTTAAAAAAGAAGGGAATCTCCTGCACGAAAGCTGGATTGAACCATCAGAATTAATTATTTTTGGTCCTGCAATTCCTATATTTAAGTTATTTTCTCCAGATTCTTTAAAGAATTTTATCAAATTGTTTATTGAATTTTGGAACACCTCTGTGTCACTGTTAAGTAAAAGGTAATATTTTGAATTTGAAGTTTTTATACCAATATTATTTGCGTAAGAAAAACCTTTATTTGAATTATTTTTAATTAACTTTATAAATTTATATTTATTATAAGTTTTTTCTATAAATTCTGGAGAGCCATCCTTTGAATTATTATCAACTATAATAATTTCATACTCATCTTCATTAAGTTCAGGTGGATATTTTAGTATTGAGTCAATACAGTTTTTTAGATAATTTTTACTGTTAAAACTTACGATAATTATTGATAAAACTTTCTGGTTGCCGGATTTTTTTAAAATGAAAGTATTATTATTTTCTTTTAAATCCTGCAAAAATCACTCCTGAATTTTATTTTTTAAAATTATTCCTTAAAATTAAAATAAAAAAATTTTTCAGTCTCATTCAGGATAAATTATTTTTATTTTTTTAAGAAATAACAATATGACAATATTATATTAAATATTATCTGTTTTAAATATTATCTGTTTTTTAAAAAAATTAAAGTTTTAACATACTCTTATCCTCACATTTATCAAACTCTGCCTGAATTGTAACATGACTTATGCCATAACGAGTTTTTAATATATGTTCAATTTTTTCATAAATTTTTTCTGCTTCAGAAAGTTTCATATCTTCTAAATCTATATGAGCTTCAAAATTAATAGTATTTTCATTTACCATCCATGAATGTACATGATGAATATTTTTTACTTTATCTATTTTTTCAATTTCCTTTTTAATCTTATCATAATCAATTGGAGCTGAGGATTGCATTAAAATATCAATTGCTTTTACTAAAATACGCCATGTTTCTTTTAAAATATATAATGAAATTAAAATAGTTATAACTGGATCTATCCAGGTAATTTTCCATAATTTAATAACAATACCGCCAATAATTACTCCTACTGATGAAATAGTATCACTAAGGAGATGGAGATAGCTTGACTTTATATTTAAATTGCTATGAGAGCCTTTCTCAAGTAAATATACTGAAATTAAATTAGCAACTAAACCTATAGCAGCTATAATTATCATAAGTGAGCCATCAATAATTTCAGGTGATTTGAATCTTTTATAAGCTTCATAAATTAAAAATAAAGATATTGCAAATAAAACAGTGGAATTAAAAAAAGCAGCAAGGATTTCTGCTCTTTTATATCCGTAAGTTTTTTTAGCGTTTTTTGGTTTTTGCGCTATTTTATTAGCAAAATAGCTTAGTGCAATTGAAATAGTGTCACTTAAATTATGCATACTGTCAGATACAAGTGCAAGGCTACCGGAAATTATACCACCAAATATCTCTGCAATTGTAATAACTGCATTCAATATTGTAACCCAAAATATTTTTTTACCGGATAAGTTTGAAATATCGTGAGAATGTCCGTTATGAAAATAACTGTCATCATGATTATTTTTATCATCCTTATTTTCAATTTCAGCTTCATCTATATTTTTATCATTTTCACAAACCTGATCATTTTTATCCATTATTTTTTATCTCATTTACTGACAATAAAATTATTTATATTTAAAGATATTTAAAAAATTAAATTTTTAACTTAAAAAAATGTTAATTAATTATATTTTTATATGTAAATATGTCAATGAAATTTGATTTGTTAATTATTTTTGCTATTTATCATTTTTAAAAACAGGTTTAAATATTTTTTTCAATAAGCCATAAACTTCACGCCTGTTTTCTGAATAATATGATTTAATAAGAGGAAGTACTTTTAAAAAGTAAATTAAAGTTGCAAGAAGTCCAAAGATAAGCCACCATAAGTTTTTTCCCCATCCCCAGATAAAAAAAGAAAATGTAAATAAAGCCGCTGCTTGTCCTAAATATACATCTTTTGTAATAAAAAGAAATATGGGTACAAAAATAATATAAAGAAATAAAACAGAAAAAAATGACAGATATAAAAGCCCTCCTATTAAAGTAGAAAGACCCTTGCCGCCTTTAAAACCTATATATATCATCCAGTTATGACCAGCCATTGCTGCTGCAAGTGTTAAAAGACTTATAGCAATATGGCTTGAAAATTTTGAAGCAAGCCAGACCGAAAGAAATCCTTTACCCATATCCACAATAATTACTACTATACCTGCTAATTTGCCTACACTTGTAAAAGTATTCATGCCACCTATATTTTTGCTTCCTACTTTTGAAATATTAACTTTTCTTATTTTCCCTGCAATGTAAGCTGAAGGGAAAGAACCAATAAGATATCCTGATAAAATAAGTATTAAGGAATTAATGTAAAAATTACTGACAATCTCTTTCACGTTTTTTTCTTTTTTTATCTTTTACAATTTTTTATAGTTAAATGTTTATTATTGAAAATATGATTAATATCTATTTATATTCAATAAAAATTTTTATATTTAGTAAAGAAAAAGTAAAGAAAAATTAAAAAAGTAACTTTTATGAAAATCCTCAGATTTTCTTATTTAAAAAATAAAAGTGTAAAAATTAACAATTTATGGAGCATGTGATATATTTATAGTTAAATTAAATGAAATTTTACAAAAGAATAATATATATCCATTAATTTTTATAAGGTAAAGAGTTAATGAAGTATACACAATATTTTCATTATATGAAACAAAGACCTGATAGATCGAAAATAAAAGATGAATGGATTGAATTCACTATAAAGAATCCAGTTCGAACTGAAATACAATCTGATAACCGTATAAGAAAATGGGCAAAGATTGAAGAGGAAGGAAAATATTTACCTGTCATATTACTTGAAGATGGAGAAACAATCCATAATGTTTTTTTTGACAGAAATTTTAAGGAGGACTAAGTTATGAAAATAAAATATTTTAATGATACTGATACTGCTCTGGTAGAATTTACAGAAAACGTTATAAAAGAGACTCGAGAAATATCAGAAAATGTATATATTGATATTGATAAAAAAGGTAATCTTGTCAGTATAACAATTGAACATGCAAAAACAACAGCACATTTACCAGATATATCTTATCAGCAAATAGGGGAAGAAATTAAAGTATGATTTCTTCTTAAACAGCATGAAAACTTGCTATATCATTCTTTTCTGGCAGAAATTCAGTTTCAAATAATTTTTAGAAAGAGGATGGTTTGATAGAAGTAGTATAAAAATATGGGGAAAAAATTTTAATTATGGTTCAAGACTAATGACCAAAAATCCTTGTTTTAATTAGCAATTCTGATTACAAATCAAAATATAAGATAAAAAAACATTAATTAGTTCCTGATGAATAATTAGCAAAAAATGTCTAATTTGATAAAATTTTAAACTTAATTTGAACAAATAACTTACTAAAGTTTAACTTATTCTCCAGGAATTATTTAATTACTTAATTATAAATAAATCTCTTAATTCATCATTTAATTTGCAAATTATTATGCCGATTAATCCCGGGCCTGTATGAGCACCAACAACAGGTGTGCATTCTGTGATTATAGTATTTACGAAATTTATTTTTGGCTGAATTTTAAGCATTATTTTTTTAGATTCTTCAAATGAAAGAGAATGTATTATTGCGCCTGCGACCCATTTTTCATCTTTAAAATTTTGCAGTGTTCTTTTTGTTATTTCCATTAAAGAACCGAACCTGGAAACTGCAATGCCAATCATTTTTACAATTCCATCAGAAATTCCAAGAATAGGTTTTATTCTTGTTGCAGACGTAATAATATTTGCAATTTCCGGGACTCTTCCACTTCTGCTTAAATATTTTAAAGTATTTATGGTTCCAAACAATTTCATGTTTTTTCTTAAGAATTCAAGGTTTAAAAGAATATCTTTAAAATCCATTTCAATTGTACAAGCTTTACCTGCTGCTATTGCCATAAGCCCTGTGCCCATGGAACCTGAAAGTGAGTCAAAGATTTCAACTTTATTTTCAATATTTAAATAATTTCTTGCAACTGTGGCAGCTTTTATTACTGCAGAAAGTTTTGAACTTATATGAATAGAAATTACTTTTTCATAATTTTTTATAAGCCCTTTGTATATTTTTACAAAATCAAAAGGAGATGGAGAGGAAGATTTAAAAACTGCATTTTTTTCTTTTTGAAGCTTATATATTGTTTCAGCATCAATGTCTATACGATCTCTATATGCTTTCCCTTCATAATTTATATAAATAGGTATTATATTGATACCAAGTTTATCAGCATATTCTTTTGGAATATCGGATGCACTGTCTGTAACTACAGCATATTTTATCACTTACACCTCTTAAAAAATTAAATTCTATGCTAAATATAAAGATAACCAGAAATTATTAAAATTTTAAATAATAAAAATAAATAATAAAAATACAATCTTAAAATCTTAAAATAAAACTTAAGCTGTTTTTAATAATAATTTTAAATCAAAAATTAATGTTATTCCAATAACACTTTTAAGATAATTTAAGATATTATGGTAATTAAAAAATAAAAGAGGCCAACATAAATTGACCTCTTAAAAGTTAAAATTAATTTAAATATTATTAATTTGATATAACCTGATTTTATATCAATTATTTTTTTATACTTATTATTCTTTTTCTCTCTCAGCAGCTTCCAGCATTTTCTTTGCAAGTCTTAATTCAGTTTTTCTTTTTATCTCATCATTATATACTCTTAGTTCTGCAACAAGCTTATTATATCTAGTAATATAAATTGTATCACCTAAATTTTCAGTTAAGTATTTTGTTAAATTAATCCTTAAGTCATTTGTATCAATTCTTAAGACATTGTCAGCAATTCTATCATTATTTTCCATTTCTTCCTCCCATAACAAAAATTTTAATTACAAAAAGTTAATTAAATGCTAATAATAATTTAATAATAATTTTTAAATTAAATAATACAACAAAAAATCTTAAAAATATATTATTATTTTAGCAAATTTTTTATTAATTAAAATATTAATACTAATTTATAAGAAATGCAACAGACAATTTAAATAAATATTAAAATTTATTTATATTAAATAATTTAAACAATTATCATATTATATTTTATTATTTTTTATACAATTTTTATTTTTTTATAAGACCGTAAATGAAGCCTGCCATTTTAGCAATATCAATATAAATTAGCATTAAAGGGACAACAATTAGAGCAGAAATCTTTAAAAATAATCGGGCTGTTTTATTTTTATGGTGCTTAAAAGTAACATTTAATCTTGAAAAAGGTTTATAAACATAATAAGAAAAAAACGGTATATAAATAGTTAAAAACCATGGACTGAAAATTATTGAAATTAAAAGAATAACAATAAATATAACAACTGATAAAAATCTTATAAAATGCCTGTATAGATACATTTTCCCTTTTGCGTCTCCCTTTGAATATCTAAAGAACTGCTTGAAAACCTGAATAATATTTTCGCGCATTCTCCAAAATATAACAGCATCGGGATTAAATTTAATAAAATATCCATTATTTTTTAAATTAAAATTAAATTTCATATCTTCACCAAAATCCAGATTTTCCGGATAACCACCAACTTTTTCCCACGCTGATTTTTTATAACTGATGTTTCTTGAAGATGGCATAAACTTTTGTGGTTTTATTTCTTTTAGTTGTGGCATTATACATATTGATAAAACTTTTTCCATGAACGAGACTGCAATAGATTTGCTATAACCTCCAACAACATCATAACTTCCCTGAATTATCGGGTTATCGAATTTATTTATTTCATTTTTATTAGGAAATAAAAATTTTGTTATCTCATAAGTCCAGTTTTTATCAAAAATACAGCCTGCATCGCTTGCACATATTATTTCATTTTGTGCATTTCTTATTGCAATATTTCTTCCTTCAGAAATACCTGCATTTATTTTTTGAAGTAATTTAACCGTTACTTCAAAACTATCTTTATTACTTTCATTAAAAATTTTAATATGAAAAATATTCTGAATTGAAATATTATTTACTGAATTACTAATTACTGAATTTGATTGAAACGCTGCATTAGTATCTTCAAAAACTAAAAGATTATAATTACTTTTTAATTTATTAATAAAAAAATCTTTTAAAACATCTAAAGTTCTATCCCTTGAACCACCATCAACAATGATTATTTCTTCAGGAAGATAATCCTGTTCAAAGAAACTTCTTAAAAAATCAGGAAGTGATTTTTCTTCATTACAAACTGTTGAAATAAAACTGGTATTTTTTATTAATTTGTATCGTTTCATTTTTACTGTATAAAATTTTTAATTAAATTTACTATATAATAATCTCAAAAATAATTCTTAAGGGTGTTAAAATATAATTTTATTTTTAACCCATAGCTTTTTTTAAAAGTAAAAATATATAAAATAAGATTTAAAAAAAGCCTGTTTAAAATTCCGATAAAATATAAAAAGCTTATTATTTTTGCATGGGAGTCTGAATAATTTTTTTTAAAATAATATCTTCTGCTTTTTATTATTCCTATTTCGCGTATAATCGGATTTTTTTTAGCTATTGCACTATCGGCATGAATTATACTGTAATATGGGTAATAATAATTTTTAAATCCTTTTCTCTTTAACCTTAGGCATAGATCTGTATCTTCACTATACATAAAAAAATTTTCATCAAATCCGCCAACTTGATTAAAAACATCTTTTTTAATAAACATGAATGAACCGGAAAGCCAGTCAACTTCAAAAATATTTTCATGATCCCACCAGGTCATGAAATATGATCCAAAAATTTTTGATTTTTTAAAAATTTTAAAAAGAAAAAAACTTTCAAAAAATTGTGTTGCAATTGAAGGAAATGATCTGCAACTGTACTGTAAAGACCCATCAGTATTTATATTCTTAACTCCTATTACTCCGATTTTCTCTTTGCTTTTCTCTTTTTCCTCAAAAAAATTAATTAAACTATTTAAGTTATCGTCTATTATTTTTGCATCAGGATTTAAAAAAACTAAATATTTCCCCTTAGCAATCTTTGCACCCTCATTTGAGCCCTTACTAAATCCTGCATTTGTTTTTGATTTTATTAAAATGATGTTATTTTTTTCTTGAACTTCTTTTTCAATATACTGTACGCTTCCATCAGTTGAATTATTATCAAAAATTATTATTTCATATTTTATGTCGTTATAATTTATATCATTATAATTAAGGGATTGTGTTTTTTTACTGGAACCATTAAATAAAGATGATTTCTTATTAAAAATCTCAAAAGTTTTTAAAAGATCTTTAATATAGTTCAGACTGTTATAATTTACTATAATAAAACTAATATCTGTCATTTTACTATATGACTCAAGATTGTTAAAATTTTTTTACTTAAACTTAGTTTAACTTATTTCTTTATTTTTTTACTAATTATTCACTCATAAAAAAATAAAATCTCTAAATAATACATAATAAATATCTTTGATTTTAATTTAAAATCTAAAGAATTTAAATCTAAAGAAGTTTTTATTTAAAAAACTATTTTTATTTAAAATTAATTTAAAAAATTAATCGCTTTATTTATTATTTCAAGAAGATTTTTTTCAAAAACTTCATTTGAAAACAATGCAGAATCTTTTATGGCATTTTCTTTTATTTTATTTAATTTTTCCCTGTTTCTAATAACCATTAAAGTTTTTTCTTTAAGTTCATTAAAAGTTTCAAACATAAAGCCGTTTTCGGCTTCTTTTATGATTTCCTTTTGACCACCTTTGTTTATAACAATAGGAATACATCCGGCAGCCATTGCTTCAACTGTAGTAATACCAAAATGCTCAAACTTTTCCGGATGTTTATTTTCATCCTCACCTGTACCTGCTGCATGCCAGAAAATTTCTGCTTTTGCAAATATTTCCAGCAAGTCAGTCCAGGAAATATTTGTCATTATTTTTATTGGGAAACCTTTTGAGATTGTTTTAATTTTATCAACATATTCAAGATGGGTTTTTTTATTTTCAAGGCCACCTGCAAGAATCAGTTCATAACCTTTCATTTCCTCAGGATATTGTTTGTAAAGCTCAATAAAAACTCGTGCCAGTTCTAACTGTTTTTTATTATGATGCTCAGGAAAAAATCTGCCGGCACTTAAAATTATTTTTTCCTTTTTTTTACTATAAAAATTTTCTGTATCTACTGGCGGAAATAAAATAGTACTTTCTTTACCCCATAATTTTTTAATCCAATATTGTGAATAATGTGATATTGAAATAATCTTCTGATAACTATCAAGAAATTTAAGCTTTAAAGGATATGTAACCAGAAATAATGGAATAAAACCCATTATCTTTAATATTACTTTTTTTAAAAAACTTGTTTTACTATTATCATATAAAACCACCCCAAGTGTTCTTGAATCCATAAAATTACCATTAACCTCAGACGGAACAAAAGTATCAGAAGTTATTAAAATTATGTTATTACCTTCTATAGTTAAAGGTACCTCAAAACTTATTTTTTCTTCACTTTTTATTTTAAATTTCTTTTCAAAAAACAAATTATCTTTATTTAAAGCTTCAGAACCATAAGTTTCATAATTTAAGTTATTGTTTTGCTTTGTATTAGAGCTAGCTTTATTTTCTGAAAAAACGCTAATGGTTACATTCATTTCATCTAATCCCGAAGATGAAGGATTTTTAAAACCTAAATTTAATTTGCCAAAAGAAATATTTTTTAAGCTAAAATTTTTAATTTTTAATACTATTTTCCCTGAGCTCCAGCTGCCTCTTTTTAACATAAATCTTTTTAAATCATACAAACCTTCTTTAACTTCAATATAGCTTGAGCTTTTAATCATTTTATCTGCAATTTTAAAAAGCCATAATGCAGGAAGCCTGAAAAACAATAAAAGAAACTTATGAATTAATTTAAAATCTGAATTAAATGGTGTTGGAAAATAACATAAATAAATATTATACCTTGCATTTGCAGAAAGCGAACTTAGATAAGTAGCATTAATAAAGATATCATAATTTCCTGTTATTTTTAATGCATAACCCTCTGAGATAAAAGGAAAAATTTTTAAATTAACCTTGCTTAAATCAAGATTTAATCTATTTGATACATCCTCCAAATCAGCATAAATGTCTGTAATTAAATCAACTGTGCCATTTATCCTTTTTGAAAGAATTTCAGCCATTTTACAGCTGTATCTTTCTCCTCCACCAAGTGTATTTAAGTACCTGTCATAAATTCCAATTTTAATCATTATTTTTTCTGATATTTAATATTATACCAATATCTTTATTTTTAAATTTATTTATTTTTTTTCTATATAATCTTCTATATCACTCTCATGTTTTCAATATTATTTTTTTAAAAAA
>JAMDEN010000045.1 GCA_023487035.1 Actinomycetota bacterium
AATTAGTATCTGATTTTTGTTATTAAAAGCAAATTTTATTTATTTTTTAAAAATATTTAAGTCAAAATGACAATTAGAGAAATTTTTGAAGAAAATGAAAAAAAATTTCTCTCCAGATATGCCAGGTTAAGTTCAAAATCAGAAGGAAGAGAAAAACCTGAACCTGAATGTGACACTCGAACCTGTTTTCAAAGAGATAGAGATAGAATTATTCATTGCAAATCATTCAGGAGATTAAAACATAAAACTCAGGTATTTTTTAATCCTGAGGGGGACCATTACAGAGATAGACTTACTCATACTCTTGAAGTATCTCAAATTTCCAGAAGTATAGCAAAAGCTTTATTTTTAAATGAAGAATTAACTGAAGCAATTGCTCTTGGTCATGACCTTGGACATACTCCTTTTGGACATGCTGGAGAAAATATTTTAAATTTAATAATGAAAGAATATCTTGGAGAAAATGCAGGGTTTCTTCATAATGAGCAAAGCGTGAGGGTAATAAGAGAAATTGAAAAAAATGGAGAAGGGTTAAATCTTACTTTTGAAGTTATTGATGGTATAAAAAACCATACTGGAGTGAATTTGCCTCAAACACTTGAAGGCAGGGTTGTAAGAATTTCTGATAAAATAGCATATATAAATCATGATATTGATGATGCAGTAAGAGCAGGAATTTTTTCAAATGAGGATCTTCCTGAAAAAGATTTGGAAATTCTTGGCTATACCCATAGAGATAGAATAAATACAATAGTTCTTGATATTATAAAAAACAGTTCTAACAAAGATGATATAATTATAAGTGAGAAAATTTATAATTCTCTTTATAGCTTAAGAACTTTTTTATTTGATAATCTTTATTTAAGAAAACCAGTTAAACTGGAAGAAAGAAAAACAGAAAAAATTATTAAAGAGCTTTTTGAGTTTTATTTAAATAATTTTGATACTTTTATAATAGATAGCAATTTAAACAGTAATGTAAATTATAAAAATATAATTGATTTTAATTTACTTGATAAAGTTAAAAAAATAACATTAATTTGTGATTATATTGCAAGTATGACTGATAGATTTGCATTAAATAAATTTGCTGAATTATTTATTCCGGAAAAATGGGAAATAATAAAATAAGTAAAATGTTATGACTAAAATTTTAAAAGACGGAGAAGTAAACGAACTTAAGCTAAATGTTGATATTTATAATATAATCTCCAATTATGTAAATTTAAAAAAATCAGGTAAAAATTTTATAGGCTTATGCCCTTTCCATAAAGAAAAAACCCCTTCATTTATTGTTGACAGCAAGGCTCAACTTTATCATTGTTTTGGATGCGGAGCTGGGGGAGACGTCATCTCTTTTATAATGAAAGTTGAAAACCTTTCTTTTATGGAGGCTGTTGAACTACTGGCAAAGAAAGTTGGCTATAATTTAAAATTTATTGAATCTAAAGAAAATGAAGAACCGGATTCTAAGGAAAAGCTTTTTGAATTAAATGAACTTGCAAAAAAATATTTTAATTATATTTTGTTTAATAGTAAAAATGGCATAAAAGCACTTAATTATCTTAAATCCAGAAAAATTTCTGAGGAAACTCTTAAAATCTTTGAAGTTGGATATTCTATAGATAATTGGGAAAATTTTACTAATTTTGCAAAATCAAGAAATTATAATGAATCAGATATTATTTTAGCAGGGCTGGGAATTGAAAGCCAAAAACCAAATAAAGCTACTAAAGTATATGATAGATTCAGGGGAAGAATAATGTTTCCCATAAAGGATTTACTTGGGAGAACAATAGGTTTTGGCGGAAGAATTTTGCCTTACAATGATATCAACAATATTAATACCAACCCGGAAAATCTTAAGAACTTAACAGTTGATATAAATAAATATCAAGTAAAAACAAATGTAAATATTCAAAAAAATAAAACAACAAATATTGGTGAAAATGTTTCAAAATATATCAACACACCTGAAACCAGATTATATTCAAAAAGTAAAAATATATATGGAATATTTGAAGCTAAGAGTCATATTGTTAAAGAAGATTATGTACTAATTGTTGAAGGTTATATGGATTTAATTTCATTATATGATAATGAAATAAAAAATGTTGTTGCAAGCCTCGGGACAGCTTTAACTTCTGATCAGATAAAGATTATAAGCAGATTTACAAAAAATATTATTTTAGTTTTTGATGGCGATGAGGCAGGTATAAATGCTTCAGTTAAAGGTATAGACAGATTAAAAGAATATAACGAAAATCTGGATTTATTTAATGAAAATAATATAAGAATAAAAGTATGTACTCTTGATAAAAATTTTGATCCCGCAGATTTTATTATTAAAAAAGGAAAGGAAGCATTTCTTGAAAAAATTAAAAACGCTATTGATATTATTGACTATACTTTAAACATAATATTATCAAAATATAATTTAAATGATCTTACTGATAAACTAAGAGCTTCAGATGAATTATTAAGATTTATATCAACACTTTCTTCAAGCATAATTCAGGAAGAATGCATAAAGAAAATTGCTCCAAAATTAAGATTAAAGGAGAGCATGCTTATAGAAGAAATGCTAAAAATACAATTAAAAAAGAAAGGCAGTCAATTTAGCGAAAAATATAATATTGAAAATGATAATAAAAATAGCTATTCTGAATTTATTAGTAAGAATATGAATCCTCAAAAAAGACTGGAAATTGAGGCACTAAGTTTAATAATAAACGGATCTGATTATCCTGAATTGGAAATTTTAAATCTGCCGTTAGATTATTTTAAATTTGAAGATACTAAGGAACTGTTTAAATTATTAAAAAATATAATTTATGAACAAATTAATTCAAAAAGAAATTTAAACTTTCCTGTATTAATTTCGTCTGATACACTTGAAAACGAAAATATAAGGAAATTATATAATTACATTTATTTTTCCAATAAAAATTACACCCGTGAAAAAGATTCTTGCAAAGAAGTTGTATTAAACTTAAAAAAACTTTTTTTATCGGAAAAAATTGAAAAGATAAAAAATAAAATTTCTGAAATTGAGCAGATTATAACGCAAAATAAATTATCCGGTAATGTAAATAAAGATACAGTTAATCTGGAAAAAGAAATTGATGAATTTTATAAAGAACTGATAAGTCTTGAAAATGAAAAATTATTGTTAGGAAAAGATAAATAAGCCCGAATCTATAAAAATTTCTAAAAACAATAAAAATACTTGATTAATTAATAAATTAATGTAAAATTATAGTTTTGATTATATCGGGTTAATAATAACTTTAAAAGTTTTTACATAAATTTTGAGGTGATTTTTTATGAAAAAAGGGTCTGAATTTAAACTTGAAGAAGTAAAGGAATTAATTAATAAAGGTAGAGAAGATGGAATCCTTACTAATGAGGAAATAAGTGATACTCTTTCTGAAATAGACCTTACTAAGGAGCAGATAGATAATATTTATGATGTTATTGCAAATTTGGGGATTGAAGTTATAAATGAAGAAGATGAAGATATAGACAGTTTAATTCAAAAGAAAAAAGATGATGAAATTCTTAAAGCTACTAAGCTCGATTTAGGTCTTAAATCTCCTACAAATGATCCTGTAAGGATGTATTTAAAGGAAATTGGTAAAGTCAGACTTCTTACTGCTGCAGAAGAAGTTCAACTTGCTAAAAAAATAGAACTTGGGGATATGGAAGCAAAAAGAAGACTTGTTGAAGCAAACTTGAGGCTTGTTGTAAGTATAGCTAAAAAATATGTTGGAAGAGGAATGCTTTTTCTTGATTTAATCCAGGAAGGCAATCTTGGTCTTATAAGAGCGGTTGAAAAGTTTGATTATAAGAAAGGATATAAATTTTCTACTTATGCAACATGGTGGATAAGACAGGCAATAACAAGAGCAATAGCAGACCAGGCAAGAACTATCAGAATACCGGTTCACATGGTTGAAACAATAAATAAATTAATCAGGGTTCAAAGGCAACTACTTCAAAAACTTGGTAGAGAGCCTTCTCCTGAAGAAATTGCTGAACAAATGGAATTTACACCTGATAAAGTAAGAGAGATTATGAAAATTAGCCAGGAACCTGTTTCTCTTGAAACTCCTATCGGAGAAGAAGAAGACAGCCATCTTGGAGATTTCATTGAAGACCAGGAAGTAGAAGCTCCTTCAGATGCCGCATCATTTACTATGCTTCAGGAACAGTTACAGGATGTTTTAAATACTTTAAATGAACGTGAGAGAAAAGTTATTCAGCTAAGGTTTGGTTTAAACGATGGACATCCAAGAACTTTGGAAGAAGTAGGAAGAGAATTTGGAGTAACCAGGGAACGAATAAGACAAATTGAATCAAAAACATTATCAAAGTTACGTCATCCTAATAGAAGTTCGGCATTAAAAGATTTTCTGGAAGGTTAAGTAAATAAATAAGTAAAGTAGTTCAACAGCAGTTAGAAGAATAGATAATAAGAAAAAATTACTTATTTTAGTTTATTAATTTAATTTTTATTTTTACTTGAAATTAACTACTTAAATAACTTATAATAATTAACGCATTTAAGAATGTCCACGCTCCTCGATAGCTCAATGGTAGAGCGTTCGGCTGTTAACCGAAATGTTGTAGGTTCGAGTCCTACTCGAGGAGCCAGTTGTCAAGTTGTCACGGGGACGTATAATCTGACATAAAAACAAAATTCAGTTAAACCCATTTTAAATATTTTCAAATACCTTTCAATTCAAGCCTTATTCTATTATCTCTTTATTATTTTTTTAAGTATATTAGTAAGTTATAAATTGGAATTTACATTTATCTTTAAATTTTGTTTTTTTCAATTTTTATATTGCTTGAATTTAAAATTTTAACAGCTTCATTAAAAAAAAGCAGTTTGTTTTTAGCACCTTTGTATTTTAGTACCGAGTGTGAATTTATAATAGCAAGTTTTAAAGCAAATTCCACGTCTTTTGTTTTGATTAAACCTGCAAGGAAAGTGGAAGAAAAACTGTCTCCTGCCCCTGTTGTTTCAATAACTTTTATGTCTAAAGGATATATCACATAATGATTATTATCATAATCAATACAATTTACAGGGTTCTTTCCATCTGTAATTATTACTATTTCAGGGCCGAATTTTTTTAATTCTGCAGTGTTAAAAATAGGGTTATTTTTACCAGTTAATAGAGAAGCTTCTTCGTTATTTAATACTAAAATCTCTGTATTTTTTAATATGTTTTTTAAAAAATCTGCTCCTTTTTCACAAAGAGCATTATCCGGATTAAAAATAATTTTTATTTTATTTTTATTTGCATAGCCGGCAATTTGTTCCAGTGTTTTAAAAGATTTACCTGTCATGGTTGCAAAATAAAACCATCTTGTTTGTAATTTATTTTTATCTATTTTTAAATAACTTAAAGTATCATTAGCCCCTCTAAAAGAAAGTATTGTTCTATTATGCTCTATACTATCGAGGACAACGGAGTAACCAGTTTTTTCTTTTGATAAAGAACTTATTTCACCTAAGAAATCTATATTTTCCCTCTTTAATTCGTCTAAAATCACCTTTCCATTACTATCATTTCCGATTTTGCCTATGTAGGCTGTTTTTAAACCCATTCTTGACAAGCAGACTGAAGCGTTAGTTCCACCACCACCAGTATAAAAATCAAGTTCATTAACAAGCAGCTTTGAACCTAACGGGTATGATATGTAAGTTTCTTCGCTTTTAATGGACTTTATACGTATCGATTCATTTTTATCAGTATAAACAAAAGCATCTATTGTATTTGATCCTGCAACAATTACATCATACATGAATTAGTCTCCAATTTAAAAAATTATTTTAAAATAAATCTATAAAAATTATTTAAAATAAGTTCTTTATTAAAAATTATAAATGTGCATATACAAAATAATGTAAAAATTTTCAAATTTAAAAAATTAAGCAAATTTAAGAATTAAATATCGCCGTATTTATTTCTTTTTGGTTTTTTTAAATAATTCAATAATTTTTTTATATATTTTTTTTAATGATTCGCTATATTTACTTTGCTCTTCAATTATACAATGATCTGCCATTCTCATTAAAGATGTTTTTACTTTTTCTGCATTTTCTTCGTTAACTAATAACATAATATAATCTCCAGCGTTTATAGTAGTATTCCCTTTAGGAATAATTTCATTTTCTCCTCTTCTTATTCCTATGATAAGACATTCTTCAGGCCATGATACTTCTTTTATTTTTTTTCCTTCTAAACTTGATCCTGTACATACTGCAACTTCTAATATTATTTTTGTTCTTTTACTACCAATAAATTCACTATATTCTTTATTAATAAGAATTCTTTCTAATAAAGATTCATAAATTGGCTTTGAGCCTGCTGTAGTTGAAATTACATAAGATACAATAGAAACTATTGTAAGCGGAAGCATATGACTGAATGATCCAGTCATTTCAGTAATTAAAACAATCCCGGTAATTGGTGCCTTAACAATAGCGGCAAAATATCCAGCCATTGCTAAAATTATAAAATTATTTATATATATCTCATTAAAATGAAAAAAAGATACCAATATATTAGCAAATAAGTCCCCACTTATAGAGCCTATTATTAATAATGGCATGAAAATACCACCAGGTGCACCTGAGCCGTAACTAATGATTGTAAATAAGAATTTGAATATTAAAAGCATTATTAAAAATTTAAATGTAAAATTATTGTTTGTTAATTCAGTCGCAATATTTTGACCGCCACCTAAAATCTTAGGGAAAAATAATCCGGCAATTCCTGCAAGCATTAACGGGATTATTGGTCTAATTTGCATAGGCAACCATTTTTGATTAGCATAAATATCTTTACTTTTTAATAAAGAATAATTAAAAAACGCACCAAAAACTCCTAGCATTATACCCATTAAAATTAAATAACCATAATAATGTAAAGGCAAAACATTAATAGTTCCAAATGTAAAGATAGGTTTTAGTCCAAAAAATTCACTGCAGATAAAATCAGCAGCAATTGAAGAAGAAATAGAAGCTAATAAAATTAGTGAAGAAAAATTTTTATGAATCTCTTCAAATGCAAATATTACTCCTGCTAATGGTGCATTAAAAGCAGCAGCAAGACCTGCACTAGCGCCACTTGTTATAAGTAAATTTTCTCTAATTTTTTGGTTATAAAGGCTTTTACTATAACCTTGGCCTATAGAAGCTCCTATTTGAATTGAAGGTCCTTCTCTTCCCATTGATAAGCCTGCTCCTAAAGCTAAAATACCGCCAAAAATTTTGGCAATAAGCACTCTCCACCATATTATATTCATTTTCCTTAAAACAAGCCCCTCAACTTGTGGGATTCCGCTTCCTCTTGCCATTGGTTCTTTTTTTACTATAAGTCCAATTATTAAACCTATAGCTATTAAAACTAAAAATAAAATGGGGATATACCATAAATGATATTTTATGTAAGAATATATTTTATCTGAAAAATATGGTGGAGAGTGCTTATTGCCTCTAAAAAATACAATAGAAAATCCAGTTAATATTCCAACGATAATTCCATCAAGAATGAGTTTAAATTTATTATTATACCAGCTTGAAACAATATCTTTTGTATTATTTGTATTATTTCTCATACATATTTATATAGATTTTTTTAACAAAAAATATTTGACTTAATTTAATAATTCTTGCTTTTATATAAATTTTATAAGTTTTACATTTACTTTAAAAAAAATATGACTATTAAACAGTTAATTTAATTTTTTTTCTATTTTATTTTTATGCAAAACCTGGATTCACATAAAGCAATATCATTATTTTTAAATGATTTGTTAATAAAGAATAAAAATATCAATTACCTTAAAAACATAAGAAATTATTGTTGCCCTATATTTGGAACGATACAAATCATTCTTAATCCCTTACCACCGGCAATAAATTGATGAAATTCTTCTGGTTCCACAAATATAAAATTGTTTTTTTCAATTATATATTCTTCTTTTTCCCCTTTTAAGAATCCATTACCTTCAATTATATATACTTCATGTTCCCATTTATGAGAGTGAAAAGGAGTATAACCATTAGATTCAATTTCAAACAGTCTAAGCGCAAAAATTGGTGCCCCGTCTCTTGCAGTAATTGCTGGATAAAAATTTACATCTTTAGCGTTATTATCTTTTATATCTACTTTTGTAAGTTCTTTTCTTTTTTTTATTTTCATTTTTAATCCTTTATAATGATTTAAAGCTTAATAATATTTAAAATTTAATAATAATTTTTATTTATTATTTTTCAACTTATATTTTACATTTGATGTTTAAATTAATATAATAACTTCTTCTGATTCAAAGTATTTTTTAATATGAAAATCATATTTTTTTAATTCAACATAAAATTATTATATTATTTTTTTTATTATACATTATTTTCATTGCTAAAGGATTAATTCCATGGAAGAGAGAGAATTAATCTTAAAAGGTAATTTAAGAAAATTGCTTTTTAAGTTTTCATTGCCAGCTACAATAGGACTTGTTGTCAGTGCACTATATAATGTTGTTGATACTTTATATGTAGGTCATGGAGTTGGTCCTCTTGCTATTGCGGGTCTTGCAATAGTTCTTCCAGTGCAAATTTTAATGTTTGCTGTAGGGATGATGATGGGTGTAGGCTCCGGTTCAATTATTTCAAGGTCTCTTGGTAAGAATGATAAAAATAAAGCAATTTTTGCTGCTGGTAATGGGATTATTTTAAATTTTTTATTAAGTTTAATTTTAATGATTCCATGTTATATTTTTTTAGATAAAATTCTTGTATTTCTTGGTGCTTCGAAAGATATATTTATATATTCTAAAGAATATTTAAATATAATTTTGGCTGGTTTTATATTTCAATCTTTTAATATTACAGGAAATAATATTATTAGAGCAGAAGGTAAACCGGCGGCCAGTATGTACGTACTTGTTTTAGGTGCGGTTTTAAATATCATTCTTGATCCGATATTTATTTTTGTTTTTAAAATGGGTGTTAAGGGTGCTGCTATTGCAACAGTCATAAGCCAAATTCTTAGCACTTTATATATACTTTTTTATTTTACGTTCGGAAAAAGTACTTTTAAACCTGATTTAAAAATGTTTTATCTTAAAAATTATATTATTAAAGAAATTTTTAAAATCGGGTTTCCTTCGTTTTTAGTAAGTATAGTTGATAGCGTTATTTTTATTTTGTTTAATAGATCAATAATGAAATATGGCGATGATATTTATATTGCAATAATGGGAATATCCATTAGGGTAATGGATATTACGATAATGCCTATAATTGGGATCACTCAGGGATTTTCAACAATTACAGGGTTTAATTATGGGGCGAAAAATTACACAAGAGTTAAGCTTATTTTAAAAGAATCTGTTATATGGACTACAATAATTTCAGCAATATCTTTTATTTTAATGTTTGGTTTTCCAAATTTAATGCTTGAGATTTTTAGCAGCAGCCAGGATTTAATTTCGAGGGGCATAGTTCCTTTAAGAATAACAACTGTATTTTTTATAACACTTGGAATTCAATTTATTGGAGGCAGTTTCTTCCAGGCAATAGGCAAAGCATTACCAGCATTAATTCTTAATATTGCCAGACAAGTTATATTTCTAATACCGGCAATTATCATTTTGCCTGTTTTCTTTAAATTAAATGGGGTATGGGCTTCTTTGCCATTAAGTGATTTTCTTGCAACATTGCTTACAATTATTTTTATTCTTAATGAGCTTAAGACAATTAAAAATCTGCAATTAAAAAGAAATATTGATGAAAATTTATGATAAATAAGTAATTTAATTAATTATTAGTAATTTCACTTGACTTTATATACCTAACTGATATCATTAATCATTGTTTTATTAATGTACTGTCCGTTGCAGGAAATTTTTTGGAGGTATGAATTGTCTAGAGGTAAAGTAAAGTGGTTTAACGCAACTAAAGGCTATGGTTTTATTGAAGAAGAAAGTGGACAAGATATTTTTGTTCATTATTCTGCAATACAAACCGAAGGATATAAATCCTTAAAAGAAGGTCAGGAAGTTGAGTTTGACATAACCACTGGTAATGGTGGTAAATCTCAAGCAACAAACGTAAAAGTTGCAAAATAAATCTTAATAGATTATAAAAAGCCCCATTTTTTGGGGCTTTTTTTATGGTTTTATTTATATGATTTTATGATTTTTATGTGTCTGATTGTATAATTCCACCCTTTGCGATATTTGTTTTTGGTAAGTCAATAAAAAGAATATGAACTAGTTCTTTCGGGACTTTTCCGACTTCTGAAATAACGTTTGTAATTTTATCAGCCATTTCTTTTTTTTGTTCAACGCTTCTTCCTTCAAAAAGGTAAATATTTACGTATGGCATTTTTCTCCTTTCAATCCTTTTAAAAAATAATTAATAAAATAACATTAATTAAAACAGGTATCTATTATAAAATATAAAAATAAAAAATAGTTATTTTTTTTATTTTTTTAAAATTATTTATTTTTTTATTTAATTATTAATGTAAATTGTAAATTATAATTTAAAATAAAAATTATAATTTAAATAATTCAGGAAGGATTAAAATTGGCTAAATTAGAATTTATAAAAAAAATAGAAATTTCCCCGGATATTTATTCATTTATTTTTAAATGTCCAAAAGATTTTAAGTGGATTGCCGGACAGTTTATTCAAATAACTTTGCTGCATGAGAATTTTGATGATCGCGGGGTTAAAAGATATTTTTCTATTGCTTCTGCTCCATTTGAAAAAATTATAATGTTGGCAACAAGAATTGAATTACAAAATAGCTCCAGTTTTAAAAAAGCTTTTTATAATTTAAAACCTGGAACAATTATTGAAAGTACTGATCCAAAAGGAAAATTTATTATTGAGAAACAGGATAAAAAAATAATTTTTATTGCAGGAGGTATTGGAATTACACCTGTAAGATCCATAATTTTTGATCTTAATCATAAAGATAAATTAAAGAATGTGGATTTATTATATTCGAACAGGGATGGGAATATTCCATTTAAAACTGAAATAGAAGATATAAAGAAGAAAAATTCATCTTTTAATATTTATTATTTTTTAAGCCCTAATATTATTTCTGAAGAAACTTTAAATAAAATTTATATCAGATTTCCTGATTCATGTACTTATATATCAGGTCCGCCTGCTATGGTAAGCGGTATATCAGATCTGATTATTTCAAAAGGGATAAATAAAAATGATATAAAAACAGATTATTTTCCAGGATATTAATATCCTGGAAAATAATAAAATCATAATTTTACTTATTGATTTAAATAATTTAAATAATTATCAGATTAAATTAAAATAAAAATTAAAAACATACGTTGCTTTTATTAGCAATAAATTTAAGTATTCTTTTTATCTAATTTTGAATTTAAATCTTTTCTAAGCTTCATTAATTTTTGATTTAAATCACTTTTACCTGAGGAACTGCCATCAGAAGAGTATCTGCTTTTATATCCTGAACCGGAACCACTGCCTGAGCCAGAGCCTGATCCTCGTGAACCGAAACCTGAACCCCCGGTTCTTCCGCTAAAACCGGAGCCGGAACCTCTATAGCCACTGCTATTTCTATGATTGCCATAGCTGCCTCTTCTCTGGTTTCCGTAATTAGATTTTGGCTGATCCTGGGCTTTAGCTTCATTTACTTTCATTTCTCTATTGTATAGTAAAAAGTTTTCATATTTTTCTATTGCAGCTTTTGCTTCTTCTTCACTTGACATTTCAACAAAACCAAAACCTTTAGATTTTCCGTCTGTTCTTGTAATAACTTTTGCATAAACTACGTTTCCAACTTGTGAAAATAAATCCTGCAATTCCCTGTCATTTACATTATAAGACAAATTCCCCACATATAACCTTTTGTTCACTTAAAACTATCCTTTCTTTTTTTTAAAAATGATATTTATTTATTATTATTGAATAATGATTATTAAAAAGATAACCATGAGGTCAGAAGACCATATTTAAATAAAAATAATGTAATTTTTTTGAGTTGCGTAATACCTGCTTGTTTAAAATTTTAACACAATTAAATTAAGAACTTATCTTAACTTTTATTTAATTATAAGTTATTAAGATAAAATAGCAATAGAATAAATTAAAATAAAACATTTTATTTATGTGATTTATATTTTAAAATAATAACAACATATATTTAATAATTTATGGGGGGAAATATGACAAAATTATTACAGGTTTATAAGTGTGGAGTATGCGGCAATATTGTAGAGGTTATTTTTGCAAGTGCTGGAGAACTTGTTTGCTGCAATCAGCCAATGGAGTTATTAAAAGAGAATTTAGTAGATGCTTCACTTGAAAAGCATGTACCTGTTTTTGAGCAAAATGGGGATAATTTAATAGTAAAAGTCGGAAGTATTCCTCATCCTATGGAAGAAAAACATTATATTGAATGGATAGAAGTTATTGATGATACTGGCAAAGTTTATAGACAATTTTTAAAACCGGGAGATAAACCTGAAGCAACTTTTTGTATTAAATACAATGATAAATTTATAATAAGAGAATATTGCAATATTCATGGTTTATGGAAAGCATAAATTAAATATTTTTATATTTAATTTAACTTATAATTTGTAATAATTTAAAGTTTATAAATTAATTTAAAAAATTCTGATGAGTCTTGGTGAACAATTAAATGAGCTTTATGAAAAGTATAATGACAGAAAATATGTTCATCCTGACCCGTTGGAATTTCTTTATAATTATTCAGATATAAAAGATAGAGAAATCGCAGGACTTATTTCAGCGTTACTTGCTTATGGAAGAGTTCAGCAAATTTTAAAAAGCGTTTCTCTTGTTTTGAATTTTATTAATGAGCCATTTAATTATTTAAATCATTCGACAAAAAAAGATATTTATAAAGATTTCAGGAATTTTAAGCACCGTTTTACAAACGGTGAAGATATTTCGGGTCTTTTATATTCGATAAAAGAAACAATAAATGAATATGGTTCTTTAAGTAGTTGTTTTTATAGTTATTATGACAACAATAATGATACTATATTACCTTCATTAAGACTTTTCATTAAAAAGCTGGGGGAAAAAAATAATAATAATTTTAACTCACTTTTATCAATTCCGGAAGGTTCAAGCGCTTTTAAAAGATTTAACCTGTATTTAAGATGGATGGTAAGAAAAGACAACGTAGATCCTGGAGGTTGGGATAAAATACCTGCATCCAAACTTATAGTTCCTTTAGATGTGCATATGTACAGGATATGCTGTAGTTTAAATTTCACAAACAGGAAACAGGCAGATATAAAATCAGCGTTAAATATCACTCAATGCTTTAAAGCTTTTGCCCCTGATGACCCCGTTAAATTTGATTTTGCTCTTACAAGACTTGGTATGAATAAGGAAGACAGCCTTAATATTTTATTAAAGGATTGTTTAATTACTTAAAAAATAATTATATAATTACAAAATCCAACAACCTATGAAAGGAGCTTTTGTAAGATGAATCGCAAATTAAGGTACTTCATTTTAATTGTTTCAATACTAACTCTTACAGCTTTACTTATTCCATCTAATCTTCAGGCTGATCCAACCTCACAGGTTCAAGCTTTTGTTACCAGATTTTATGTTTCATGTCTTAACAGGACTCCTGATAATGATGGCTTGAATGCCTGGACAAACTGGCTTTTAAATAAGCAAAAAACAGGTTCTGATGTTGTAAAAGGTATTGTTTTAAGTGATGAATTTAAAAAAAATAATTATGATAATGGTACTTTTGTAAAAATAATGTATAAAGCTTTTTTTGATAGAGATCCTGATGATTATGGATATAAAACCTGGGTAGATAAATTAAATAGTGGAGTAAGCAGAGAAACTGTTTTAAATGGTTTTCTTAAGTCACAGGAATTTGCTGTTTTATGTAATAATTATGGTATCATTCCTTTTGAAGGAGCTTCAACATCAAATTTATCTTCAAATTATTCAGGAACAAATTCAGGGACAAACAGCAGCATCGGAACTGGAAGCGGTTTTTCTGGAACTAAAGTTAATTTTATAATTTGGGGAGATGATAGTGCATTTGACAGGCCAGGCGGCAGAGTTAACGGTCGGACTGATATTAATGTTTTTGTTCATTTAAATCTTGATACTCATAAAGCTATTTTAGTTCCAATTCCAAGAGATACATGGGCTCCAATTCCAGGTTATAAAAATCAGAAAATTAATGGTGCTCATGCTATTGGCGGCAACAGTCTTGCAGAAAGTACTTTTGAAAGTTTTACAGGAATTCCTATAGACTTTTATGCAATTACTGATTTTGATGGTTTTAAACCATTAATAGATTTTTTTGGTGGAGTTGATGTTACTGTTGAAGAAGATATTGCTGATAGTTTTTCAGGATGTTATTTAACAAAAGGCACACATCATATTAATGGTGAACAGGCTCTTGCATTGTGCAGAGCAAGACATGGAAGATCTCTTTATGGTGGTGGAGCTTATGCTCGTGAAACTCAGGCTGCAATGTTACTGATAAATTTATGTCAGCAAAAAATAGGCTCAGTAAATATTGGTAATCTTCCTGAGTTTTTAAATAAATTAACTGACTTTTTATGGACAAATATTTCCATTAACCAGGCTAAGCAAATACTTCCTGTTCTTGCATCAATGGAACCAGCTGATTTTTCAATTCAAAAATTTAATTCGTGGCCTCAAAGCTTTGGATCAGCTAGTGCTGTTGGTTATAACAGCGCAGAAAAAAATCAGTTCTTTTCATGGGTTTCAGGTCAGTAAAATTTATTAATCATAAAAAAATTTAAAAATTTATTTATAATAATAAGTTTATTTTATTGCAGTTTGTTTTGCAGTTTAAGTTTGATTTATAAATTAATATAAAAAATTGCGGGTATATAAAAATATACCCGCATGTTTATGCAAAAAATATTTTTTTAAATATTCAATAATAAAATAATGATGGCAATAATATTAAAATTACTGCCTGCACTATAGTGAATTATAGCTAAGAAATAATGGTTGAAGAATTATCAAAGTATGATATTAAAAGAAATGAGATATTAACTAAAAGCATTCCAAAGCTGTTAATAAGATTTTCATTAGCAACCACAATAGGTACAATAGTGAGTGCTTTATATAATATAGTTGATACTATTTTTGTGGGGAAAGCGGTAAACTCAATAGCAATTGCAGGTCTTTCAATTGTTCTTCCAATTCAGCTTATAATGCTTGGAATTGCAAATATGGTTGGAGTTGGCGCAGCTTCAGTTATTTCCAGATCTCTTGGAAGTAATGATAAAAGAAATGCTTTAGATGCTTTTGCTACTGCAATAATTATTAATTTAATATTTAATATAATATTTATTATATGCGGTTTTATTTTTTTAGATAAACTTCTTATTCTTTTTGGAGCTTCTAAAAATATTTTGCCTTATGCCAGAGATTACATAAAAATAATTTTACCGGGTTTTATAATATTTTCATTTTCATTAAGTTCTGTCAGTTTTATAAGGGCTGAAGGTTATCCCAGAGCTGCAATATACCCGATGCTTATCGGATTATTATCAAATATAATTTTTAATACTTTATTTGTCTTTATAATTCCTTTAGGTGTAAAAGGTGTTGCTTATGGCACTGTAATTAGCCAGTTTTTAAGTTCTTTATATATAATTTGTTATATTTTCTTGAGCGGAAGTATTTATAAAGGCGCATTTAAAAGATTTTATTTTAAGTTTTCCTTATTTAAGGAAATTATTTTTATTGGTTTTCCATCACTAATTGGCAATATTGCAGGCGGAATAATAATAATAATTTTTAATAAGCTCTTATTTCACTATGGAAACGAACTTTACGTTGCAACTATGGGTATAGGTTTAAGAATAATGAGTTTAATTCAGCTTCCTTTAATTGGTTTTGTACAGGGTTTTACTACAATAGCAAGTTTTAATTATGGAGCAAATCAATTCTTAAGAGTAAAAAAAGCAATAATAACAGTTTTTTTATGGACTTTTGGATTAAGCACTCTCGAGTTTTTAATAATTATGATTTTTCCTGGCTTTATTATGCGGTTATTCAGCAATGACCCGAAATTAATAGAAGTCAGTATTTATCCTTTAAGAGCAGTTAATTTATTTCTGCCTTTAATATGTATTCAGTTAATTGGAGCAAGTTTATTTCAGGCAATAGGTAAAGCTATTTCTTCTCTTATTATTTCAATTTCAAGACAGTTTTTATTTTTAATTCCTTTAATTTTTATTTTGCCATTATTTCTCGGCATTCATGGCATATGGATATCATTGCCCATAGCAGATTTTATGTCTATAATTCTTTCTATTGTTTTAATTTATAAACAGGTATTGTTATTCAATAAAACAGAATTAGAATTAACTTAATTTGTAAACCATAATAAAAAATATTTATTATTAAAAAATTTAATAAAGAATTAATTACTTAAATTAATTAGAAATAAAATTTTTTAACTAAATTAATTTTTTTTAAACACAAAAGGAGGAAATATGCTTGTTGATTTTTCTTATGAAGAACTTATTAAATACAAACCTGAACAAAATAAAGAAAAAGATTTTGATGAATTTTGGGAAAAAACTATTAGTGCTTCAAACTCAGAAGATTTAAAACCAAAAGTTGAAAAAATAAATTATATAGTAAAAGAAATAGAGGCTTATAAGGCATATTACAATGGATTTGGTGGTGCCAGAATTTGTGGATGGTACTTGCTTCCAAAAACCTCAAAACCTCCATTTCCGATTATTTTATGGTTTCATGGTTATGGAGATAACAAACAAAAAATAAATTTTTATCTTAAATGGTTATTAATGGGTTTTGCTGTTTTTGCTATTGATATTAGAGGGCAAAATGGCGAATCTGTTGATAATAAATCTTATCCTGCACCATCAGCAATAGGATATATGACAAAAGGTATATTTGATAAAAATGAATATTATTACAGATATGTTTATGCAGATTGTGTGAAAGCTATAAATTTTTTATCAACAAGGCAGGAAATTGATCTTTCAAGACTTTGTGTTACTGGGGCCAGCCAGGGTGGAGGACTTTCTCTGGCAACTGCTGCACTTGATCCAAGACCTAAACTTGTAATTGCAGAAATTCCATACTTATGTTATTTCAGAAGGGCAGTAGAATGGGCTGAAGAATTTCCAAATATAACGTATAATGAATTTCAAAGTATAATTAAAAAATTTCCTGAGCGTGAAGAAGAAATGTTTAAAACGCTAAGTTATTTTGATAACCTTAATTTAGCAGATAAAGTTAAAGCAAGAACAATAATTTCATGTGCTATGAAGGATACATGTTGTCCTCCTTCAACAATATTTGCTGTGTATAATCATATCAAAGCAGAAAAGCAAATGATAAAGATGCCTTATTATACACACAGTTGGGAAACTATTATAAATTTTGATGAGTATAGAGTTGAATTTATAAAAAAGTATTTATAATTATTTATAATTATTTAAAATTTTTTAAAAGTTTAATAAAAACATAAAAGATAATTAGTATTTTTTTTATTTTTTATCTTGATTATAATTAAATAGGTATTAAAAATTCAATTTATTAATAAAAAATTACTTATTAATGAGAAAGAGATAAGTGAAAAATAAAATGAAAAAAACAATTAATATTAAAAAAATTTTAATTTCTATTTTAATTTTAATATTAGCAATAGCTATTGTGCCATTATCAACATCATGTAAAAAAGAAACAATATTTGGTAACTTAACACTTTGTCAATCATTAAATAAAGATACCTTTGAACCTGTAAATCCAACAAATGAATTTGATCTTTTCTCTAAAGAAATTGCTGCAGCTATAAATATTCAGAATGTTAAGGGTACTGACAGTTACAGGTTTTTATGGAAAAATGAGCAAACCGGGGGAGTTATAGGCGATATAAATGGAAAATACAAGGAAGGTGAAACAAGATACGGCTCGGGATGGTTTTCAAGTACTCTTACTGTAGGAGAAGGTAAAGACGCAATTGCATTACCGGGAAATTATATATTAGAATTTTATCATAATAATGAATTAAAATCTTCTGCTAAATTTACCATAAAAGAGCCTGAAGCTAAAATTTTAAATGTTTTTCTTGCAAGCGAAACTAATGAAAAAGCTGAACCTGTTAAAACTACTCAGGAATTTAATTCTGGCGGGGTTGTTTATGCTTGTGTGCAAATTAATTATCTTATAAAAGGAAACAAGCTTTCTGCTAAATGGTATGATGAAAAGGGTAATCTTATTAATGAAACACCTATAGATATAAGCAACTCTTTTTATAAAACATCATGGGTTAGTTTTAGCCTTGAAAGTATTAATAATAAGCCTTTGCCTGAAGGTAAATATAAGGTTGAAATTTATTATAATGATGTTAAATATAATGAATTCCCATTTACAGTTATTGTTGCTGAAGGTCAGGCTGAAACATCAAGTGTAACATTTGATAAAAAAAATACTTTTACTGAAGCAAAAGATAAATATTATTTTACAATAAAATACCCTGACAGCAATAAATATACTTTTAAAGAAGATACTTCAGGCATGAATGTAGTATTTGAACCAATAAATAAAAACGAAGCTTATTCTACTATGATGATAGTTTTAAATGAAGGTTCTGCTCCAAGTGCTGCAGACTATGGTTCTTTTGCTGATGAAATAGCTAACCAGTCTTCCCAGGGGATGAAGCAAAACGGCGATAATACTGAAGCTGATAGAAAGCTTGTGGATGGGACAGTTTATAAAGAATATATATATTATTTTACTGATAAGGATAATAATGAGTTTGGTTTAATTCTTGGATTTATTCCTAAATTCGGTAAGTTATATATTTGGTATGGTTTTGCTCATAAGACATTTTATAATCAATTAAACTCATCTTATTATGGAAGTCTTGCTTCTCTTGTATTAAAAAAATAAAGATTTTATTTATTAAATTATAAAATTTTATAAAATATTTTTTAAAAGGAAACTGCGGATATGGATAGACAGTATGCGTATGAACTTGTTATTAAGCTAATTAAGAATAAAAATTTAATAAAGCATTCTCTTGCTGTTGAAGCAATAATGAGAGATTTAGCTTTAGATTTAAATAAAAAAAATTCAAACTATAATAATTATTTAAATATTAATGAATTTGATGAAGATAAATGGGCAATTGCAGGTTTAGTTCATGATATAGATTATGAGGAAACTGCTGATGATCCGCTCAGGCATTCTCTTATAGGAGAAAAGATTCTTAAAGAAAACGGATTTGAAGAAGATATTATTTATGCTGTTAAAGTTCATAATGATGCACACGGCTTACCTTTAATAAGTAAAATGGATATTGCTCTTTTTGCTTCAGACCCTGTTTCAGGCCTGATAGTTGCTTCAGCCCTTATTAATCCAGAAAGAAAGATAAAATTAATAAATAAAGATTTTGTTTTAAACAGGTATAAAGAAAAGTCATTTGCACGAGGTGTTAACAGGGCTCAGATACTTGCGTGTGAAAAATTAGGTTATAACCTTGAAGAATTTATTGATATTGCTTTAAAAGCTATGCAAAAAATAGATAAGGAAATTGGTTTATAACTTTTAAAATAAAAAAGGTTTTTAAAAAATTTATAAGAAATATAAATTAAAAATTTAAACTCTAATTTTTTTGCAGTATTATAATTATTTATTTATTTTAAAATTTTAAAAATATTATAATTAATTTTTGTATTCGTATACAATATTAAGCTTTTTTAAAAAAAGGAGCATGAAAATATGGAGAAATTCAATAATTTTCTGGAAATTGTTGAAAAAAGAAAAAGCATCAGATCATATAAAAACATTGAAGTTGAAAAGGAAAAACTTGATTATATTATTGAATCTTTTAGAAAAGCTCCTTCGGCTAAAAACTTACAGCCTTGGAAGCTTGTAATTGTTAATGATAAAAATATTATAAAGGAGCTTGCAGTTGCATGCAAAAATCAGACTTTTATTAGCGAAGCACCTGTTGTGATTGTTGCTTGTGCAAAAGAAGATGAAGCTTATGGCATAATGGGTGGCTATATGAACAGTTATCCTGTTGATATAGGAATTGCTTTTGAGCATGTTATGCTTGCAGCTACTGAACAGGGGCTTGGAACGTGCTGGATTGGTGCTTTTTATGAAAAAGCGGTAAAGGAGATTATTAAAGCTCCTGAAAATGTAAGAGTTGTTGCATTAACTCCTCTTGGTTATCCAAATGAGCGGGGAAGAGAAAGATCCAGAAAGCCGGTTGAGGAAATAATTTCTTACAACAAATATTAAGATACTTAAGATATTGAAATATGATTTAATAAAAAATAAATATTGAATAAATAATATTAATATTATATTGAACAAATAGCAGTAATTAAAATAAAGCAGTTTTTTATTTTGTTTTTATAAAATTTTTATAAAAAATATTTTAAAAAAAATGGAAATTATAGTAACTCATCTGGCTTCAGACTTTGATTCCTTTGCCGGGATGGTTGCTGCAAAAAAAATATTTCCTGAAGCTGAAATAATTCTTCCTTCTTCCTTAAATCAAAATGTTAGAGAATTTATAATACTTCATGAAGATGATTTGCCTCAATTTAAAGAAATTTCGGACATAGATTTAAATAAAGTAAAAAAGATAATACTTATTGATACAAGAATTGCAGCAAGACTTGGCCTTATTCAAAAAGTTATAAATAACCCGGATTTAAAAACTATAACAATTGATCATCATCAAAAAAGTAAGGAAGATTTAAAAGCTGATATTGATTATTATAAAAAAGTTGGCTCAACTACTACAATTATTGTAAATGAGATCATCAAAAGAAAAATAAATATTACTCAATTTGAAGCTACACTTTTTTTACTTGGGATATATGAGGACACAGGAAATTTTTCTTATCCTAATACTTCATACCTTGATTTTGAAGTTAGCGCTTTTTTAGTAAAACGTGGTGCAAATTTATTTACAGTATCCAAATTTTTAAATTTAACTTTATCAGAAGAGCAGCATAATTTACTGGAAAAACTTATTTTAAATTCGTGGAAAGTAAAAATTAATGAAAAGGAAGTTTTATTTTCAAAGGAAGTTCTTGATAATTATGTGGAAGGATTATCTGTTCTTACAAGAAAACTTGCACTGATTGAAGAAGTAGATATTGTATTTTGCTGGGTTAAAATGAAAGACAAAATTTATCTGGTTGGAAGAAGTGATGATAAAGATGTTGATGTTTCAAAAGTTCTCTTATCGCTTGGAGGCGGCGGTCACCAATTTGCATCTTCTGCAGTTGTTAAAGATATTAATTTTGAAAAAATAACAGAAATTCTTATTTCTTCGCTTAAGAAAAATATTAAACAGCCAGTTGTTTCAAAAAACATAATGACATCTCCTGTAAGAGTAATTAATGAAAACGAAACTATTGCTAATGCCAGCAATTTATTAAAAAAATATGGCCATTCAGGGATTCCTATAATTAATGAAGAAGGAACATTAACCGGGATTATTACAAGAAAAGATATTGACAAAGCAATAAAACATGGACTGTCTCACGCACCTGTTAAAGGATTTAAATCAGGTGAAATCATTACCGCATCTCCTGAAACATCTCTTGAAGAAATACAAAGGCTTATGATAGAAAATGCTGTAGGAAGAATTCCAATTATTTCAAAAAATAAAATTCTTGGGATAATTACCAGAAAAGATTTATTAAGATTTTTAAATTATAAGGAAAATATAAATTTTGCAGAAAATATAACTTCAAATGAAAATGATGATTATTTTAATATTGATATTTGCAAAAGAATGAAAATTCTTTTTCCCGAAGATATAAGAAACATTCTTGAGATAATTTCTAATCTTGCAAAAGAACTTAAATACAAAGTTTATCTTGTAGGTGGAATTGTTAGAGATATTTTACTTAACAAGCCAAATCTTGATATTGATATTGTTGTGGAAGGTGATGGAATTTACTTTTCAAACAAGCTTGCTGTTTTATTAAATGCCAGAATATGGACTTATAAGAAGTTTAAAACCAGCGTTATTGTTATTGAAAACAAAAGGCATATAGATGTTGCTACTGCAAGAGTTGAATATTATGATAAACCGGCAGCACTTCCAAACATAGAAGAAGCAAGTATAAAACAGGATTTATATAGAAGAGATTTTACTATAAATTCAATGGCAATTTCACTAAATAAGGAAAATTTTGGAACATTAATTGATTTTTTTGGAGGCAGAAGAGATTTAAAAAGAAAGAAAATTAAAGTTATGCATAAACTAAGTATGATTGAGGATCCTACAAGAATTTTCAGAGCAGTCAGATTTGAACAAAGATTTTCTTTTAAAATTGACAGTCAGACTGAAAGCCTTATAAAAAGCGCAATAGAAATGGATATAATTTCGCAACTTACAGGAGTTAGAATTAGAGATGAGCTAATTGCTATTCTTGAAGAAGATCATCCATGGAAGCCACTTAAAAGATTATATGAATATGGAGCACTTCAAAAAATAAATATCAGTATT
>JAMDEN010000078.1 GCA_023487035.1 Actinomycetota bacterium
TCTATTAAGCCTTAAAGAAAGCGAAATAAATCATAATTTAAATACTGATAAAATAAATGAGTTATATGAATTAATCAAAAAAGAAGTTTACCCTAATCTTAATAAAAATACATCATTCTCAAGTATAAGTTTTAATAATTCCAATAAGAGCCTTCTTCCAGAATGGTTAATGATAATGCTTGAAAATCAGCTAAGTGAGCTGGGAGAGTTAGATAAAATAGATAAGGTTTTTGAAGAAATTCTTAAAATTAAAAAAGAAGCTGGAAATCCATCTTTATCTACACCTATTGGTCAAATTATAGGTGGTCAAGCAATATTAAATACCCTTATAAGCAATAAAAGATGGGAAATTATTAGTGACGAGATGCAGTCACTATTGACAGGGGGGTTTGGAAAATTACCTGAAAAAATAGACAATAAAATTTTAAATTTATTTCATAATTATAATCACCCGGGTCTTGACACGGAAAATATACTTGAAGTTAAAAATGAGAATTTATATGAGAGTTGTAAAAATGATTTAAAAAAATATTCTCAAAACGAAGAAGATATTTTAAGTTATTGTTTTTTCCCGGATCGAACAATAAAGTTTTTAAACCAAAAAAAGAAAATAAAATCCAGTCCAATGGAAGGTATAAAAAAAGAATTTATACAAGAATTATCTTCAAAAGACACATTAAAAATATTAGATAAGATAAAAAAAGATGAGAAATTATTTGAAAAAAATGAAAAACCAGTTTCAGTCAGGGATGAAGATATGAACAATTTTAAAGATTTAGATATTAAAAAAATAAAAGAAATTATAAATTTACTCGAAAGTAGTAATATTGAGGAAATAAAAATAGAATCTGCTGATATAAAGATTACCCTTAACAAAACAAGTAATATAAATAATAAAATAATAAAAGATAATACAGATTCAGTTAAATCAAAGAATTTAATTGACTTAGTTAATGAAGATAAAAGTTTTAATAAGATTAACTTATATAACGAGCAAAAAATAATTGAAAAAGATTTATCAGATGAAACCACAAATACAAATATTATGGAATCTTCTGATTTTGTAGAAATAAAATCTCCCATAGTTGGAACTTTTTATTCTGCTCCTTCTCCGGGTGAACCACCATTTGTAACCGTGGGCAAAAGTATAAATAAAGGTGATACTTTATGTATTATTGAAGCAATGAAACTTATGAATAAAATAAATTCTGATTATGATGGAATAATAGATAAGATTTGTGTTTCTAATGAAGAACCTGTTGAATTTGGACAGACAATAATGGTTATTAAAGTAAAAAAGTAAAAATATGTTTAAAAGAATTTTAATTGCAAATAGAGGGGAAATAGCAGTAAGAATTATAAGAGCTTGTAGAGAATTAGGTATTGAAAGTGTAGCTGTTTATTCAACTGCTGATGCAGACTCACTTCATGTAAAACTTGCTGATAAAAAAATTTGTATTGGACCACCACCTGCTTCTAAAAGTTATTTAAACATAGCTAATATCATTTCTGCTGCTTTAGTAACAAATAGTGATGCTATTCATCCTGGTTATGGTTTTTTAGCTGAAAATCACTTATTTGTTGAGCAGGTAATCTTAAATAATATTACTTTTATTGGTCCCGCACCTGAGTTAATTGATTTGGCAGGTAATAAATCAAAAGCAATAGAAATTATGAGAAAAAATAATATTCCAGTTATTCCTGGCTCCATAAATAATGTTGAAAATTGTGAAGAAGCAGTAAGATTTGCAAGAAAAATAGGATTTCCTGTGATAATAAAAGCTGCATTTGGTGGAGGCGGTCGCGGGATGAGAATTGCAAGTAATGAAACAGAGTTAAAAAATTTATTCCCATTGGCTAAGGTTGAATCCATGAATGCATTTGGCAAAGATGATTTGTATATTGAAAAATTCATAAATAAACCAAGACATATAGAATTTCAAATTTTAGGAGATAATTATGGCAATATATTTTCGCCTGGTTCGAGAGAATGTTCAATCCAAAGAAGGCACCAGAAATTAATTGAAGAAGCTCCTGTTATTAATTTATCAGAAAGAACAGCTGATTTAATGCTGAAAACGGCAATTAAAGCTGCCCAGGCTCTTAATTATAAAAATGTCGGGACTTTTGAATTTTTAGTTGATAAAGAGGAAAATTTTTATTTTATTGAAATTAATACAAGAATTCAGGTTGAACATCCTGTAACAGAGATGGTTACTGGAATTGACTTAATAAAAGAGCAAATTAAAATTGCTGCAGGTGAAAATATTTCTAATTTAATTAAAGATTTTTTACAAAGAAATAAAAATAACCATAAATCTGCATTTGGCCATGCTATTGAGTTTAGAATTAATGCTGAAGATGCACAAAATAATTTTAATCCCTCACCTGGAAAGATTACAAATTGTTTTATACCGGATGGTCCAGGTATAAGATTTGATTCTTTTATATCTTCAGGATCTATAATTCCACCATATTATGATTCTTTATTAGGTAAGTTAATCATTTGGGGATTGGATAGAGAAGAAGCTATTCTACGTGCAAGTAGAGCTTTTAATGAATTTAAAATTGAAGGGATTAAGACAACAATTCCATTTCATCTAAAAATTATTTCCAATGATAATTTTAAAAAGGGCAATATAAGTACTGATTTTATTGAAGATGAAAAACTTTTATAGTTAAAAGCTTATATAAGAATATAAATGAAGGCTTTTGATATTACATTCAATATTTTTTCTTTTTATCAGACACAGATTTTTAAAAATTCTACTTATAGAACTATTATTCTCAAATAAACTGCAGGTAAAATCATAAGAATATTAATTTTAACATATTTCTTTAAATTTTAAATTTTAAAAATTATAAATTTTTTATAATGTTTTTAATCTTTAACTTTTTAAGTTGGCATCTCCAATCTCGTGATAAAAAATTAATTATCGGACCAGGATGGGTTACTTTAGAAAACCATTTGAAGGCGGAGCGGGCATGGTTCCTCTTCAAAGAGGAGAGCAAAGCCTGAAACTTAAGTAAGCTTTTTCTCGCCGGGAAAAAGCTTGCGTGTTTTCAAAATAACCCATTCTGGTCCTCAAGTTTTACTTTTATTACTATCACGAAATTGGAGATGCTTCCACTTTTTAACTTTTAATTGACAGTAAAAATATAACTTGCTATATTTCCAATAAAATATTATCAAATTAATTATATCATCTTATAAGTTTTAATTTTTACAGGAGAAAAATAATGGCATCAATTTTAGAAGAAAAAGAATTTATCCCAAAACCAAAAAAATTCTGGCATCTAAGATATGTTTACAAACCTTTATTTTTTATTGAGGAAACAATAAAAAAGACTGGCTTTGATTGCCGTTCATGTGGTCAATGCATATTAAGTACAACAGGATTTGTATGCCCTATGAGATGTCCTAAGCAATTAAGAAATGGTCCCTGTGGAGGTGCTACTAATGGAATGTGTGAAGTTGACAATGCTAAAAAATGTGTATGGAACGAAATTTATGAAGGTGCAGACAGCTTGGATAAAATAGAGCCACTTGAAAAATTTCAGAAACCAATTGATTACAGGCTTATAAATAAGTCAGCTATAGTTAATTGGCTTGATAATAGAATTGAGGGAATGCATCTTTACATCCGAGGTAAAGGCACTTTATTTTATCAATTATTCAGAATATTATTTCATATTATTAAAGTAAGATGGAGAAAGCTAATTCATCATTCAAAATATTGGGAAAAACATGAAGCTCATTATTTAAATGTTTAAATTAAGTTTAAAAAACATTGTTGATTCATTGATTCTAATGCATTATTTATTGTTTAATATTGAATAATTAAAAAAAATATTTTTAATAACCTGATATATATAATTTTAATATATGATTACATGAATTAATTTATGATCTTAGATATAAAATAAAAAATTAATAAAATTAATATTTTCTTATTTTTTATATCCCGATATTTTTATTAATATTTCATTATAGCCTCTTATAAATTAAATGAGGCTATTTTTTTATTAAATTAATGTTACAAAGTTGCAACTATTTCGCAAAAAATGATTGTTATTTAAGCAAATTTGTAGTTTAATGTATTGTTTGCTAAAAATAATATAAAATATTTAAATAATTAATAATTAGCTTATTTAATAAAAATTAAAAATAATTTTAATATAAATTCAAGTGAGAGATAAGATGAAAATAATTGTTTGCATTAAACAGGTCCCTGGTACTTCAAAAGTACAAGTAGATCCTGTAACTGGAGTTCTTATTAGAGATGGAATTGACACAAAAATGAATCCATATGATTTGTTTGCGCTTGAGACTGCCTTAAGGCTAAAAGAAGAATATGGTGGCCATGTTAAAGTTATAAGTATGGGACCACCACAAGCAATGGAAGTCATAAAAGAAGCATTTATGATGGGTGCTGATGACGGGTTGCTGGTTTCAGACAGGAAATTTGCTGGAGCAGATGTTCTGGCTACTTCTTATACATTATCTCAAGGTATAAGAAAAATGGGGAATTTTAATCTTATTATTACAGGAAAACAGACAACTGATGGTGATACTGCACAGGTAGGTCCTGAAATTGCAGAGTACCTTCAAATACCTCACATTGCTAATGTACTTAAAATATTAGAAGTAACTGATAATGATATTACAGTAGAAATGGATATGCCGGAAACTATTGAAATTGCAAAGGTTAAATTTCCGTGTCTTTTATCAGTTGAAAAAGATATATTTCAGCCAAGGCTTCCATCATTTAAAAGGAAAATTAAAACAAAAGATAAGGAAATAAAAGTTATCTGTTTAAATGATATGGAAGATAAAAATGAAAAAAAATATGGATTAAGTGGTTCTCCAACTCAAGTTGAAAGAATATTTCCTCCTGATGAAAATGCAGATAAAGAAATTTGGGAAGGAACAGGAGAAGAACTTGCAGATAAAATAACTAAAAAATTAAAAGAATTAAAATTTATTTAAAATATGCCTATATATCAATAAGTATTCATTTTATATGTTATCTATCTGCCAAGTCTTATAAATTTTTAATTTTTAATTATTTAATATTTGTTAAAAACATATTTTTTTTAAAATGCATGTTTTTTAAATAAAATAAATGTTTTTTTAAAATAAATTAATTTTTTCAGATTTAAATATATTTATAAAAATTATAATTATTTTTATAAATACAATGTTGTAACTAACTTTTAAAATAAATCAGGAGTGTATATTTAATGGGAAAATTATTAGTTCACCAGGATTTAGTAAATGATGAAACAGCAAATAAACTGATAAAGTTATGTCCTTTTGGTGCAATTGAATATAAGGATGGTAAGCTTGAAATCAATGCCGGTTGTAAAATGTGCAGAATTTGCATTAAAAAAGGACCAAAAGGAGTTATTGAATTTGTTGAAGAACAAACTACAAAAGTAGATAAAAGTGCATACAAAGGTATTGCAGTATATGTTGATCATGTTGAAGGAAGAATTCATCCTGTAACTTTTGAGCTTATTGGAAAAGCTAAGGAACTTGCAAAAAAAGTTAATTACCCTGTTTATTGTATATTTCCTGGTTTTCAGATTCTGGATAGTGCCGAAGAACTTCTTCATTATGGTGCAGATGAAGTTTTTATTTATGATTATGTGGAACTGGAACATTTTAGAATTGAACCATATACAGCTGTTTTTGAAGATTTTATAAACAATAAAAAACCATCTATCATCCTTATTGGTGCCACCACAATAGGGCGATCACTTGCACCAAGAGTTGCAGCAAGATTTAGAACAGGACTTACTGCAGATTGTACTGTACTTGATATTAAAGAAAATTCTGATTTAGTTCAAATCAGACCTGCGTTTGGAGGCAATATTATGGCTCAAATTGTTACTCCAAATTCAAGACCACAACTTGCAACAGTAAGATATAAAATAATGAATGCACCAGAAAGGACCGAAGAAGTATCAGGAAAAATTACTGTGTGTAGTATGGATACAAATAAATTTAAATCAAATGTTGATGTGATAAAAATAACAAAAAAAGAAATAGAAGGAAATATCTCTGAATCCGAAATTATAGTTGTTGCAGGAAGAGCTATTAAAACAAAAAAAGATATGTCTTTAGCTTATGAGCTTGCTGAAGTACTTGGCGGAAATTTTGCTGGAACAAGACCAATGGTTGAAGCAGGTTGGATTGATGCAAAAAAGCAAATTGGATTAAGTGGAAGAACAGTTAAACCAAAGCTTATTATAACATTGGGAGTTTCAGGAGCAGTTCAATTTACAGCAGGTATGAAAAGTGCAGATTATATTTTTGCAATAAATAAGGATCCTAAAGCTGCTATTTTTAGCGTTGCACATTATGGAATAATTGGCGATATCTATGAAATTGTTCCAAAATTGATAGAAAATATTAAAAATGAAAAAGGGCTTACTGGAGAGCTACCGAAATATGCAGCTCCTTCAACAAGAAATTAATAAGGGGGGAATAAATGTTTCAAGGTTGTCTTTGCAATAAGATTTATAAAAAAATAGATGATAACGATATAAAGTTTTTAAAAAGCTTACTTGGTGATGAAAGAGTCATTACCGGTAATGATATAAGTGAAGATTACTGTCATGATGAACTTAATACAATTAGAGCTTATCCAGAGGTATTAGTTGAAGTATTAAATACAGAAGAAGTATCAAAAATAATGAAGTATGCTTATGATAATAACATACCTGTGGTAGCCAGAGGCTCTGGCACAGGTCTTGTTGGAAGTTCTGTCCCCATTTATGGTGGAATTATGATAAATATGACAAAAATGAATAAAATTATTGAAATTGATGATGAAAATCTTACCCTTACTGTAGAGCCTGGGGTACTTTTAATGGAAATTGCAAAATTTGTTGAAGATTATGAATTATTTTATCCTCCTGATCCAGGTGAAATTTCTGCTACTATTGGCGGGAATATAAATACTAATGCTGGCGGTATGAGAGCAGTAAAATACGGAGTTACCAGAGATTATATTATGGGACTTGAATTAGTTTTGCCAACTGGAACTGTAATAAATGTAGGAGGTAAAGTAGTTAAAGATAGTTCGGGTTATAGTATATTAGATCTGATATGTGGTTCAGAAGGAACTTTAGCTATAATTACTAAAGCTATTTTAAGACTTTTACCGCTTCCTAAAAAAACTATCAGTCTGCTTGTTCCTTTTCCAAATCTTGACAGCGCAACTAGTACTGTGCCAAAAATAATTAAGGCAAAGAAAATTCCAACAGCAATTGAATTTATGCAGAGAGAAGTAATAATAGCTGCAGAACAATTTCTTGGAAAAAAATTTCCTGATAATAGTGCAGATGCTTATCTTCTTTTAACCTTTGACGGTAATACTAAAGAAGAAATCGAAAAAGATTATGAAACAGTTGCAAATATATGCATTTCTGAGGGTGCCTATGATGTTTATATAACAGACACTGATGAAAGAAAAGAAGCAGTATGGTCAGCAAGAAAAGCATTTCTGGAAGCAGTAAAAGCTTCTACAACCGAAATGGATGAATGCGATGTAGTTGTTCCAAGAAATAAAGTAGCTGAATTTATAAAATACACTGACAGTCTTCAAAAAGATTATAAAATAAGAATAAGAAGTTTTGGTCATGCCGGTGATGGAAACTTGCATGTTTACATCTTAAAAGATGATCTTGACGAGAATGCATGGAAGGAGAAATTAGCTGCAGTATTTGATAAAATGTACAGTAAAGCTCAAGAACTTGGCGGGTTAGTTTCAGGAGAACACGGAATAGGATATGCAAAAAAAGAATTTATTTCATCACAATACGGAAGAGAATATATGGAGTTAATGCTTAGGATAAAAATGGCATTTGATCCAAAAAACATTTTAAATCCAGGTAAAATTTGTGAAGGCTAATTTTTTTTAATAAATTATTTTGTATAAATTTAAAGTAAAATATGAATAAAATTATTATAAAAGCAGATGGTAAAGAGGAAGAATTTAATAAAGAAAAGATAAACTCTTCCTTAATAAAAGCAGGTGCTAGTACTGATATTGCTTTAGCAGCATCAAATCATGCAGAAAGAAAATCAAATAAATTCAGAAATACTAATGATATTTATTATCATACATTAGAATATCTAAAAAGAAATGATCCGGTTTCTGCATTAAAATTTACTTTAAAAAGAGCAATTATGAATTTAGGACCAGACGGATTTGTTTTTGAAAAATATATGTCAAAAATTTTAAACAGTTATGGCTATAATACCAAAGTTGATAGCATCATAAAGGGGTTTTGCGTTGAACATGAAATAGATATAATTGCTGATAAAGATAACGAGCGCTTCATGATAGAATGTAAATATCATAATACAATTGGGATTAATTCTGATGTTAAAGTTGCTCTTTATGTAAATAGTCGTTTTCTTGATGTCCAAAAGGGATGCATAAATAAAACAAATAATGAAAAAATATTTAATAAAGCATGGCTAATTACTAATACAAGATGCACTGATGATGCGATAAAATATGGTAATTGTGCTAATGTCAGGATTACAGCCTGGAGTTATCCTGAAGATAAGAATCTTCAGTATCTCATTGAAAATAAAAAGTTATACCCTATTACAATATTACCTCAAATCACAGAGCCACAAAAAATAAAACTTTTTAATGCTGATATAATTACCATAAGTGAATTAATTGAATATAACGCAATTGCTTTAGCTAATATTTTACATATAAATATAAATGCAGCAAAAAATATTCTAAATGATGCAAATAGTTTAATGCTATAGATTAAAATTAAAATAATTTATAAAAAAAATTAGGATTTTTTATTTTGTTACTATTTTTTAAACAGTCATTTATATATAATAAGCCACTAATTTTTATTATTATTAATTATTATTTAAATTAATAATTGCAAGACCAGAGCTAAATGTATTTTTTTCTTCTGAATTTTTTACATTTTCCTGATTTTTCTTTAAATACGTTACATAACAATAATTATTTTGTACATATACAAAATTCGTAAATGAATCAGGTATTTTTACATAATTTTTGTAAACCGGTTTTTCTTTATTTGAGATATCAATAATAAAAATTTTATTTTCACCATCTGTCAGATATGCATTATTTCCATAAATAAATATTCCATTAACCCACCCTGTAGATATATTAATATTGCTAATTATTTTTGGTTTTTCATTATCAATAATGCTTTCAGGTTTTGAAATATCTATAATTTGTAAGCCATCTTTAGTATTTGCAACATATGCATAATCGTCTTCTATAAAAAAATTAGCAGAATTTGCTGGTAATTTTATTCTACTTAATGGGGTAATAATTTTATAATCATCAGAAATTTTAAAAATAGATAAGCCGTGACCAAAATTTAATGAATATAAATAATTTTTATATTTTATTACCTTTTGAATATGCTCATAAACAGGAAAACTAATTAATTCTTGAGGATTTTCTTTATTGCTTATATCATAAATTTCCATAATTCCTCTTCTGCCACCAATATACAAATGATTATCTTCCACAAATATATCCCATATCTCTGAAGAATTAATAGTTTTAACATTTTTTGGATTTTTTTTATCTGAAACATCTATTATTTGTACCCCCTTATAATTATCAGCTATATATGCATAATTATCTTTAAAAAATACTGCTAATGCATCTCCGGGGGTATTAATAAAGCTTATATATTTCGGATTTTTTTTATCTTTTACATCAATAATTTCAAGCCCTTTATTATTTACAACATAAGCATAATCATCATTTACCAATACCTCAAAGGCTGTATTATTTATATTAAAATTACTTATTAATTCTGGTTTCAAATTATTGCAACTTATTAAAACAGTAATTGTAAATATGGTAAATATAATTAACACAACCATTTCAATTCTATAAAAACATAATGATTTTTTTTGTTTATAAAGTGTATTTTTAATACTGTTTAATTTCATACCAGCAAATATCACCTTCTATTTTAAAACTGAATTAAAGAAAGAAATATTACTATAATATTAATTGTAGTTATTTTATAAAAATAATAAAGATAAATAATATCAAGTTTGATAGTAAAGAGTTTATTTTCAGTTTATAAGATAAATATCCATTTATTTTATAAATTAACGTTTTTTTCTTTTAAAGATAAAAGAAAAAATATATACAACATAACCAGTCTTTAAAACTATAAATTTACAATTTTTCATTGCTATATTTTTCCCGAGAGCCTTTCCACCAACAGTTAAAGAAGCTACGAAACCTGTAATGACTGCACTTAAAATAGATTTTTCAAGATCAGGGTTAATCAGTAAAAGCCTTAATATTATCGCAGCACTAACAGCTCCACTTATAATACCCATAATATCTCCTATCACATCATTACAAAAGTTATTTACTTTATCTGCATTCTTTAAAAGATCAACAGCTTCCCTCGCTCCTTTTACTTTATTGGCTGCCATGGAATTTAAAGGAACTTCCGGACATGCAGTAACAGCAACACCAATGATATCAAATAATATTCCAATCAAAACAACTAATACCAGTACAACTAAAGCAACAATTATATTTGCTTTAGTTATTATAGTTTCAGAAATAAAGCTTAATGTGATTGCAAGTAAAAAAGTCCATAAAGTAATAATTATAACCCAGTTTCTAATTTTACCTCTGGATTTTTTTATCTTTGCCAAAAAGAATCCCTCCATAAAAAAATAAAAAAGATGGTAATGCAACAAGTAAACTTTGCGGTTTAGGTCCAGTAGGATTTCCCAAACGGATACTGAGTGTTACCACATCAGCGGTTTCCCTTTAACCCGTTTCTATAGCGTCACCGCGTATAGGACTGGATTGCCACTAAAACCACACTATAATCCCTGCCGCACTTCTCAAAAAGAGAACAGTCTAGGAGCTTTCCTCAACAGTCTTACAGATCACTAGCCTCTTTTGCAATAACAGGTTTCAGATCTTTAACGTTATAAAGCCGCCGAGCTCTAACAGCTTCATAACTCATATTCAATCTTCCCCCAGTATCACGCAAGGCAGGCTACACTGCAATGCCTTTAAACACTTGCAGGTTACTTCCAAGTGCATCAGTTAACTTCTACACTTGAAATCTCCACGAAAGCTGGGTCTACGCCCATATGCCATTATGGATCGCCCAACTTTCTTAACCCCCAGGATCAACCCCCAACTGGGCGTCAGCAGCCAATCCCAGGGACTTCACATGTACGCCCTCAACGGATTTTTAGGCCCGTCTTCATGATCTGAAGCACTGACTAGAATACTGCACCATCTTTTTTAAAAAATTAACTGCAATTTCAATATATTATATTTATATCATATTGATAATATTTTCTCAATATCAACCCGAAACTACCTTCAGAATAAAAAGATTTAATTTTTTAATAAATACATTTAAGTTTATTTTAACTTAGTTTATTTTAGTATATAATATCTAAAATATTGTTTCTTTATTTTAAATAATTAATAAATAAAAAGATTAACCGGATTTTAAAAAAAATTTTTAATGAAAATAGAAGATAGTTATTTAGAAAAAATAAAAGAAGAGATATTAACTATTATTGAACCTGGTATTTACTATTGTTATCAATGTGGAAAATGTACCGCCGGTTGTCCAATTTCATATGTTTACGAATATCAGCCAAACGAAATAATAAGGCTTATACAACTAAATAAAATTAACGTTATTTTTAATTCAAATTCCATTTATTTATGCACATCATGTGAAATATGCAGCAGCAGATGCCCTCAAAATGTTAATATTGCAGCAATTATGAATTATTTAAGAATTAAAAGCTGGCATTATAAGAGATTCAAATTAAAAAGAATATATAACTTTTATAAAATCTTTTTAAAAATAATTGAAAAATTCGGAAGAAGTTTTGAACCTCTTTTAATTATTTGTCTTAATTTTTTAAATAAAACTTTTTTTAATGATTTTGATTCAGCATTAAAAATACTAAAAAAAAGAAAAATTAAAATAATTCCGGAGCTTTTAAAAAATAGAAAAGAAGTTTCATTTATTATAAAAAAGTATTCATAATTATAATTTAAGCTGGCAATAATTAATATGAATAATATAGAACAAAAAAATCAAAAACCAATTGCATATTACCCCGGTTGTTCTCTTAACTCAACAGCGATTGATTTTAATATATCTGTAAAAAATCTTCTAAAAATTTTAAAAATTAATTTTAAAGAAATAAAAGACTGGAATTGCTGCGGAACTACTCCGGCCCATAATACAAGCAGTGAAATGTCAATTGCTCTTTCAGCAAGAAATTTATTTTTAGCAAAAAATATGGGATGCGATGAAATAATTTGTCCGTGTGTATCATGTTATTGTAAATTATTTGAAGCTTCATTTATTTTAAATTCTAATATTACGTCAAGATCTGAATTTGAAAAAAAGAAAAGAGAGGAAATATTAAACCTTTTTAAAAATATGGGTTTTGATACAGAATCTGAATTAAATTTTAAAGTGTATTCAATTGTTGAATTTTTATATAAAAATAGGGATTTGATCAGACAAAAGTTTTCTGAAAATAAAATAAAAAATAATAATATCGTGATTTACGAAAAAGAAAAAGAACTTTTAACACAATTAAAACCGGTTTGTTATTATGGTTGTGTATTATTAAGGGCAGAATATTCCACTAAATTTGATAATGCAGAAAATCCTGTATCTATGGAAGAAATTCTGAAAACTGTTGACATAAAAAGTAAAAATTTCAGATTCAAAACAGAGTGTTGTGGTGCAATACTGTCATTAACTCATAAAGAAATTGCTTTAAAATTAAGTAAAGAAATTCTGGATGCAGCATTGGAAGCAGGCGCAAATAGTATAATTGTTTTCTGTCCTCTATGTCAGCAGAATCTGGATTTAAGACAGACTCAAATTAATAAGCATTTCAAAACAAATTACAATATCCCTATTTATTATATTTCACAAATTTTAGGGCTGGCGTTAGGTTTATCTTATGAAGATGTTATGATTAATAAACTTTTTATAAAACCTGAAATTAAAAAATTAAAACAGGTTAATTTCCAATATTTATAAATTATTTATCCTGGAGTATAAATTTGAGAATAGGTATTTTTGTATGTTATTGTGGTTCAAATATTGGAGCAACGGTTGATGTAGAAAAAGTAGCTCAGGAAGTTTTAAAATTTCCTGGTGTGGTTTTTTCTCAAACTAATTTATATACCTGTTCAGAACCAGGACAGAATCAGATTAAAAAAGCTATTAAGGAGCATAACCTCACAAGAGTAATTGTTGCTTCATGTTCACCCAGAGTTCATAACAATACTTTCATGCGAGCAGTTGAATCCGCAGGCTTAAACCCATATCTTTTTGAAATGGCAAATATAAGGGAGCAGGATTCCTGGATACATGATAACAGGGAGAAAGCTACTCAAAAAGCAATTGAACTTATCAGAATGACAGTATCAAAAGTTTATAAAAATAGAGAACTGTATCCAAAATATTTTGATCTGAATAAAAATGTCCTTGTTATAGGAGGTGGTATTGCAGGTATTCAGGCAGCTCTTGACATAGCTGATGGTGGCAAAAAAGTGATTATGGTCGAGAAAGAATCCTCTATAGGAGGACGTATGGCACAACTTGATAAGACTTTCCCGACTATTGATTGTTCAGCCTGTATTCTTTCACCAAAAATGGTTGACGTAGGAATACATGAAAATATAGAGCTTTTAACTCTTTCTGAAATTGTTAATGTTGAAGGCTCAATAGGAAATTTTAAAATAACAATAAAAAAGAAACCCCGATATATTGATTTAAAAAACTGTACTGCCTGTGGAGAATGTGAAAAAGTTTGCCCGGTTTCATATACAAGTATTTTTGAAGCTGGTCTTGCAAGAAAAAAGGCAATTTCAAAAATGTTTACTCAGGCAGTACCTTCAGCATATTTTATAAATAATAAAGGAAAAGCTCCTTGCAGAAGCAGTTGCCCGGCAGATGTTCCTGCACAAGGATATATTGCGCTAATAAGAGAAAAAAAATATCTTGAAGCTTTAAAATTACATAGGGAAGAAAATCCCTTCCCGTCTATTTGCAGCAGAGTTTGTACTCATCCTTGTGAAATAAGTTGTACCAGAAGTTTAGTTGATGAATCAATCTCTATAATGAATTTGAAAAGGTTTATTGCTGACTATGAATTAAAACTTGGCGAGATTCCTTTACCGGAAATGAAAGAAAAAAAATTTAAAAAAGTCGCAATTATTGGATCAGGGCCGGCAGGTCTTACTGCATCTTATTATTTATCAAAGGAAGGTTATGATGTAAAAGTTTTTGAAGCTTTTCAGGAAGCAGGTGGGATGCTAAGATTTGGGATTCCTGAATATAGACTGCCTTCAAAAATATTAAATCTTGAAATTGATTTAATAAAGCGAATGGGTGTGGAAATAAAGACAAATTCAGAAATTAAAAATAGTAATGAAATCTGGAAACTTAAAGAAAAAGATGGATTTGATGCAGTATTTTTAGCAACAGGAGCTAATAAAAATGTATCAATTCAGCTTGATGGCGAAAATTTAAGAAGCGTTATTTCAGGTGTTGATTTTTTACGTGATGTTAAATTATTAAAAATAAAGAAAGTAGACGGTACGGTTGCAGTAATTGGTGGTGGAAATGCAGCTATAGATTCATCCCGAACAGCTTTAAGATTAGGTGCTAAAGAGGTTAATATTTTTTATAGAAGAAGTCTTGAAGAAATGCCTGCAATGAAAGAAGAAATAAAAGATGCCTTGGAAGAAGGAATTAAAATTAATTATCTTACAGCCCCTGTAGCAATAAACGGTCAGGATGGTAAGGTTACAGAACTTATCTTAATTAAAAATAAGCTGGGCGAACTCGATAGCAGTGGTAGAAAAAAACCTGTACCTGTTAAGGGTAGTGAATATAAATTTCCAGTAAATCTTGTAATTCTTGCAATAGGACAGGAACCCGATACAAATTACCTTACAACTGGAGATAGAACATTTGAAGTATTAAAAAATAAAAGTATAAAACTTGATAAAAAAAATATTCTTCTTGTTAATAAAGATGGAATATTTGCAGGAGGTGATCTTGTCACTGGACCAGCCACTGTGACTGATGCTATAGCTCATGGAAAACTTGCAGCAAAGGTTATAAATAAATACCTTGAAGGTAACAGTTTGGATGATATAGAAGCAGAAATAATTAAAGAAGAAGGAAGTAAGATCAGATTAGAGCCTGAAGAAGTATTTACTAAAGAAGCGTTAGATTCATTTGAAAAAATTTCCAGAATATTTATTGAAAAAGAGCCCGTCAACAAAAGAATTAACAATTTTAATGAAGTAGTTCATTCAATTTCAGAGGAGCGGGCAATAAAAGAAGCACAAAGATGTCTAAACTGCAGCATTTGTTCAGAGTGTCATGAATGTATTAAAGTGTGTGAAGCCAATGCAATAAATTATAATCAGAAGGAAGAGATTATAACTAAAGAAGTTGGAGCAATTGTAGTTGCAACCGGCACAGACATATTTAATACAGATGTTTATGAAGAATATGGAGGTAAGGAATTAAAAGACGTTATCAGCGCTATTCAATATGAAAGACTCATGTGCGCTTCTGGTCCTACAGGTGGACATATTAAAAGATTATCAGATAATAAAGAACCAAAAAAAATTGTTTTTTTGTCTTGTGTAGGCTCAAGAGACAAATCAAAGGGTATGTCTTACTGTTCAGCAGCATGCTGCATGTATCTTGCAAAACAGGCAATTTTAACAAAAGAACACATTCCAGATTCAATATCTTATATATTTTATACTGATATACGTTCCCCAGGGAAAGATTATGATGAATTTGTAATGAGGGCTAAAGAATATGGAACCCAGTATATAAGAGGTAAAGTTTCAAAGATTTATAAAAAAGATGGAAAACTGATTGTAAAAGGTGTCGACACTTTAATCAGTGAACCTGTCGAAATTGATGCTGATCTTGTGGTTCTCGCACCAGCAATGATACCGGCAAAAAATTCTAAACAGCTTGCTGAAATTCTTAATATAACTACTGGTACTTTTGGTTTTTATACAGAAAGCCATCCAAAGTTAAGACCTGTTGAAACAAATACATCAGGAATATACCTTGCCGGAGCCTGTCAGTCACCAAAGGATATCCCTGAAAGTGTTGCACAAGGAAGCGCAACAGCAAGCAAGATTTTAGCTTTAATGTCTAAAGATAAATTATTAACGGATCCTATTGTTGCAAAAGTTGATCAGGTAAGATGTATTGGTTGCAACAAATGCCTTTTTGTTTGCCCTTTTAATGCCATTGAAGAAGTAAATTTGATAAATAAAAAAATTGTTAAGGTTATCGAATCGGTGTGCAAGGGTTGTGGATTATGTGAAGCTACTTGTCCCATAGATGCTATAAGCCTGAATGGTTTTACTGATGAAATGATTTTGGAGGAGTTGGAAGCTTTTTCAATATTTTAAATAATTATCACAAAATTATAAATAACCATATAAATTTATTAATTTAGAATGATAAAATAAAAAATATTCAAGTAATTCATAATATATTTATAAACTTAAACTATAATTATTTTAAATAATCTTAAGACAGAAAATGAATTTTATAAATGAAGGTAGTAAAAGCCTGAATGTTAAAAATAAAAAAGAAGATGTAAAAATAGTAGCCTTCCTGTGTAACTGGTGCTCATATGCCGGCGCAGATGCTGCCGGTACATCGAGATTAAGACAGCCTGAAGATATAAGAATTATCAGAGTTCCCTGCAGCGGTAGAATAAATCCTTTATTTATATTAAAAGCTTTTAACTTGGGAGCTGATGGAGTATTAGTTTCAGGATGTCATCCAAATGACTGTCATTATAGTGAAGGTAATTTTTATGCAAGAAGACGGCTTGAAGTTATAAAAGAATTTTTACCTTTTATCGGAATAGATAAAAGAAGGTTTTCATATCAATGGGTTTCAGCTTCTGAAGCTCAGAAATGGCAAAAAGTTGTTATAAATTTTGTTAAAATAATTAAAGAAATAAATGGTTAATATTCTTGAAAATAAATTAAAAGAAAAAATTTCAAGTTTAATAGAAGAACTTGAAATCATAATTGGTTATTCTGAAAGCAAAGCACCTTTAAAAATAAATCCTGTATTTATAAAAACAAAAGAAGAAATTGACAGATTAATTTTTAATAATCTTTGCGTTAATAACCTTGCTACATATTCTTATTATTTATCAGCTGATACAAAAGGAAAAATAGGAATTATTTTAAAGCCTTGTGATGTAAAATCCATAATTCAGCTTATTTCAGAAGAACTTTTAATTAAAAATAAAATTAAAACAATCGTAATTGGATGTAATGGAATCATTGATTATAAAAAAATTAATAAAGCAGTTAATTACCAGAAAATAATATCTGCAAAGCTTGATGAAAATAATATAACAGTAAATACAATAGATAAAAGTTTTAATTTTAAATTGAAAGATTTTTTTGCCCAAAAATGTTATGTGTGTAATATATATGACAACCCGCCGTATTACGATGAGTTTATTGAAAATGACTTGAAATTAAATTTAGAAAAGAAAAAAGAGTATGAAGATATTGAGGAATTTGAAAAATCAGGTTTAGAAAAAATATATAAATTCTGGGAAGAAGAATTTAATAATTGTATCAGATGTTATGCTTGCAGAAATATTTGCCCTCTTGAAGTATGCAGAGATAAATGTATTGCACAACTTGATGAACCTCACTGGCAATCTCATAAAATAAATTCTTCAGAAGGAAAATTCTTTCAACTGATAAGAATATTTCATCTTGCCGGCAGATGTACTGAATGCGGGGAGTGTGAAAGAGTTTGTCCTGCAAATATAGAACTTTTAAAGCTTATGAAAAAAGTTAATCAGATAATTTTAAAATTATTTGATTACAGACCCGGCTTAATTTTAGATATGAAACCGCCTTTACTGACATTTAAAAATGTTGAACAAAATATTAAAGATGAAGAATTAATATAAAAATTGTTCTGATTTTATAAAAACATTAAATTTATGGAAAAATTAATTTATATTAAAAAAGAAAGTTTAAAGAATTTTTTAGAAAAAATCAGTAAAGATTACGATGTATATTTGCCGATTCAAAATAAAAAAAACGGGATTATTAATTTTGATAGTATAAATATTTTAAATGAAAATTATATTATGAATTTAAAAGAAAAAACCAGGCAAAGTCTAAAATTTTTATTTTTCCCGCCTTATGAAAGTTTATTTGAATTTGAATATAAAAAAGATATAAAAAATCCTGAAGTAACAGAAATTGCTCTTTCAAAACCCGGTAATTCTAATTTAAGAGAAAAAGTAATATTTGGCATTAAACCATGTGATGTCAGAGGTATAGATTACCTTGACCTGGTATTCAATTCCGGTAACAATAAAGATCCATATTATTTAAATAAAAGAGAAAATACAATCATTATTTCTATTGGATGCAGCATTGTTTATCCTGACTGTTTTTGCACATCAATTGGTGGAAGTCCATTTAATTTTGGTAATGCGAATATAGGTCTTTTAGATATTGGTAGTGATTTAATAGTTACGAAGTTGGATGAAAGCGAAAAAATAAAAAAATTTATAGCAGATTACAAAGATTTTTTTGAAAAAAAAGACATGGATGATGAGACAGAAAATAAAATAAATGAAATTGTTTTACAGTCAAACAAAACCTGCAGTACTAACTGGAAAAAAATCAATCCTGAAAATATTACTGCTAAAATGGAGAGTACTTTCAAAGAAGATGCTTTATGGCAGGAAATTACAAAAAAATGTATCAGTTGTGCTGCCTGTACTTATGTCTGCCCTACTTGTGTATGCTTTAATATTGCGGATGAACAAAAAGATAAGAAAGGTGAAAGATACCGATGCTGGGATTTTTGTACAAATTATTATTACACATTAGAGGCAAGCGGACATAATCCAAGAGAAAAAATTTATCAAAGATACAGAAATAAAATAAACTGCAAATATAATTATTTTATCAAAAGAAATAAAAATTTATATTGTGTTGGATGCGGACGTTGTATTGATGTTTGTCCGGTTGGAATGGATATAAGAGAAATTGTAAGTAGTATTATCAGTTTTTAATAATTAATAATATTTTAAAAAATTTCAATAATTAATAAACTAAGGAATTCTTAAAAATTATTAAAAAATAAAAAAATAAATAAATAATAAAGATATTATTTAATAAAAAAGAAAAGAAATAATAATTAAAAAAAATAATTAATAAATAATAAAAAAAGATATATTGATATATTATGGAAATTGTAAAAAATTTACTGATACCACAGATTGCTACTGTAAAAAAAATAATAAATGAAACAACAAATATTATTTCTTTACAGATTGTACTGGATGATAATGAAAGCTTAAAAAACTTCAAATTTGAACCAGGGCAATTTGGGCAAATATCTGTTTTCGGGGTTGGAGAATCAACTTTTGTCATTAATTCATCTCCTCTAGTTAAAGAATATTTACAATTTTCAGTAATGAAAACTGGCGTAAATACCACAGCAATACATAATTTAAGCGAAGGTGAAAAAGTAGGACTGAGAGCTCCCCTCGGGAATTGGTTTCCTTATAAAGATATGGAGGGACGGAATATACTTTTCATAGCAGGCGGAATAGGGGCTGCACCTTTAAGACCTTTAATTTTTTATATAATTGAGAATAAAAATAAATATAAAAACTTAACATTACTTTATGCGGCAAGAACTCCCGAAGATTTTTGTTTTCAATATGATATTAATAAATGGAAAAATTCAGGAGATATTAAAGTTATACAAACAATTGATAATGCTTGTTACGGCTGGCAACAGGAAGTTGGTCTTTGTCCTGATATACTTGAAAAACTCAAACCCTCTTTTGAAAATACCGTTGCAGTAGTATGCGGACCTCCAATTATGATTAAATATACTATTGAAGTTTTAAAAAAATTAAAATTTAGTGATGAGGCAATTTATACAACACTTGAAAGAAGGATGAAATGTGGAATTGGTAAATGTGGCAGGTGCAATATTGGTGAGAAATTTGTTTGCACAGATGGCCCTGTTTTTTCCTTAAAAGAATTAAATAAAATATGTGAAAATTTTATTTGAATTTATTAGTAAATAATATCAGCAAAGATTTTAATATATCTGAAGTTAAAAATTTTTAATAATTATAAATATAAACTAAAAGACCTTTTTCATCCCTGAGATATAATGTATCATGTTCATTATTCCATACAGGTGTATCCAAATTCCAGTATAATTTTTCATTTGTATCCTTTCCAAATCCGGTATATAAAAATATAGCTTCCTGAGGTTTAATAATGATATTTTTAAATTTATATATATTTGTTCCAGCATCTTTTAATGTCCAGCCATTTAAGTTTAATGATTTTAAACCAATATTTTTTATAGAAACCCATTCCCCATTTAAATTTTCAGTATCCTTACCTTCAGCATCATAATTTAAAGTAATATTTAAAACTTCTGTTGGAGATTTTTGCCATAAACCTGCTTCATTTTCTCTTGCAGTTCTTTCTGCTTCAAGAAATTTATATGTATATTTCACATCAGGCGGATAAGTATAAGCATTAGCAAAACCGCATCTTATCATTTCAAGATTAACAAATAAGTCTGGAAGATAAACATACCTTAAATATCTTCCATAAATATCTTTATTTGTTACATCTTTTTCAAGTTTTACCTGTTTATTTTGAACTAAAATTTTCATAAATTCCTTAGCTTCTTCGTAAAAATACATGTCTCTTTCAGGAGTATTAATTCCGATTAACCTAATTCTCATTTTATTTTTTAGTTCAATAGTATCACCATCAATAACTTTAACGACAGTAAAGCCCGGATCCTTAAAATTTTCATTTTCATATAATTCTGATTTATTTAAATCATCTTCTTTTGAAGTGCTGTTAGTTTTATCATTTAAAAATTCTGTTTGATTTTCTTTATTAAAAAAATCAGATTTTGAATTTTCAGTTCGCGAAGAATTTACATTATCTTTTAAAACTGTTGAAGGTGTCTCAAAATTACCTTTATTATTTTTATTTATGCTTTGATCTTTAATATTTTCTGCATAAATAAGACTGCAGGAAATCTGTAAAAACAATATTAAAACTGAAATTAATAATAAAAAATAAAATGTAATTTTATTAAATTCTTTTAAAAAGCGGTAATTTTTATGAATTTTAATAAAATTATTAAAATTAATATTTTTAAGATTATTATTTTCTTTAAAAATTTTATATTTATTAAAAAAACCATAAATTTTTGTTTTTATATATAATTTCATATATATATTTGTAATTCTATGTATTTTTTTCTAATCTTTGCTTAATTTTTAAAAATTCTTCTTTTGATTTTCTGCTAAGTTTTTTTTCAACACTTGAAAATCCTGCAGCATTTTGAGATTTTTTAATATTATTTAATATATTTTTAGCTTCTTTTTTTTGTTTATTTAACTCAATACAAAATTCTCTTACGGATTTTCTATAAATATTTTCTTTAAAAATTACTGTCTGTTGAATATTATCAGAAGTAACTATGAATTTCCTGTCATAACCTTCTCTTAAATGTGCAATTTCTTCTATAACACTGTCAGCATTTTTTGATTTTCCTGAAAATATTACTTCCACTCCCTGAATTTTTAAAGAATGACTGTGCTTTTCTAATGATTTATTTGAATCAAATACAACAACAATATCAAAGTTGTAACTATGCTTATAATCAATTAAATCCTGTATTAGCAACTATACTTATTATGA
>JAMDEN010000024.1 GCA_023487035.1 Actinomycetota bacterium
CAATAGTGTGAATTATGATGATGTATGGCAAGTACTTGATAAAGAATATGATCCAGATAAAGCTGGATATCAGAGACTACTTTAAATCCATCGACTGCCTGGAGTTTATTTAAATAAAGATTATATGATTTTAAAGTTTGACAATGTTCAATAAATTATTTACACTTGTTTTAGTAAAGCGCTTGCGCAAGTGCTTAAACTAAACAAATAATTTTTACAAATAGGAATATATTTTGTTAATAAAAATAAGTCAATATCAAGCATAAGGTAAAAAATTAATAATTTTCATATTAATATGAGCATAAAAAATAATAATTTTAGTAATAATAAACGATTAGAAGGTTCTATTAAAAATACTGCAAAAAATTCTTGCTCTGTTTTAGAAAACAATGAATATAAAAAAACTGAAATTATCAAAGATGATGGCAGATATTTGATTTATTATGATTTCAAAAAGAATGAAAATAAATTTAATTAAAATAAAGCTCATAAGTTGCTTTAAATAGTTAATTTGATATCCAACTTTTGGGATATAAGATAATTATTAAACTTAGTTATTTAAACAAAGAAATTTATATGCTTGAACAAAGATATGATCCTATAAAAAAACAATGGGTTGCAAATGCTACACAAAGACAGGGAAGAACCTTTTTCCCTCCAAAGAATTTCTGTCCATTATGCCCGACAAAAAGCAGCAATAATCCGACAGAAATACCTGCAGATAACTATGATATTGTAGTTTTTGAAAACAAATTCCCGACTTTCAGCAAAGAGGCTGATAAAAATTTGCCTGATAATTTTAATAAAGATTATTTTCATTATATTAAGAGCAAGTCAAAAGGTATATGCGAAGTAGTAAGCTACACATCAGAACATGATTTATATCTGGAAGATATGCCTCAAAACCATATCAGTAACTTAATTAAAGTTTGGCAGGATAGATATAATGAACTTGCACAAAAAAATTTTATAAAATATGTTTTAATTTTTGAAAATAAGGGGAAAGAAATAGGCGTAACATTATCTCACCCACATGGACAGATTTATGCATTCCCATATATCCCGCCAATACCGGAAGTTGAGTTAAATTCTTCAAGGAAATATTTTACAAAATACAATAAATGCCTTCATTGTGAAATTATTAAAAGAGAAATTGAAGAAAAGAGCAGAATTGTACTTCAAAATGATTATTTCATAATTTTTATTCCTTTTTATGCAAAATGGCCTTATGAAGTTCATATCTATCCAATAAGGCATTTGGGAAATATATGCCAGTTGAAGGAATATGAAATAAATTCTCTTGCAGGAAGCTTAAAAGAGCTGATAAATCTTTACAACAAGTTATTTAATTTTAGAATGCCATATGTAATGATTATCCATCAAAATCCAACAGACAATAAAAATTATGATTATTACCATTTCCATTTTGAATTTTATCCGCCTTACCGGACACAAAATAAATTAAAATATATGGCAGGCTGTGAGCTTGGCGCAGGTACTTTCATAAACGATACCCTCCCTGAAGAAAAAGCCGCTGAATTAAGGAAATTGATATGAATGGTGCATAAATTAACGGACAGACATTTGTTGTCCAGTTGGATGACTTGTCAAATGATTTTTTGTTATTTTTGATTTTAAAGGATATTTTTCCGGGTGTTCGAGGTTATTAACTTCCAGATCAATATCTAAATCACGCCAATATAAATGATACCCATGAAGCAACTGAACGTTTTGTATGGAACTTAGTGTTTGTTCCTTAAAATAGGGATAATCTTCATAGCTAAGAAAATATTCTTTTCCCTTTACAAAAACCCAAATACCAAAAGGTGTTATATTCTCAACGCTTATTAAAATGTTTTTGCCATTCTTTAATGATTTCATTTTCATGCCCCTTAATAATTTTTTGAATTTCTTTCAACCTTCTTGAGTTTAATCCGTGAGATAAAGCTAATGAGATTATTGGTTTCATCCAAAATTTTGCCTCACCCTGCTCACATGTAACATGGATATGGATTTGTTCCTCTTCATTTGATTCGCTTCATAGTGGATACAAATAAAATATGATAATATATAAATAAAATGGTTTTAACTAAGGTCATTATATTGCTATAATTTTAACATATACATAACTAAAGACTAAAGATGGATAAGAAAATATTTACAGTATTATCTATTTTAAAAGAAACATTACAGAAAGAATATGGTAATGATTTTTTAAGATTGTATCTTTTTGGTTCACAACTAAATTCCTACCACCCTGAATCTGACTGTGATATTATGATAATTTTTAAAAAAACAAAGAATTGGAGAGAGATTAAAAAAATAATGGATTTAGTTATAGATATTGGAATTGAAAATGATATTGTATTTAACTCAAAAATATATTCGGAAAACCAGCTAAAAAACCAATATATAGAGAAATGCCTTTCATACAAAATGTCCTTCACAAAGGTGTAGTTGTATGATTAATAGTTATAAAAATGATTTGATTAAATATAGGGTTTCCCGTGCCAAAGAAGCTATTGGAGAAGTAGTGCTAAGGCTGTCAGAAGATATTAATCTTTCTAACTTATTTTTAATTTTCCAGATCTGTATTCTTCAAAGGTTTTTAACATTATCAGAAAATTTTCTTCTTTACAGTCAGATGTAACTTCATGTGATGGTGAAATAATATATCCGCCATATTTGCCTAATACTTTTATTCTTTCAATAATTTCATTCTTTACTTCTAAAGGCGTTCCAAAAGGCAGTGTTTTCTGGGTACTGATGCCACCCAGAAATGATAGTTTTTGCCCAAATTGTTTTGAAAGAAACTCTGGTGACATAGCCTCTGGTTGAATAGGGGTCAGAACATCCAAACCAATCTCTATGAGATCAGGTATTATTTCAATAATGTTTCCGCAGGAATGATGCATTACCGGTAAATTATTTTCTTTGTATATTCCCCAAATTTTTTTATATCTATTTTTAAAAAATTTTCTCCATATTTCCGGAGACATAATCATACCTTGTTGAGATCCAAAAGACATTCTATAAAAAGAAAAGTAAAAAATATTAAATTGTCAAAGAACTGAAATATAAAATTTTTAAAATAAATTTACTCTTTGAAAAATAAATATGCTAAGTAGCAAGACTGGCAAGCTGATATTGCATAAATAACCTGGAAGGGTCATAGTAAGTCTTGTACTTAAGCATTGAATACATCATCCTCACAATTTTTACTGCTACCTTAATTAATGCCTTTTTGGCAGGCATTCCGGCTGATACCAGGTCATGGTAATATTTCTTAAGGAAGATATTATGTTTTATCGCTGCCACACTGGAAAGATAAAGCATATACCTTAGCTCCCTTGGGCCTGCTTTTTGAATTTCAGGATTTTTCTTCTTGTACTTTCCTGATTCAAATATTTTGGGATAAAATCCAATATAGGAGATAAGCTTATCAGAGTTTGAAAAGCGTGATATATCGCCAACAGTACCCATAAAAGCAGCAATTGTTCCAATGCCAACACCCTTTATTGAATTTAGGATTTCAAAGCTAGAAAGGCTATCATTAGGATCATCGGGATTAAGGATAGACTTTATCTCATTTTCTATCTCCTCTATCTTTGAAGACAGTGAAGATATCTCTTCAATCTGCATAGATATTGAAATACCTCTTGACCTGTAGGCCTTTCCCGAATAAAAACTATTTTTTGCGGCAGCCATTAGTTCTTTTGCCTTATCAGCTCTAAAGTGACACCCCTGGTACTTACCAAAGATCTTTACAAGCTTTGATACAGATGATTTCTCTTTCATGTGGCAGGAAGTTCCGATATTTTGATAAAATTTTCATAGATACTTTGGAGAAGGGATGAAAGATTATCTTGGTATATTCAGGAAATACCAGGTTAAGAAGTGATAACACGCTTTTCTTTAAATCTCTTGCCCTTCTCGCAAAGCAAAACTTCATCCTTACAAGCTCTCTAAGCTGAAATTACAGAATCATCAGAGATATAAAGGTTATCATATTTTCTATCCTTTATAAGTTGTGCAACAGATTCTTAAATCAATTGAATCTGTTTTAATCTTTATACCAAGTGCTTGCCTGTACTTTTTTACCTGATATGGATTAAGTAAAAGACAGGATATATTTTTCTCCTTCAGGTATGAGTATGTGGGCTTCACGAAATTCAAAATCCTGCACAAATAAGGGGTTTTGAATTTACACTTGCCCTCCACCTTAAAATCCCGCACAAAAGACAGTTTTTTAAGAGCAAATTTTGACCAAAAAGGCCATTTTTTAGGCTTCCAGATTGGTGTGGAGGGCAAAAATTTTAATGCTTTAGTTTCGTGAAACCCCTATTTTTTTAATAAAATAAAAATTCTTTTTTACGCATAATCCAATCTGGTTTTGCTTCACTTACTTTTTTGCCTCCTCCCTTTTAGAATAGTTTTTTAAATACCACAATTTTTTGGCACCTTCACGAAATTAAAAGGAGATAAGGCAAATGGTTCAGCACCCATTATTTAATCTTGAGGAAATCTTTGACAAGCCGCTTAGAAAATATGAGCTATTCTTTTCTGTTCTTGACCTATCCGGTCTTGATAAGAGCCCCGGTGTGGGAAGAAAACCTATTAAAAGATCTGCAATAGCCAAAGCACTTATCTTTAAGAACCTAAGAAGTATTTCCAGCTTGTCTGATCTTTCAGCCGAGCTATATGAGAGACCTTTACTGGCATCAATACTTGGATTTGAGCCGAAAGACAGACCCGTTCCTGTAGAGAGGTTTTCCTGCTTTCTTAAAGATACTGACAATAAAGTTTTACAGGAGATAAGGATCTCTCTGGTAAAAAAGCTTATCGAGTTTGGGATCATAAAGGGAAAGTACCTATCTGTTGACTCCTGTCCAATACTTGCCAATGTAAAAGAAAATAACTTAAAGACCAATGTTAAAAACCGCTTTACAAAAAGCAGATCTCCTAAAAATGATAAAGACTGCCGAATTGGGGTACTACCCACTTTCGTCTCTGGTAATGCCAGAGTTGAATTTTTCTGGGGATACAGAAATCATATAATAAATGATTGCGACTCTGAACTTCCCCTGGCCGAGATTACTCTTCCAGCTAATATAAGAGGTACCAGTGTAATTATTGGCCAGCTTGATTTTGTAAAGGACAGCCTATCTTTAAAACCTTCGGCCGTTATTGCCGATTGCCAATATGATTCTTCTGCCATCATTGAATATATAGTAGCCAATTTGGGTGCAAGGCCAAGGATATCTTTAAATCCCAGAAGGGGTGCTTCTCCCACCACAAGACTTTCCTCATCAGGAGCACCTATATGCATTGCAGGCTTTGAGATGCTCTCAAGGGGAATCTTTATAGACAGATCCCAGAATAGAAAACGCCATAAGTTTGTCTGCCCCATAAAGGGATCAAAAAAGTTTGCAAAAGATCATCCCTATTGTCCCTGGCTCCATCCCCGCTTTGTAGAGGGTAGCGGCTGCTACAGTTACTTAAGAGTAGATGTTGATGAGAGCATAAGGGCAAACATCGACTTTGGATCTGAATCCTTTAAGAGGGATTCTAATAAAAGAAGCAGCAGTGAAAGAGTGTTTTCAAGACTTCTTTCAATCCTTATGCAAAAGCCATCGGTAATTGGCCTTGCTGCTACAGCAAATTTATGCACAATCTCTCATATTACTGTACTGGCTGTCGCCTATTTTTCCTCATTTGTCAAAGAACCTAATAAAATTCGGTTTGTTAAAAGCTTTCTACCGAATTTTTAATTTCGTGAAGCCCTAGTATGAGTATATGTTTTCCCAGTAATTTGAAGATGCTTCCATACCACAGAGTATCTGGCTCTCTTTGTAACTGCTAAGTGACAAATATCAATAGATCGTAGACCCAAATGTATCAATATATCGTATACTTTATAGTTTAACTAAATTTAAAGTCTTAAAAGACAACTATGTAAATGAGCTTAAAATTTATCAAATTTATAATATTATAGTTTAACAGTCTACGATGTATAGATATTTTAATAACTCTAAAAAGAGTCTACGATGTCCTGATATTTATTAGCTAAGTTTTAACAGCAGTTTTTCCATTCCCTCCTTGTTGTTTGATATGCTAAAGGTACTGAATGCTTTATTTCCTTCTTCATTAATTGCTGCAACTATGGAACTGTCTTTAGCAAGGTCAATACCCACATATATTTTTTGACTCATGGATTTTCCTTTCTCTTTAGCTAATTTTATTTTTGCCAAGCAGCTTCCTTACAAAACTAACTCATAACAAAGGCTCGTTATAATTGGTACTTACAGTATTTAAAGTCCAAATCATTCTAATCATTGTTTTAAAGTTAAGTAGCAAGAAAGCAAAAGTCTTTAGTTATTGGTCTTGCTAAACAGCAGCCAAATGCAAGTTCTATATGTCTTTCTGCTTAGCCTATTTTGTTTTATTAATTGATTGTAGAAGAAGATGATTTATTAATAAATCTTTTATTATCTTATTATACGAGCAAGTTCTTATAAATTTACCCTGGCCCCATCTTTTATAATATGAGACATGGATGGCTTCTTCTTTTCCAGTATCGACATTACCCACAAGAGCTCTTACGGAATCTGTTCCAAAGTCAAGGCCTATTACATATTTCTTATTATTATTTGTTTTTTTGTCATTAATTGTTTCAATCATTAAAATCCTTTCAAGATCTAATAGTTTCTACTTAGCAGTAGGGCTATTTTAAAGATAAACCGCTTTCAACAGAAAACATACTGCAGATGTATTGATTTAATGGATAAATTTATTTCTCTTATTAACATTAGAACAAACATACCAAGAGTAATCATTGTTATATTGTATTAGAGCCAAGTACATTAAACAAATTATTATTGGTTAAAAAAACATTATGTAAAAAAGAAGAAATTATAAAGATTGAAACCCTCAACAGAGCAAAGTAATAGATTTTCCATAATTTCTGTATTTTTCCAGTCCAGATTTTTAACACATTAATAATTCTTGCTTTTTAGAATTTAAAGATGTATAGAGATCAGATCAGTATTCTTGGCGATACTATAATATTTTTCTATATCCTCTTTAGAAGGAGGCTCCAGATAGGGATATTTGTACTTTCTACCAATAGAACTATATTCGCCCCTTCCAAGTTTATGGTATGGAAGAAATTCTATATTCGAAAAACCTGCACCAGATACAAAATTGCATATTTCTATTATGTTTTCTGTTTGATTGGTAATTCCAGGAATAATGGGGATTCGTATAATTACTTCAATTCCATATTTATCCGTGAATTTTTTTAAACGAGTTAAATTTTTCAGAATAATTTTATTGCTACCACCGGTAAATTCCTTGTGTTTTTCAGCCCCAATTATTTTTAAATCATAAAAAATCATATCCTGGTAAGGAAGCAAAGGCTCAAATTCTTCCCATTTAAAATAACCGCAGGTTTCTATAGCAGTATGCACCCAATTTTCCTTTAACGCTTTCAGTAATGACAAAGCAAAATCTATTTGGTATGTTGGCTCCCCACCTGATAAGGTTACGCCTCCACCTGTTTGTTTATATAAGATTTGGTCACTTAATACTTTTTTTAATACCTCATCTACTGTCATATATAGCCCTATCTGCTTCCTAGCCTTAGTAACGCATACTTTAGCACATTTAATTGGATTATCAGATTTATAGCATCCTTCACATTTCTTTCTGTCTGTCACCACTTTATTGTCCTGTAAACTTATCGCATCATAAGTACAGGCTTTAATACATTTCAAACAATTTATGCAATTATCAGGGAAAAATGCCATCTCCGGTAAAGCAAACTGAGATTCAGGATTACTACACCACTCACATTTTAAAGGACATCCCTTTAGAAAGACTAAACTTCTAATCCCAGGACCATCATGTATAGCATAACGTTGTATGTCAAATATATTGCCTTTTATGTCTGCCAATTGCTCTATCTCCTATATTTCTAATTATTTTTATTCGTATCTAACTATTAAATTTTTCTTCTGTGCGTTCAATAATATCTTCTTGTACAGTCTTTTCTAAATTTACAAAATAAGCTGAATAGCCAGCTACTCTTACCAATAAATTTCTAAATTGTTCTGGGTTTTTTTGAGCATTTAGCAATGTTTGCTTGCCTACAACATTAAACTGCATTTGCATACCGCCAATAGAAAAATAGTATTCAATAAGAGAAACAAGCCGTTGAAGCCCTTCACTACCCTTAATATCATTTGGAGAAAATTTAAGATTATAAAGAGATCCACATGATAGAAGTATCTGTCTTAATTTGCTTACTGATTTAACTGCTGCTGTCGGACCTTCAATATCTGTCCCTCGCATAGGTGATTGTCCATCTGCAACTGGCGTAAAGGCTTTTCTCCCATCAGGAGTAGCCCCACAAAAACGACCAAAAGGTGTGTTACTAGAAACTGTAGTAGTAGAGGTATGCAAATGACAACCTATAGGCCCTTTCCCCTTTCTAGAATTATAATATTTAATCTGTTCCTCACAAACTGCTTTCAATGCATCTCTTGCTAGGCAATCAACTTCATCAACATCATTTCCGTACTTATCTACAGATAAACACATCTGCCGAATTTCTTCCCCTGTGGGATTAGTTGTCTTATCTTCATAATTTGTTTTTAAAGCATATAATAGCTGCGCTTTAGTTAATTTCTGTTCATCAAAAACTAATTTTTTAATAGCATATAAGCTGTTTGCAATATTTGCTGTCCCAATTGTTTGTTGACCTGTATAATCATATTTGGCTCCACCTTTTTTAATCGGCAATCCTCTTGGAATTGTGGTTGTAGGACAACCAAAAACTGCAGCTAGAGGTTCTTCCATATGTTTTTCATACAACTCATCAATTGTATTTTCCATTATCATCTCTAGGGAAATATAGTATTTTAACTGATCTACCCAAGCTTCCCAAAGCTCAGAAAATGATTCAAAATCTGCCAATGTAAGGTTGGCTTTATTTGGATGCAAACTAACATTAGCACGAGAATCGAAACCATTATTTAAAGTCAATTCGAGTATTTTAGTTAAATTTAACCATGCACCTCCAGTCCTACCACCCAACAGACCGGCAGGACCTGCTTCAGCACAACCAATAATACAGTAATCTGATGCATCTTCTGCACAGTAGCCGCGATTAATTAAGGAAGGTATATATGCTTCATCATTAAAAACAGCTGGAAACCCAGTCCCAAGTCTTATTGCTTCAGCAACTTTCATTTTATATTTCTCAGGTGACTTTTTATGAACACGGGCTGTTAAAGAAGGTTGGGTAAGTCTAGTATTGACCATTGCTTCCAGTGCCATAAAAGTTAAATCATTTGTTACATCTTCTCCTGTTTCCAGATCAATACCACCAATAGTCAAATTTTGAAAACTTGGTGAGCCCCTAAAAAAGTCTGTATCGTTCCAACTTCTAATTCTGTTAATAGTGTAAATCATAGCATAAAAATTTTCAGTTAGTTCCAGGGCTTTTTCATAAGTTAAATCACCGTTTTTAATATCATTATTATATAAATCATACATAAACCGGTCGAAACGGCCTACTGAAATACCCTGTGCATTATCTTCTATCTGTAATACTATTTGAACAAATGTAATCCATTGTAATCCTTCATGGAAATTACGTGCAGGAAATTCAGGAACATGCTCACATATTTCAGCAATTTCAATTAGTTCTTTTTTCCTAGCGGGGTCACTTTCTTTTTCAGCCATTTCTCTGGCTAATTTTGCATATCTATGTGCAAATTTAATAACTGCCTCACTTGAAATAATGGCACTCTGATAAAAACTCCTCTTTTGATGATACTCAGGTGAAGTTTTATCAAGTTTTTCCAGGTGTTCTTTACAATCATCTATGACGTGCCTTAATCCTTTTTTCAATAACCAATCATAGTGCGGACTAAAATGGCCATCACCCCCATGAATAAAGTTCATTTCATTTATCGCTTCAAACACGTCCTGAGCAATTTTTACCTCCTGCGGCAAATGACTATAAACTCTATCCATATGCGTTTTGCCTTTCCACCAGGTAAATATTTTCTTTAACTCTGGTAATGTTTGTTCAGGTTCAGGTATTTTAAATTGATCAGCAGGTCTTTCTGGTGGGTAATAAGGTTCTTTACCAAAAATTTCTTTTTCTATCCACGATACAGCAAATTCAGGAAAAAGAGGAGCCCAACAAGGTCTAGAAGCCTGATTTCCTACAAGTAATGATCCTGGCATAATATATATAGACATATTTTCCAATATTTTTTCTAAGGCTTTAGCTCTTTTTATCATAATAGGTTCAGCTTCATTTTCTTTGTATGCCTCAGTTACAAGGTTTCCTCTCTCAATGCAAATTCCAGGATCAATATTCCTAATATAGTTAATCAAATTTTTAATTCTACCTGTCTGTTCTTCTTTCAATTCATATTGTAAACTTTCTATTACCATTTTATTCCCTTCCTATCATGTTAAATTAATAAATAATAAACAAGTAATTTATGCTAAATTTTTCTTCTGTTTCCGACAAATGTTTTAAATGGTTAATAGCTGGTAAAAATTCACATTTTTGTATTTTTGTACCAACCACCACCGATAGCAACTGCAAAGACAATCACAAAACCGCGAATCCCCATCTGCCACCAAGGGTCGAGACCTATAATTAATAAACCATTGGTAAGTGCTCCAATTACAATAGCTCCTTGAAAAGTTCCTAAAATCGTTCCTTTGCCACCAAATAGGCTGGTACCTCCCAAAATAATAGCAGCGATTACCCCCAACTCCATACCATCTCCAAAAGTGCCTCGAGCAGCGGCAAAACGGGCGGCATACAATACTCCTGCAAATCCGGCCATTAACCCAGATAAAATCAGAGTATAAGTTTTAATTCTGTCAGTATTAATACCTGTATACGATGCTGCAATACGATTACCGCCTGTGGCATAGACGTATTGGCCAAATGGTGTTAAAGAAAGTACTACATGCCCTAAAATTAAAATCAAAACCATCCATAGGATTGTTGCCCGGATACCTAGAAGATTGCCTCCACCGAAAATAGTATTGAATGAGGTTAATGTAATTGGAACCGGACGTGTAGCAGTAATCGTCATTCCTAATCCTCTAATCATTCCCATCATTCCAATAGTAACAAGAAAAGAAGGAACCTTTGCCTTTGTCGTTATTAGTCCATTAATTAAGCCAACAACTGCACCAGTGATTAAACCAGCAAGTAAACCCCCTAATAAACCTCCGCCAGCTTTAATCATCAAAGCGGATGTCATTGCAGACAAGCCAACTACCGATCCAACTGAAAGATCAATCTCACCACTTATAATCGCAAAAGTACTACCCACAGCTATTATTGTAACAATAGCTACTTGTTCAACAATGTTAATCAAGTTGGTAACAGATAAAAATCTAATATTTAGCAATGAAAATAATGCTATAATAAATATTAATGTCGCATAAAGAATCTTCTTATTCCATTCTAAATTGTAAAAGAACTTCCATATTTTAAGAAAAATGTTTTTATTGCTGTATTGCGTGGTGTAAGGTTTCTTCATCACTTATTGCTTCCTTTCCTAATGTCCGCAAAATCTTACCCTTATAAATAATTAAAAAGCGATCGCTTGTTTCATATAAATCTCTTATATCAGATGATATCAAAATCACACCGACCCCCTGATGGGCAAGATGCCGTATAAAACCTTTTATCTCCGCTTTTGATTCCACATCAACCCCTGCGAATGGTTCATCCAAAATCAAAATTTTAGGTTCAGTCGTTAACCACTTTGCAATTAGGACCTTTTGCTGATTTCCACCACTTAAAAACTCTACCTGCTGCTTCAAAGAGGAAGCTATTATTGATAAATAATCCACTTGCTTCTTCGCCAGACTATCTAAACGTGGCAAATCAAGAAATACGAATTTTCTTAGTTTATCTATAATCGGTAAAACAATATTGTTCTTTACAGAATGCATTAAATGAAGGCCCTTCTCTTTACGATTTTCTGGAATCAAGATTATTCCTTTTTGGAGTGCATCCTTTGGAGAACTCACTGTTATAGGCCGTCCATTTAGCAAAATCTCACCATTCTCCAGTTTGTTAATGCCGAATAATAACTCAACAATCTCCGTGCGTCCACTGCCCGTTAAACCGGCAATACCTAAAACTTCATTTTTAAATAATTGAAAATTCACGTTATGCAATCGGTCAGCCCAACAGATATTTCGTCCTTCAAGTATAACTTGTGCTTTATCGAAATTAGTATTCTTCTTCCATTCATTATTGTTTTCTTCAAATTGAGAATATTTTTTTCCTGTCATTAATTCAATTATTTCCTGTTCATTCTTTATTTCAGTCGAATTTAGAGTACCTATGTTGAGCCCATTTCGAAGAATACTTATTCGATCACAAATCTCAAGTACTTCCCTTATATCATGAGAAATATAAATAATAGATATTTCTTTCTTTTTTAGCTGGCGCAGAACAGCAAACAGATTCTCAACTTCATGCCGAGTAAGAGATACTGTCGGTTCATCCAATATTATGATTTTAGATTCATGTGAAAGAACTTTGGCAATTTCTGTCAATTGACGGCATCCAACATCCAAATTCTTGATAAAAGCATCAGATCGTATTGAAATAGAATATTTTTCTAATAACTCCTTTGTAGCACGGTTTATCTCTGTTTTTTTTAAAAGCCAACCTCTCCTTGGTTCATGTCCAAGAAAAATGTTCTGAGCTACAGTGAGTTCTGGTATTAAACTTAGTTCTTGGAATACCATAGAAATTTTTAACTGTTTTGAATCAATTAAACTCCAAGGGTGATAAGGTATACCTCTAAGCAAAATTCTACCCTCATCTTCCCTATGTACTCCTTTCATAATCTTTACTAGTGTAGACTTACCGGCTCCATTTTTCCCAAGTAAACCGTGAATTTCACCTTTCTTAAGATCAAAATTCACTTGGTCTAAAACTTTTATCCCGTCAAAAGACTTGGTAATTTTTTCTAAATTTAATATTATCTCTCCAGCATATTCCATTATGCTCTTATCCAACCTTTCTTCATAAATTCATTCATCTATAAACTTTCTGATTTCTTCTGTGCATATATAACGGTATACCCCATTTATAAATATTTATATCTAATCAATCAAGGCTATAATTTTGGACGGTCTCTATCATAGCCATGTAGTTTTCTGGTGGAATATCATTAGTAATTGAATGACTTGAACCAACAACATATCCGGGTGATAAACGGTCAATATGCTCCTTTGTTTCTTTTATAACTTCATCCGGGGTTCCGTAAAGTAACACTTTAGTACAGTCTATGCCACCTATAATGCAGATCTTATCTCCATACTTCTCTTTAATAGTATAGATATCGTTACAATTAACCTGGAAGGTCTGCAACGCACTTATCCCAAGTTCAATAGCCAGAGGGACTACATCAGTCAAATTGCCACAACAATGCCACGCAATGGGAATATTTTTTTTCTTAATAGGCTCAAGGATCCTTTTGGTTCGTGGCATCCACAGCTTGTCGATGTACTTAGGACCAACTATAAAACCCTTGTTATCTGCAATATCGTCATCAAGCCAGAATAAAGATATATTACGTGTACCGAGTTCTTCTGCTAAGCCAATACTATAATTCATATAAATGTCCATAATATGTTCAACCAAACCAACATCATCATTTAACTTGTACATAAAATTTTCCAAACCAAGCGTTTCATAGGTATTGCATAATACTGAACGAACCTGGGGTCCTACTCCGATTTTTGTACCTTGAGTGCTATCAAGATAAGGATCTACTAGTCTTTCTACCATAAGTTTAGCTGATGGTGCTGCAGGCATCTTATCTAATTCATTCCAATCTCTAATAAAAGGATCCTGATCTCCAGCATTGACATCTGTTCTCTCACGGGGTTTGACGCACCATATTAGCAACGGCAGTATAACATCCATACCAGTTTTATAGCATAGCTACATGGCTTCTTTAGGAGGAAGAATAAAACTAAAATTCATAGGATCCGGTCTTTGAGCAACAGGAAGAACAAAACCTATGGGATCCATTATTTTGTCTTCAAAAACAGAATCATAAAGCGAGCGGATCTCCCTTTTCCCCATGATATATTCCAAAGTATTGCTTTGAATAAGTATTTCAAGGTTAGGAGCCCGATCAGTTTTCTCAATTTTAAAAGCCTTTAATAGTCTGTCTACATTTGGCTCACGCATATACTTAACCCTTTCTCTCATTAAAATTTATTTATAATAAAAAGGATATTATTTTTTATAATAATTTTTATAATAATACTTAATTATTTTCAGAACAATCTAAATTTCTTCATCTTGGGAGAGATTAAATCTGTTAATAAATATTTCTCTCCTATAGTTCCATTTACCTCGTCCCAGTTATTAAAATTTAATAATTCTAAATCATTGAATTTTTCAATAAAAAAGCAAGCATTTACCTAAAATATCAGCAATTCATCACATTTCCCTTATTTTAGATACACTTGCCAAGGGTGATGAAACATCCATCACCCTTGGCAAAACACATATTTGTGAAAATTATTTTACTTTTTATCTCCCTCTGCCATAGCGTTTATTATTTCAGCTGGAGGTTCTTCTTTAAGTATATTACGCCAAGCATCAAGCAAATTGTCTCTGGTCACATATAAGACAGGCGTAAGAACAGTAGGAGGTAAATCTTTCCCAAGCAATGCGTAAGCGGCTTCCATGCCAAGCGCCAATCCTTTTTCATAAGAAAACATTGAACTTACGCCAACCGCTAACCCCTTCTTGGCCATTTCAATCCCTATTTCAATATCTAAATCGTGAGCGGAAATTTTTATATCATTTCTGCCCATATCTTTAGCGGCAGCTATAGCGCCTAGTGCAGGTACATCCCAAGCACACCATATCCCATTGATTTCAGGATGTTCAGTCAACATACCCTTAGCGATATCATAGCAATCATTAAGATTTGTGAACCCTTTCTTGTCTACTATCTTTATATCAGGATAATATGTTTTAAGCTCTTCTTCTACACCCTCTACTCGTAGTTGGTTATTATAATAAGGAACCGCGAAATAGAGCATGCCAACATTACCCTTTCCTCCTATAGACTTAGCTAAAATATCGGCAGATTGCATCCCGTCTCTTTTAGCATCATACATACCAAGGCCAGCAAAATCTTTTTTATGTACTAAACCTTCAGGACCACAATCTATCATAACAACTTTTATACCGCTTGCAGCTAACTCCTTAGTAGCCTGGGCCATTGCCACTTCATCCACTGGAATAGTGATGACTACATCCGGCTTCATGGCTATAAAGGACTTGTATTGATCGATCTGCACCTCTGGTTTAAGGTTCGCATCGGTTACCGCTATAACTTTGATTCCACACATATCGAGGACATTTCTTATGCCCTTCTCATGTAAATTAGCCCATGCCATTCCTGTATAGTGAAAAGAAATAACAGCCGTATAGCCACCTTTTTTTAGTTTATCTATTTCTTCCTGGGTCAAAGAAAGCACACTAGCACTAACACACGTATTCCCATACATATCAATAGTAGGTACATCTTTAGGTAATGTTGTTATTTTTTCTACTGCCTTTGCTGCTATTGCTTCTGCAGCTTTTATTTGTGATTCTGCTGATGCAATTTCTGCTGCTGCTGTAGTTTCTGCTGCTGTAGTTTCTGCTGCAGCTGTAGTTTCTGCTGCAGCTGTTGTAGCGGTTTCAGCAGCTTTTGTAGCCTCAGCAGAAGTTGCTGTAGCTGCAGTTGTCGTTTTACAACCAGCACCACTTAAACCTAACGTTACTATAAATGCTACAATTATTGAGATCGTTAATACTTTTTTTAACATTTTCCTGCCTTTCTTAGTTTTAGTTTATACAAATTAAAACAATAATTCCTTATTAATTCACCTCCTATCGTGTTAATGTATTAATCTCTATTAATGAGTTATTAATAAATATTGGTTATTCATGTTAAATCTTATTCCTGATATTATGATTACCAGGAGTAAGAGTTTGATTAAGATCTTAAACCGGTAATTAATAATAATTACTTTGCAGACTTGCCCTAACAGGTAAGTTATTGCTTATTTTAAGATCTTTAAAAACCTTGCTCCTTTAGTTTATGCAGGCAAGTATAGCTTCTCACCTCCGTGTAGAATTATTTTTTAAAATTAAGCTTAAATTTTTTCCAAATTAAATTTTTAGCTAATTATTTAGTGATAACCTAATTAAATACTTTTTGCCAATTTTAAGGTCTCTAATATTATAAAGCGCTTGCGCAAGCGCTTACTTATAATTTAAAACAAAACATAATATATGTCAAGCCTAATAATTATTTTTATATAGCCTTTTAATAGACAGCTTTTTAAACAATAAATATCAATAATTACCGTATTCTATCTCTGTCTTAATATAAGCTTTTAAATGCTCCAAGGGTGTAGCATATTCTAAAAAATCGGCAGATTGTAAAATAAATTTCCCTCCCACTTTTCCTATTTCTACTGTATCCTTGGTCACCTTTTTTATTTTATCTATTGTTCCCTGTTTTAATATATTTACCTGATCCACATTTCCTACAATAATAAACCTACCTTCAGATTTCATCTTAGCTTCAGCCAGATTACCATCACCCATAGGGGGTGGCGAGAAAGGTTCAACCATCTTGGGACCTACTTCAATATATGACTCAACAAGATTCATAATCTTTCCACAATTATGATAAAGTGCAGGGACTCCTTTACTTTGTACAATATCCATATATTTCTTTTCAAAAGGTAAAATGTATTTATCAAATATTTTTTTACCCATAAATCCACCAGCAACATTTGCTCCTATGCAATGAATGTCCACTCCAGAATCACTTATTGCATTTGTATAATCTTTTATTCTTTCTATAGAAAAGTTCATCAGTTTTTCATAAAACTTGTAATCTGTTAAAAATAAGGAGTATAAAGAATTTAAATCTATCAACAATGATGAATTATTAAATGGACCATGAGGTGACCAGACTCCAACTATTCCATCATCTCCAATTACTTCTTTTATTACACTTACAATTTTTTTAATCTTTTTCGGATAAGCCTTATCCATTCCGGGTTCATATTTCATGATTATGTTTAGATCTTCCTCAGTCTTTACAGGTTTGCTTGTACAAGCATAAACATATGAACCTTGACCAACTTCGTTAACAGTAAATCCTGTGTGATTTTCCCATCTGGTGTACTTATAGTTGACCTACTGACTATGCTTTTACCTCTCTTGAATTTCTCAGTATAAACTTTCCAATTTTCTGTTTCTATATCAATATTTACACCCCCATGATGCACATATGTTAGAATTGCTCCAAATAGCAATCTTACAAATACATCTGCTCCAAGTTGCTTCTGAATTTCTATTACTTTTAATTGAGTTTTAAGGTGGTCGTTTTTACTAATATCTGGGTACATTTGATTTATAAAAAATCCTTGATCCGAAATAAATAATGTAACAGGAACTCTATCTGGAATTTCTCCATTTATCACTTTTAGAAAGCGCTCTCTCCCTTTCATAATCTATTCCACATTAATTTTATGTTTCATTTAAGATACAACTTATATAAAGAAAATTTCATATTTAATTTTTTTATAGATTTTCAATTAAGACTTAATAAATATTAAATCTTAAAATATCATTTTTTTAGCTCCATCAGATGGCTTGCAGCAAATAAAATCGGCTGCATCATTAAATTTATTTATATATTTTTCACCTATAATATTTATTATATTATCCAGTTCGGTATCTTTAACTATACTGATAATATTTCCGCCAAAACCCGCTCCCATTAAACGGGCACCAAGAACTCCTTCAATCCTATTTATTTCATCAACCAGATAATCAAGTCTTTCAGTTGATACCTCATAATCATCTCTTAAGCTCTTATGGGATTTATTTAAAATAATGCCTATTTCCTTAATATTTCCCTTTACTAAAGCCTCCCTTGCTTCAAGTACTCTGATGTTTTCAGATATTACATGCTTTGCCCTTCTGTAAAGCTTCTCTGGAATTTTAACTTTAATATTTTTTAACATATTAAAATTAATTTCAGATAAATTATTTATGCTTTTATCACCGGTTAAATTTTTATACATCTCTACAACCTCACTGCATTCTTCTCTTCGCTTGTTATATTCAGTAGTTGAAAGGTTTCTTTTTTCTTTTGAATCAATAATCAAAACCAGATAATCTTTTAAATTAAAAGGAATATAATTATGTGACAGGTCTTTGAAATCAAGAAATATTGCACAATCTTTTTTACCAAATACTACTGAAATCTGGTCCAGATATCCGCATTTTACACCAACAAAATTATTTTCTGCAGAATTGCAATATTTGACAGTATCAATTGGTTTGATATTTAAATCAAACAACTGCTCAACAAGTTTTGCAACTCCTACTTCAATGGCTGCAGAGGAACTTACTCCAGAGCCTATCGAGAGGTTGCTGTCAATTATAAAACTGAAACCACTTATTTTATGATTGTGAATAAGATATTCATGAACTACGCCTTTAATATAATTAGACCACTTTACTTTAGAATCAAAAGAAATATTACTTAATGAAAATTTATAATATTCTTTAAAACTGCTGTCATAGATTTCAACAAAGTCAGAATTATTCTTAATACCTGTCAAAAATTTATACTTATCTATTGCAATCGGCAAAGAAAATCCCATGTTGTAATCGGTATGCTCCCCAATTATATTAGCCCTGCCGGGAGATAAAATATTAACAATATTATTATTTGCAATAAGTTTCTCTTTGCTGTTTATAAGTTTGTCCAAAAGTAATTGTTTTTGTTTATTTTCAGTTTCTGAATTAAAAATTTTTTCCATTAAGTATTTTTTTTTCATAAAATTTGGTAAAAAAATAAATATTTGCTTAAATCACTGTTTTAAAAATTTTATAATTCTAAAATTATAAATCGTCTTATTGCAAGGATAATCTTAATTAATTCCTGGTGAATAATTAGCTAAAGATGCCAAATTAAGAAAATTTTAAGCTTAATTTGAACAAACAATTCATTAAAAATTGAGTTATTCACCAGGAATTAATTAGTAATGAAAGTAACTCGCTTCATGAAATCCTCATCTTGTTAAATTATTTATCTGTTATTTATCTGTAAAGCACTTGCGCAAGCGCTTACTTTAAATATTATTAAATATTTTTTCTAATGTCAAATAATTTGACAAACTATGTTAATTTTCTACGATATTGGCAATAATTTGGATGAAGAAGACGAAAAAGTAAAAAAGAAAGTTGTCCCTGAAAGGAATGTTAAAAGAGTTTGATGAAGAGATTAATGATTCTTTTATTCTTGGGAATATGATGAAATATTTTGGCTGTTTTTGTGGCGATATATATTTTTTGAAATAAAGGAGAAGCAACTTTTTGAAATTATAAATGATCAAAACATGAAGAATATGAAAGAATGATAAAGTAATTTGGAAAGGAATTGAAGATTATTTTTTATAAAAAAATTAAAAATCAGGGATTTTTAACCCTAAAAGTACTTTCTCTTACAATAAGCTTAGTATCGAAATATTTTGTTTGTTTAGGTATCTTCTTGTTTTTTATTCTGTTTATTAAAAGTTCTACTGCTGATTTGCCAATTAAATACCTTTCAAGCGCTATTGTTGTCAATGAAGGAGTAACAATTTCAGAAAGCATTATATTATCAAGGCCTATTATAGAAATTTTATCCGGTATACAAATGCCATCAATTTGAAGGGTTTTCATAACTCCAATTGCAGTCAAATCATTTGAACAAATTATAGAAGTTGGCATGTCTTTTTCTTTTTCAATTTCTTTTGCAGCATTGATACCGCCATCTATTTTATGATTTCCCTCAATTATTTTATATGATATTCTTTCATCCTTAAAACTTTTAATAATATTTATAAAATTATTTTTCCTGATGCTGGCAGTTTTTAAATATTTTGGACCACTGATAAAATAGATTTTTTTATGTCCTAAAGAAATAAGATATTTTACTGCTTCTCTAATCCCGGACTCAAAATCAAAATAAATACTGTCAACATTAATATTGCTTTCATTCCAGTCAACAAGTACAAAAGGAGTTGGTGATTCAATGAGTTCTTCAAATAAAAATTTATCAGCCTGGCTTGAAGCAATAATAATACCATCGACTTTTTTCCTTATCAGTGCGCCAATGAATTTTAAACCCTTTTCAACATCATAGTCGGTATTGCATAGAAAAATATTATAGTCACTTTTAACCGCAAGCTCTTCAACACCTTGAATAATTTCGGGGTAAAATGGATTTTTAATATCAGAGATAACAAGACCTATTGTATGTGTAACACCGGTTGCAAGGCTTCGTGCAAGCAAATTTGGTTTATAATTTAAATCCTTCATTGCTTTAAGAACTTTATCTCTTGTTTCAGGAGAAACAAAACGAGTTTTATTTATTACATGAGAAACTGTTGTAGAAGAAACCTGTGCAATTTTTGCAATATCGTTGTAATTTACCATTTTTCCCCTGACAATTAAAATTATTTTTACTGAAATTAAATAAAAAGCTCTCTTATTTAAGCGCTTGCTTTATTTTAGCAAATTTTTAAATAAAAATAAAAATAATATTAAATTGATCTATTTAAAGCGCAATTGAAGATATAATAGTCTAATGAAACTTAGTCAAGCTTACTAAGTCTCAGCTCCTGAAAATTAGTTTAAAAAATATTATCATGTTTACCAATAGCTTTAATATAAAACTTTTCTGCAAATAATTTTCCTTGACTAATCCGAAATATTTAATAATTTGCATACAAGCTTTTATAGCTGACTTTCCCTGATTTAAGTTATTAAAAAATTATAAGCTGACTTTTGGAACTTTTTCCAGTGATTTTCTTATCATCTCTTCAGGATATTCATAATCTGTAAGTTTGCCATCCATATACAGTTCATAAGCAGTCATGTCAAAATGGCCATGGCCGCTTAAATTAAATGCAATAACTTTCTTTTCCCCAGTTTTTTTGCATTTTAATGCTTCATCAATGGCACATCTAATTGCATGGTTTGTTTCAGGAGCAGGAATTATTCCTTCAGCTTTTGCAAACATCATACCAGCTTCAAAGCAGATATTTTGCGAATAAGCAACAGCTTCAATTATTCCTTCATCATAAAGCATACTGACCTGCGGAGACATTCCATGATATCTTAAACCACCGGCATGTATTGAT
>JAMDEN010000124.1 GCA_023487035.1 Actinomycetota bacterium
GTGATTCTTTGTAGATGTCCATGCTTTATCTTTCTGAATTAAAATATATTTAAGTAATTATATCATATAAACACAGTGCCAATGGGATAAATATCTAAAACTAAATATATAAATGAACCTTTGATATTATTTTTTATAAATCATCTTGAAAGAAAATAACTCAATGATCTTTGTGCTTATATTTCTCAGTTAGTTTCCTAAGTAATTCTTTAGCTCTTTTCATTGCTTCTTTTTCTTTGTCATCTTCAGGCTGTGCCCAAGGCATAGTTACACGCCAGGTTATTTTTCCACTCAATGGTTCTTCAGGATAAGCTCCAATATCATATAAACTGTAGCCTCTAAATTTTACAGAGTTTTCCTGATAGCAGGACCATACAGCTTTTTTTATAATTTCAGGATCACCTTCAAACTGCAGATCTATTAAAGTTAATTGCTTCCTGAATCTATCAATAAATTCAATTGGTATATTGTATAAAAAGGGATGTGGGGCTTTAGTTCCAATTATTCTTTTCTTATCATCAATACCATTTTGCATCAGTGCCTTAAGAGCCCCACCTGTTAAATGTCCTTCTGATTCCGGCCCACATAGAATCAAGTATCTGATATTTGGATTTGATACAATATTGCATATAATTTTTTCAAATCCAATGTTTTCAGTCTGAACGGTGCCTGATAGTGCTGCACCACTTTCAGCGCCGGCCCTCACAAGATTTACAAGCTCTATTGGTATTTTATCTGCTTCGCAATTTAAAATTATTGCAACCGCAACCGGAGAAGCATCATTTCCCCTTATATATCTACCTTCTTCAGGAGGATAATCAGGATGTGGTTTTACCTTAATCATAATGTTTTCATGATATGACTTTTATTAAATAAACTGGAATTTTATATTTAAAGCCTTTCTGTTTTTAATCATTTATCCTCCATCACATATTTTAATAATTACAAAAGCCTAAAAATCTTCTGCTTTTTTATACATCGCAATAACTTCATCCTTTTTAATTAATATTCCCATAACATAAGCAATTATTATTATAACCAGTATATTTAAAGCAAGTCTTAACAAGGCAAATTTAAATCCAAGGGCAGATATTTCAAATAAAAGCATTGGAATTTTTGTTGTTGACCATGCCCCTATAAAGATTATAATATTGGAAAACTTTACATGTTTTTTCATAAAAACTGCTACAATTGGAAATGCCGCATATAAAGGTCCCGCTGCAAATATACCAAGTAAAAATGAAAGGATAACTCCTTTAACACCCGACTCTTCTCCCATATGTTTTATCATGGTTTCTTTTGGCACCCAAACATCAAGAAGACCTATTAATATAAAGATGGGAGGTAAAACTAAAAGAATCTCCTTAAAACTGTAAACTATAACATCAGTTGCTTTAAGTCCTGCATCAAATTTAAAGATAAAAAGGATCCCAAGCAAGACAAGTGTGATTATGAAAAACAGGTATTGTTTTAAGAAATTTTTTAAATTAAAGGGTTTTTTGTTATTTTGATTCAATTTCTCTAATCTTTCATCTCCAAATTCCGAGAATAAATCCGATTGAGTAAGCGACTCCAATTGATAAAACAAATGAAATCACATTTCTAAGTATTGCAACTTTTTTATTAAAATATTTAATTTCCATTGGAAGAGTAACAATTCCAACCATCATAAGAGTCTGTACAAATGCTGCAATTTGAATATATCCTGCTCCACCTTCCAAAAGTAGCGCTGCAGTCGGAAAAGCTATAAAACCTGGGATTAGGGTAATAGAGCCAACTACTGAAGCTAGTAAAACTCCTAATGATCCTGACTCTTTACCAATTATTCTGCTTATAAGCCTGGTATCAAGAATAGAAAGCATAAGACCTATAAGAAGGATAACACCTAAAAGCAGGGGCAATATATTTTTAAATGAGTTCAATGCTTTAATTAAGGCTTTTTTTGTTTTTTGTCTGCTTTTTACAAATGAGATTATTAAAAATATTATAGCTATCAGATATATAACTCCGTTAAAAATATAATTTCCCATAGTCCTCTTTAAAATTTTTTAAGGTTTATTTTTAAACTCATCTTTCTGTCCAGGTCTATAACTTGCCTCAAATACAGGCACACATTTAGGCCTTTCTATTTCCTTAATTTTTTTACCCAGTACATTTTTAATAAAAGAAAGAGCCTTTTCCTTGTCCTCATCTATTAAAATCTCCTGTAGCTTGTAGTACTCTTCAGGGTTTAAACTTATTATGGTTTTATCTTTTACGTGTTTAATCATCTTTATAAATATTTTTATAGATTTTTTATTTTCTTTTCTATATCTTTCATTAGCATTAAGGTTAAAACTAAAATTTAAATTTTTTTCTTTATTGTTCAAAACTTAATCCAAAAACTGATTAAAATTTACTAACGATCTATTTATAAATTCTTAATAATCTGTATACCAACAATTTTTACCCCATTTTTTGATTGCATCGAGATTAAAGAAGGTTCTGTTATAAGACACTGATTTTTAACTAAATTTGCCTTGTCTGTATTTACTTTTATTTCTACTTCACCTTCCAGTACAATAAAAATCACATAAGAGGCCATTTCGCACTCTGGTATATTTTCACCAGGCAGGAGTTTAATAATTCTTGTTTTAAATTCATTTACTTTAAAAAATACGTTCTTACCCCGCTCTTCATATGGATATGTTTTTATAGAATCTAAATTAAAAATTTCCATTATTGCCAACCCCTAAATAAGAATTTATTTTGTTATTGTTATTGATATATTTTTAGGCAACGCAACCATTGCAGCCACCTGCATTGACTTAAATAATCCTACTGGAACAGCACACCCTGCACAGCAACCCTTAAGTTCTTCTCTTATAACTTTAAAAAGTTCTCCATTAAAGCCTTCTTTTATTTCATTATATGCATCGTAGGTAGTTAGTTTCTGTCCTAAATTATTTATTTTTTCGCAGTCAGTTTTAACTTTTAAAGAGACATGCTGCATATCTTCTGAACTTGCCTCTATTTCTGTTACAAAGCCGCATATTCCTGCTTCAACTCTCGTATTAGCCATTATTTATTTCTCCATATTCAAATATTTTTAAATTTTTTTAGCAGTTGCCTCCACAGTCATAGCTGCATTTATTTTTATTATCCCAGCCATTATCGCCAGCATATTCAATAGCTTCAGATGGACAAAGCTCCTGACAACCTCTGCAATTTACAGGTTGAACTACAATAGTGCGATTTTTCTCTTTTTTATAGACACCATGAGTACACTTATTAAAGCAGGATCCGCACTCGGTGCAATTTTCATAATTTATTATTGGATACCAATTTACAGACATTTATTCTTTTCCTTTATTTCTAATTTTTTTACTATAGTAATATTCTTTTATAAATTTTTATTATATTTTTTAAATCTAAAAAACTTTTCAAATATTATTTTTTTTTAATTATTTAAAATAATTTGCTTTTTACAAAAAACATTATATATTATTATATTTATATATTTAAATTTATCAATAACAATTTTAAATTTAATCTAAATAAATAAGCGAAAAGGAAAAAATATAAAAAAAGGAGGAAACCGTTTAAGGATAATTTGTTTGCTTCTTTATAAAAGTGAATTATGTGTATGTGAAATTCAAGAAATAATTGGTCTATCTCAACCCACTATTTCATTTGATCTTAAAAAACTAGAAGAAGCTGAAATAATAACCTATAGCAAGAGTGGGTTATGGGTAAATTATGCAATTAATGAAAACTGTTTTTTTCAGCCGAAAAGTACCCCACTTAATTTAAAAAAATAATACTTTTTACACAACCTCCTTTCAATTAAATTTCTCTCTCTTTTCTTTCTTTCATTCTGTAAGATGGCTCGTTCATATTAACTATATATGACTTATACGTAAGCCTGTCTATCATGGCAGCAGTAATTACAGGATCTAAAAATATTTCATCCCACCGCTCAAATGACAAATTTGTTGTAATAATTGTTGATTTTCTTCCTGCCCTAAGTGCGAGATTTGTAAATAAAAGCTCTGAACCTTCCTTATCAAATGATATATAGCCAAGCTCGTCTGCAATAACTAAATCATACTTTTCAAACCTGAGCTCAAAAGCTCTAAGAATACTGGCCCCTCTTGCTTCTTTTAGCTGATTAATAAGTATCGGAACTGTAGTAAAAAGAACCCTGTATCCTGCCATGGCTGCTTTTATGCCAAGACTCGTTGCGACATGGCTCTTGCCAGTGATATGTAAATCTTTACATATCACTGGCAAGAGCTTCATAACTACAGCAATAGGCCATCAGGCCTGCATATATGGGTTTAAGACAATCTATTTTAACTTCGGTAAACTAATACCGGTATTGAAGTTAAAGAAAGCTGACGGCTCTTACATAAATGAGATAAGAAGAATAGAAAAACAGGATGTTTTAATACTGGACGATTTCGGGCTTGAAAAGTTAGATACGGTATCAAGACTAATACTACTTGAAATACTTGAGGACAGGCATGGAA
>JAMDEN010000115.1 GCA_023487035.1 Actinomycetota bacterium
ATATGTTTAAGATCTGGAATCCGCCCGGCTTTTCCAAATTTTGATGAAGCATAAATAACAGGAAAATTAGCTGTATCCTCATCTGCCCCTAAATCAATAAATAAATCAAAAGTCTTATTTAATGCAGCATTTATATCAGCGTCAGGTTTATCAATTTTATTAATAACAACTATTATTTTATGCTTAAATTCAAGCGCTTTTTTTAAAACAAAGCGTGTTTGAGGCATTGGACCTTCTTTAGCATCAACAAGAAGAAGTGAACCATCTGCCATTTTTAATACTCGTTCAACTTCACCGCTAAAATCTGCATGCCCTGGAGTATCAATAATATTAATTTTGATACCTTTCCATACTACTGAAGCATTTTTTGAAAAAATTGTGATGCCCCGTTCACGCTCAAGTTCATTGCTGTCCATTATACAATTTGTGTTAGCTATATCTTTATTTAAAAATGTTTTTGACTGTCGCAGCAAAGAATCAACAAGGGTAGTTTTCCCATGATCAACATGTGCTATAATCGCAATATTACGAATTTCCATTTATTTAAAACATTCCTTAAAAAATTATTTTTTATAAATTAATATTTATTTCTAAAACAATTGATATTAAAGCTTAAAAACCAATAATGCAATAATTACTTTAAAAGAATTTAAAAGATAAAATGACAGGCTTTTAGAATATTAAAATAATATTAATTAAATATTATTAAATTATCTTAAGATTTTAATCTTTGTTTAAAATTTTAATATTTTTCTTATATTTATGTTTTTTATATATATTTTTTATATTTTTTTATTTTTTTTATTATAAATCAATTTCATTATTTTAAATTTTAAACTTATTAATTTTAATTTTAATTTTCTAAAAGGATTTTTATAATATCTATTAATTAAATCATTTGCTGCAAATTTTATTACTACTTCTCTTCCATATTTTAAAGTTAAATATCTTTTATGCTCGTTAATCCAAATATATAAGTCTGTTTTAGTTCTATTAGGGAATTTTTCAAGAATTCCATAACTTTTAATTATTTCAATTGCAGGTAAGTAAATTTTATCATACCAAATAAGAGCAGCCTCTTGAAATGTTATTAATTTTTCTCCATCTTTTTTACTTTCATTTAACTGTACCATTAATTTTTTAATTTGATTTAAAAGAATATCATATTGCCCTGGGGTTGTTACCCTTATTTTAACAGCATCAGGTCTCTTATTTCTTAAGTCAGTTAAATTAAGAAATTTTTCTTTTTCAGCTTGTATGAAAATGTCTTTAGGATCCATATCTTTTGTAAGAATTGCATCAGTTAAAAATTCGGTTACTTCTGCATCTATATATTTTATACCTAATTTCTTTGAAACACTTACTCTATGATTACCATCTACAACAAAGTAAATATCACTTACCTTATAAAGCTTAACAGGAGGTAAAATTATATCCTTAACTAAAAGATTGTGAATTTTAGCCCATCGATATTGAAGATGATCTTTTTTAGGTAGAAAAAATTTATCAAAATCTTTATATCTGTCAAAACTTCCAACTATTTTATCAATAGGAACACTTACTATTCCTGAATAATTTTGCTTATAAAGCCCAAAATCTTTTTTTATTTTTTCAAAAGATAATAGCTCATTATTTTTACCAATTAAGATATATTTCAGATTTTTCAGCAAGGATACAAATTTTGCATTTTCAAATGCCTGATTAGATACATTTATTCCTTCTGTCTGGTTCATACTTTCTATCTGATTTCCCATGATTTTTAAGTTAGGTAATTTTTAAAATAAATTAATCAGTATTTTTAATTTTTTAATTTTAATAAATTGATAAAGGTGTCCGCAAAGCCTAAATTTCTATTATTTTATAACCATAAGCATTAATAACTTTTGTTCCATTTACATCAGTCATACAGGAATTATTTGTACCATAAAGATGGACATGCCCATGTACTAAATATTTAGGCTTAAATTTTTTTATAAAAATATTAAAGGACTTAAACCCCTTATGACATAAATCTTCCTGATCATGTATTTTATAAGGAGGAGCATGAGTTACAAGAATATCAACATATCTTTTTTTAAATAATTTATTTATATACAATTTTGGTTTTAATAAATTAATTTTCCATGACATTTGAACATCTGAATACTGATGCTCACCATGGTTATAGTTCATTGAGCCTTCTAAACCCATTAAAATAACATTATGATATTCTATAATTTTCTGATTTAAATTTATACATCCTTCAGGCATACCTGTTTTTAAACCTGATTCATTATAAAATTTGTCTGTATCATGATTTCCCAATACATAAAAAAGAGGTTTGTTTAACATAGTAACTATATATTCAAGATAATAGTTAGGAAGATCCCCACAGGAAATTATAAAATCTATATATTTTAATCTCTCAATTATTGAACTGCTATGTAAGTGCTCTACAATCTTATCACTTATTAATAAAATTTTCATAAAATTTTTGTTTTTTAAAAATTTTGTTTATATAAATTCTGCTTATACATTAATAATTAACAACATGATGCATGAAAAACCATTTTGAAATTTATTTATTTTTTTTATTATTTTATAATTTGTTTTATTTCTTAATAATATCTTATTTAATTAATTTAATATCACAATAAAAAATTTTAGTATTTTTTTAAGTTAGATTCTAATAAAATATTATTTGATTTAAATAAAAATACTAATCAGGATTTTTATTTACTAATTTTTTTTTAATTTATTTTAACAAGTATTGCAAATATTTTAATGTATATTGATAAAAAATATGATTACTAATAACAAATATGGATAACAGGTCAAAATCTTTTTCAAATCGAATACTTTCCATTGATGCTTTAAGAGGTTTTGACATGTTCTGGATTATGGGCAGTTCAGAGTTAGTAATTGCATTACTGGCTTTAAGTAAATCTAATTGGGCGATGCAGATAGCTGCCCAATTCAGGCACTCAATTTGGAATGGTTTTACTTTTTATGATCTTATTTTCCCTTTATTTCTTTTTATTGTTGGATTAACAATTCCCTTTTCTTTAACAAAATATTATAAAGAAGGGAAAATTGATTTTAAACATGCTTACATAAGAATAATTACCAGAACTGTTATATTATTTTTTCTTGGATTATGCATAAACGGTTTTCTTGATTTTAGTTTTACTGATATGAGGTGGCCAGGAGTATTACAGAGAATAGCTATTTGTTACTTTCTTGCTGCAATAATAACATTAAATGTTCCTTCCGGATTTCAAACTTTAGTTATCGGTGTTTTAATCGCAATAATATTAATAGCTTACTGGTTAGTAATGAGATTTGTTACAGTGCCAGGTGTTACAGCTGCAGATTATTTATCTAAGGAAGGAAATCTTGCAGGATACATTGACAGACTGATAATTCCAGGGCGGCTATATTATAAATATGGTGATAATGAGGGCTTGATAAGTACTTTACCTGCACTATGCACAACTTTGTTTGGAGTAATATCAGGAAGAATGTTAAAGTCAAACAAATCTCAAATTTATAAGATGCTGTGGATGATAATTTTTGGATTTATTTTATTAATTATCGGTATTGTATGGAGTTTTGTATTTCCTTTAAATAAAATTCTTTGGACAAGTTCATTTACTTTAGTCACAGCTGGTTGTAGCTTACTTTTATTATGCTTATTTTACTGGTTAATTGATTATAAAGGATATAAAAAATGGGCATTTCCTTTTATTGTTATAGGGATGAACGCAATTACAATATATATTGTTCAAGGCCTTTTTGATTTTGGCATTATTGTAAATATAGTTGTTCATGGTTTCATTGGCTATATGGGTCCATTTAAAGATATATTCTTTTTAATTTGCCTTATACTGTTAAAATGGTTATTTCTTTATTTTTTATATAAAAAGAAAATTTTTCTTAAAGTTTAATTTAGCTTTTAATTTCTTAATATGTTTACAAGAATAAATAAAATTCAAAAAGCTTTTTAAAGTTTTTTTTATTTAAAAAGTTTTATCTTATATTTTAATATTTTACTTACTATAATATTTTTTTATTTTTTTAACATAATATCTGAAAAATTTTAAAAAATTTAAAAAAGGAGACATTATGATAATAGTTCATGTTTATTTACACTCGAAACCGGATCTAATTGATGCTTTTAAAGAAGCTAATATAACAAATGCGAAAAGCAGTATAAAAGAACCAGGAATTTTACGATTTGATGTTCTGCAGCAAGATGATGATCCTTCACGTTTTTTACTTGTAGAAGTTTACAAAGATGAAAAAGCTATAGCCCAGCATAAAGAAACAGCTCATTATGCGCAGTGGGTTAAAAACGCTGAACCAATGCTTGCGGAACCAAGAACAAAAATTATTTATAAAAATATTTTCCCTGATGATAAAAACTGGTAATTAAAAATTATTTTGTATTCAAATTTTTAATTATGCTTTACAGTATAGCTTATTAAAATGAATTCCTACTATTGAAGAGCCTATTACATAAGGGAATGCAGATGGTCGTCTGAATAAGCTCCATAATAGTAATGCCCAATAATATCTTTTACCCTTATATCTTATCCCTGAAAGCCACATTGAAGAAAACAATGCCTTTATATGATAAATACCAAATTTTGGCGGTTTCCTAAAAGGTGGTTTATATTCTTTTAAGAAAGTTTTTACACGTTTATAATATTCCTTTGGAGAATAAATTGTTTTCATTATATTTTCATAACCTTTTAGTAGCACATCCTTATCCATTTTAGGTTTAAAGTTTAATTCTACAGCAGTATTAGATCCTGAAGACTCATTTAAAAGCCTCCCGTCATTTTTTAATCGCTGATACAACTTTGTTTTTGGTAAAGCATTAAGAACTCCAACCATTGCAGTAACAATGCCGCTTTTCTGAATAAAATCAATCTGCTTCTGAAAAATTGATGGCTTGTCATTGTCAAAACCAACAATAAATCCGCCTTGGACTTCAAATCCGGCATTTTGCAGTTTTTTAACTGATAATACAAGATCCCTGTTTTCATTTTGAATCTTATTGCATTCCTCCAGACTTTCAGAATCAGGACTTTCTATTCCTACAAAGACTGTAGTTACTCCTGCCTGAACCATTAAATTAATTAATTCGGGTTTATCAGCAAGATCAATTGAAACCTGAGTATTAAATAAGAAAGGCTGATGTCTTTTCTTTTGCCATTCAATTATTGCAGGTAAAATCTCATCTTCAATTTTTTGCTTATTTCCAATGAAATTATCATCAACGAAAAAGATTCCGCCTCTCCATCCCCATTTATATAATGCTTCAAGCTCATTTATGACTTGCTCTTTTGTTTTTATTCTTGGTTTTCTCCCATTAAGCCTCACAATATCACAAAATTCACAATTAAAAGGACAGCCTCTGGAAATCTGAATGCACATTGAATTATAGTTTTTTTTGTTAATTAAATCCCATTGAGGTATTACAGCCTTTTTTATATCCGGAAATTTATTAACTTCATAAACCTTTTTTGCCTTGCCCAAACTTAAATCAGTTAAAAATACTTCAAGATTTTCTTCCGCTTCTCCTAAAACAAGGTAATTAACATCATTAACAAATTCTTCCCAACCAGTAGTAAACAAAGGACCACCAGCAACTATTGGCTTTTTAAAACTGTTTACCTTTTTTATAACCTCTTTTGCTGATTCTTTTTGAACAATCATTGCGCTAATGAAAACAATATCTGCTTCATTTATATCCTCATCTTTAAGCCTATCAACATTCATATCAATAAGCTTTTTCTCCCATGTTTCAGGAAGCATTGCTGCAACTGTCAATAATCCAAATGGAGGATAAGCTGCTTTTTTACCAATCAATCTTAAAATGTTTTTAAAGCTCCAAAATGTGTTCGGATATTGAGGATAAACAAGTAAAACTTTTAAGTTTTCCTTATTTAATATGTAGCCATCAGAGATACCTGAAAACCTGGAATTAACTTTAATCTTAACTGAATTTGCAGTCTCACAATTCATTACTTTATCATCTTTTATTTTTTCTTTTAAATTAACCATAATAAATAATATTAAATAATATAATAATATAATTTTTAATAAATGTTTTTAAATATACCTGAAAGAATTAAAAAAATTATAATTTTGGATTAATTAAGGTAATTAAGCTAGCTTAAAATAATAATTGAATAAAGTTTGAATATACAAACTCTTAAAAATACATAAATATATTAATAAATATCTTAAATAAAAAGTACTTTTTTATTTATTAAATTAATAAATAAATTTATGACTTAAAAATATATATTAAATTAAATCTTTAAATTTTTTTATAATTTTATATAAATTTATATCTAATTATACAATGAACTATCTTAATTAACCTTTAATTACTTGCCTTTTTAATCCCAAGGTAAATTAATAAAACTTAATATTGCAGATTATATTCTCTTAATTATAAAAAATCTACTATTATTTTAATTATTTTTTGAATTAGTCTTAAACTTTCTTAAGTTCCGGCATTAATAAAATTAATTTATGTAAATTTATCAAATTTATTTTTTTAAAATTGTATTAAATATATAACTTTAAAGTTAAATAGTATTTAATATAATTCAAATTTTTACCAGGTAAATTTATATAAAAAATTACAGTATATTTAAAGCCATCTTTATAGCTCCACTGACAGGTTTATCAGTAAGTGCTGCAAAATTTATTTTTGGAAATTTATTCTTTAACATATAAGTTAAAACATTTTTAAAATATTTTTCGCACCTGAAAACACTTCCAACAAAAACTATATCAAAATTTCTATTGGTAAGATTTAATTTTTTTGCTACTACTTTTATTGAATTAAAAGCTTCATTTGCCTGTTCATAAAGTAATCTAATACTAACCTTATCACCAAGTTCTGCAGTTCTGCATACAGTTTTTGTAAGTGCAGCAAATCTTTCAGACGAAAAAGGGGTACCATAACACCACTCAATCAAATCACTAATATTATTAAGTTTAAGATCATTTAATACTGTTTCAGAAAGTAAAGTTTTCTTACCTCTTCCATCAAAAGCACGCATCACCGACCTTAGCGCTTTGACCCCTATTTCATAAGCACTTCCTTCATCACCAAGAATATAATCCCATCCATTTGCTTTAGCTTCCTGGCCCTCTTCATTAATTCCAAAACAATTAGATCCAGTGCCGCATATAATCATTATTCCGTTTTTATTATTGCTTCCTGCAGCAAGGCCAATTCTTGAATCATTACAAATTATAAGTTTCTCTAAATTAAGATATTTTTTAATCTCACTATTAAAAATAATATTTTTATATATTTCATTATCTTTATCGCAATCAAGGCCGGATAATCCAAAACATGAACTTGAAAAAAACACATCTTCATTGGCTGTGTTCATTTGCTTTATTGCATTTAATATTCCGTTATTTATGTTAAATGATGCAAGTTCAATTCCGACACTTTTATAGTTACCTGCTCCTGTTATGTATTCAGAAACAACAATTCCGTTATTATTTGTAATTCTTATAACTGTTTTTGTTCCGCCACCATCAACACCAAGTATGTATTTCAATATGAGCCTTTCCTGAATGATCTGTAATAAAAATTTTTATAAAAATTGCTTAACAAATATTATAAACTGCAAGGATATTTTCAGTAGGAGTATCGGGGGTAAAATAATGCGAAGGTCCAAGAATTATTCCGCCTTCATCTTTAAATAATTTCATTATTCTTTTAACTTCGGCTTTTATTTCTTCAGGTTTGGCAAATGGTAAAAACTTTTGAACATCCAGTCCGCCATGAAAACAGATATTTTTCCCGAATTTCTTTTTCAGTAAATCAAGCTGCATATTTTTTGCAGATACCTGAACAGGATCAAGTATATCCACACCCATGTCAATTAAATCAGGAATGATATCGCTGCAATTTCCACAAACGTGAAAACAAACAAGCAAATTATATTTTTTAGCTTCATTAATTAATTTTTCGTACCATTTTTTATAATATTTTCTCCATATTTCAGGAGAAATCATCAGGCTTTCCTGGTCAGCAAAATCATCCCATATACCATATAAATCTATAAAATTTCCAATACTTTTTAAATTTTTTTCATTAAACTCAACCATAAACTGTCCGATATTATTAAGCAATGTTTCAGCATACTTCTGATTTAAAACCAAATCCATAAACATCTTATCCATGCCTCTTAAATAAGTTGAAACCATAAATATGCTGTTCATACAACTGGTATTTAAAAAATATTCATCGGATTTTTTAAAATCAGTTATTTTTATTGTTTCCTGTTCTTTATAACTGTTATATAAAATTTGTTCAGTGTTGTTTCTATATAATGAAAAATCAAACCATTCAAGTTCGGGATAATTATATTTTTCCAGATCTTCTATTTCATCTTTTTCATATAAAGGAGGGTTTTTCGAAAATACAATATTCCTTTCACCTCCAGAATAAATTTCCACAGGTTTTATTCCCCAGATATCGAATCTGTTTATTTCAAAAATAGAATTAAAATCAGGACCAGTATAATCTGGAAAATAAGTTGTAAATCCACCTAGAGTTTCTCCATCAGAATAATTATCTGCTCCTAAAAGCTCAATAAGATTTTGCCAATTATCTTCAAGTTTTCCAAGATTAAAATACTTTAATAGTCTTTTATTTACAGAAGGCTCTCCTCTATACATTACAGGAATTCTTTCAGGATTTTTATGCCTGATTGAATCAAGTAATAATTTTTTTTTATTTAAACTCATTTTTTTTAAATTTTGTAATTTAACTATTAATTAAACTATTTTATGATAAATAACTGAATTTTTTAGTAATTCCATAAAATTTTTTAAAATTGTAAGCTTAAAACTTTTAAATTAATTAATTTCAATTTATTCTATAGTAACAACTGATTTATAAGCTTTGTAATTAAAATCCTAAAAAATAAACTATTATTTAACAAACATTTTATTTTAATGTAAGTTTTGCGTCTTTTGTATCATTTAATAAATTTTATAAAAAAAGTTTTACTTTGGTGAAACCATTACAGGTCTTGCTGTAAGCTTGTCAGCTACAAATAAAACATTTTCTTTTGGATTTGGATGAAGCTGCAAAAGAGTTCCCGGACGATCTAAAGTAGGTGGATGCATAACACCCAGTCTAAAACTTGCAAGCTGCCAGTTTAAATCTCCTCCATCACAATAAATCTCTATCCTTTTAGCATTAATAATAGGTTTCATACCTATTGTAACTGCCTTTGGAGGTAAGTCATAACAGTTTCCTCCAATACCACATAAGCTGTTAATTACAAACGTATCAGCGTTTAGATCTATTATTCTTGTTCTGGAATTTAAAAATTGTTCAATTGTCATTCTTCTAAAATAAGTATCATAAGGTTCATTAAAAGCAATATGTCCATGATAACCCAGACCACCATAACATACATCTATACCACCAAGTTCTTCAATTTTATTTTCATTGTAATCAAGGTCTGCCGGGTTTGGAAATATTATTTGTTCTCTTCTAAGTCCAAGGTTTTTATCAATGAGGTTAAATAAATTTTTATTCATATACCCCCTGAAACTCATAGGGTGTGACTCTGGCACCCATCTGCTTTCCCAGTCCAGATATTCATCCATAAAGAAAATCCATAAGTTTTCAAGATTAATTCTCTCAGTATTTATAATATTTGCTAATATGCCATATTGAGGAGTTGGACCAACTGGAAGAATTATTTTAGTATTTTTATTTTGTTTATTATTTTTTATAATAACATCAGCAATTGAACGGGCCATTTCTTTATATAATATATCAGCATTTTCTACAATTTTTACTCCTACCGTACTCCATTTTTCAATTTCTTCTATCGGCATAGTCATTAATTTAGCAAAATCTTCATCACTTAAAGTCTGATGTGTTACAATTCCTTTAAAATTCCCCATACTTCACCTCAAAGCAAATAATTTATAAATTTATAAAAAAATCCTTTAAAAAATAAAAATCATAAATAGTTATAAAAAACTATAGAGCAAAAAATCATAAATAAAGATTACAAAAGCCTTATAATTTTATTACTGATTGTTCTTTAGCAGATTTTATTGCTGCAAGTGCAAATTCAAGTGATGCTCTGCCATCTTCAAAAGTAGCTTTTTCTATTGGTTTATTTTCTTCAATGCAATTTATAAAATAACTTATTTCATTAAAAAATGCATCTGACTGACTTACTTCTATAGTCTCAACTGAACCGTCAGTATTATAAATTTTAATATTTGAAGCCTGACTTCTTTCTTCTATATTTTTTCCTGCCCTGAATATCCATTCAACAGCTGCTTTTTCACATAAAATTCTTAAAGCCATTGTAAAAGGGAAGGCTCCTTTAAAATCCCATCCACCTTCTGCAAAACCTGATTTACTATTTTTAAATTGTGCTGTTGTAAATATATGAGAAAAACCTCCCTTAGGATTATCAGGAGCTATTGAGCCTTGAGCTTTTACTATTTCAGGTCTGCCAAATAACCATATTAATAAATCCAAATCATGAATATGCAAATCAACAGCAGCTCCACCACTAAACTTCTCATTTTTATCCCAACCACCTACCTGCCAATCTGGAGTAACTGCAAGCCTCTCGCAAAATGCATGAATTGGTTCACCATAAAAATCACTTTCAATTATTTCTTTTATTTTTACATATTCAGGCCAGAATCTTAAAACAAGCCCGTTCATTGCTTTTACATTATTTGCTTTTACTGCTTTTATCATTTCATCAGCATCTTGTAACGTTAAAGCAATGGGCTTTTCACATAAAACATGTTTACCTGCATTAGCAGCTTTAATAACTGTCTCAGGATGTGCAAAAGTTGGAACACATACATCTATGCAATCTGCATCAGTTTCTTTTAGAAGCTCATCTATATTTTTATAATATTTTGCATTTAAACTCTCAGCAATTTTAATTCCTCTATCTTCAAGATTATCAACAATTGCAACTATTTGTACATTTTTAACCTGTTTTAAAGCGCTAATATGGGTCTGACCTATATAACCAGCACCGATAAGAGCAACTTTTACCATTTTCAACCTCCAGTCAAATAAAATATATAAAAACTTAAACTTTAAAAAATAAATATTTAATTATTACTCAATAACTTCATGTTTTTTAAGAAAATCATATGATGTCTTGACAGCTTTATTTATTTCTTCAAGAGAATGCTCTTTACCCTCAAATTCAATTTCAACACTTGCTGGTCCATCAAAATCTTTTAGCATCTCAAATATTTTATCAAAATCTATAATGCCTTCTCCAAGTGCAGGGAAATTCCAGTCTTTATATTTACCACTTCCATTATCCTTTAAGTGAATATAACCCATATAAGGCAGTGCAAAATGTAAATCAGTTTCAGGTCTGGTATTTCCATAAAATATTACATTGCCAGTGTCATAATTTAATTTAACATTTGGATGATTTATAGTTTTTATAATTTCTGCTCCAATTTTACCGTTATTACACCAATCGCCATGCATTTCAAGACAAACTGTTACCCCTTTTGTTTTTGCATAATCACCGATTTCTCTAATATCAGAGTAAAATTTTTTCTGGTCTTCTTTATTTTTAACTTCTCCAGTATCGGTGGTTACAAATTTGACTCCTGCAAGTCCTGCAAAATCAAGTACTTTCTTAAAATTTTCAACACTATTTTCTTTCATAAGTCTTGTATGACCAGCTATGCACTGCAAGGTGAGACCATAATTTTTACAATCTTTTAAAACTTCATCAACGGTTTGCTTATCAACCTTTATTTCCGGTCTTGGTATATGTTCAAAATAGTCGGGAGCTGAAGCAAGTTCGATATATTTAAAACCAGCTTTTGAGATACCCTCCATTGCTTCTTTGCCACTATAGTTTGGATAGGTAGAAGTTACAACTGCAATACTTTTTTTCATTATTTCCTCCTCCAGAATAATTTTTATAAAATAATTAAAATATAAAGCTTAAAATCTTTAAATGAATAAAATTATTAGTATTTTATTAATAATTTAATATATAAATATGCAAAATATATGAATTTTTTTTATCTTTTTCATTTATTACTTTTTTTATTTCATCTTCTTTTTATTTGTTTCTTATTTTTATTATTTAAAAATATACTTTTAACTACCTGGTTTTTATTTTTTAGTCACATATATCATTTTTTTAGGGAAGAATTCTTTTAGTTAGTCCTTGAGGATACATTTTTTGTTGAATAAAGGCTTCTGCATATTCAACTCCAGCTTGAAAACCTCTAAATCTTGCAACTGTCTTTATAAATTCAGCTGCATCACAATTATGCATTTCTTTAAGCCAACCCAACTGAGATTTCATCTCCATCATCATTTTAATTTTTGTATCAATTGTATCTGTAATATCAACATATTCATCAGGAATAAAGTTAACACCTGCAAGAGTATCCATATAATATAAATAAGGTAATTTTTCTGTTGCAGGATATTCTGTTTTCCATAAAACCAGATCTGCAAGATAAACAGCCTCAAAAACAAGCCTGCTTGTATTTATATGATCAGAATGATAATCATTTGGGCTGTGAGTAATAACTAAATCAGGGGATGCCTGTCTTATAACATTTATTATTTTTATCCTTGATTGTAAATCAAGTGTTACTTCTCCATCTGAAATTCCTGCCCATATGGAAGTTGCATTGATTAATTTTGCAGATTGACAAGCTTCATTTCTTCTTATTTTCACTAGCTCTTCTGAAGAATATACTTTACTTCCCTTGTTTCCATCACAAACATGGCAAATAAATATTTCATCACCTCTTTTTCTGAATTTAGCAAGAGTTCCAGCACATAAAATTTCAACATCATCAGGATGAGCGCCTATTGCAAGTATTCTCATAATAAAATACCTTTCATTTAAAAAAATTATTCATTAATAACATATGAATTAACATATAAATTTATTTAAAAACCATAAATATTCATTTTTTTATCATCTTCTCATTTTACCTATATTACTTACAACTGTTGCGACTACTATAATTGCTCCTAAAATAATAGTCTGAACATAAGAATTAACGCCTATTATATTCATAGCATTATATAAAATACCAAGTAGAAGTACTCCAAAAAAAGCTCCAACAAGGCTTCCTCTTCCGCCTTCAAAAGTAATACCTCCAATAATTGCAGCTGCAAGAGCTTGCAGCGCAAAATCTGAACCACTATCAGCCCTTACCATTCCAAGCCTTGATACAAGTACAAGTCCTGCCAGTCCAACAATTAACCCGCTTAACGCATAAATTGAAATAATGTGCCAGTCAACATTAATACCTGATAAAAATGCAGCTTGAGTATTGCCTCCTATAGCATTAAGCCTTCTGCCATATTTAGTATTTTTCCTTAAGAAAAATGCAAACAAAAGAATAAGCAGATATATTATTATGGAAACAGGAACAGGGCCAATTTTTGCCTCTCCTAAAAATTCAAATTGACCTGTTATTGTCTGAGGTCTTCCGCCTCCTATTATTAGTGCTACTCCTAAAAAAACATAATTCATTCCTAAGGTGATAATAAGAGGGGTAACTTTGCTTTTGGCAATTATCAGTCCATTTATAAAACCTAAAATTAATGCAATTGCTAAAACTGTAATTACAGAGATTGGAATGCCTTTGCCTGCTATTAACATTTTTGCAAAAATCATAGCCACCAGCCCTGCCATATTTCCTATTGAAATATCAAGACCACCGGATATCATAAGTAGCGACATGCACATTGTCAGTATACCAAGCACTGAAACTTGCTGCATTATATTAAAAAAGTTTCTTAATGTTAAAAAGTTTGGATTTAGTGCAGTAGCTATTATTCCAACAATAATTATTACTAAAATCAGGTAAGTAATTTGAGAATTTAAAAAACTAAGTCTTCTTCCTATTGAAATTTTTTCTGTAGAATCCTGGTTAATGTTTTTATTATTTGACACCTTTACATTCCTCCCATAAATCCTGCTAAAATATTTTCCTCTGTAATCTCATCTCCAATCAGTTCTTTGGAAATCTCAAAATTTCTAATTACAATTACCCTGTCACTTAACGAAATAAGCTCCGGCATTTCAGATGAAATCATAATAATAGACTTGCCGCTTGCAGCAAGTTGGGTAAAAAGCTCATATACTTCTATTTTTGCATTTACATCTATTCCATGTGTGGGTTCATCAACAATTAGTACATTAACGCCTTTAAAAAGCCATTTTGCAAGAACTACTTTCTGCTGATTACCGCCGCTTAAAAATCTGACCTCCTTATCCAAGGAAGGAGTTTTTATATTTAATTTATTTATGTAATCTATTGATAATTTTTTTTCTTTAATAAAGTTAATAAAAATTTTGCCAAGCATATCAAGACCTACAATAGTAACATTCTGATCAACAGGCATACCCATAAAAAGGCCGTCAATTTTTTTATCTTCAGTAAGAAGAGCCAGTCCTTCGCGGACTGCTTTTATCGGATTTGAGGGAGTTATATCTTTATTTTTATAAAATACTTTTCCCCTGTATTTTTTTAAAGCTCCAAAAATAGCTCTTGCGATTTCAGAGCGGCCAGCACCCTTAAGTCCTGCTATACCAAGAATTTCACCTTCTCTAACTTTAAAATTAATTTCTTTTGAAAAGGACTTAAGCTTTAAACCTCTAACTTCAAAAACAAAATCACCTATGCTGCTTTCTTTTTTCTTATAAAAAAGTTCTACAGGGCGGCCTACCATTTCTTTTGCAAGGATAGAGGTGCTTAAATTTTCAGCTGTTTTATCATGAGTATTTATTTTTATGCCATCTCTTAAAACTGTTACTCTATCAGCAACCTGTATTATTTCATCAAGATTATGAGCAATATAAATTACACTGACACCTTCACTGCTTATTCTTTTTACCATTTGTATAATAAGCCCGATATCTTTAACATTAAATGCCTGGGTTGGTTCATCAAGTATAAGGATTTGAGGTTTTTGAGCAAGAGCTTTAAGTATCTTAACAAATTGCTGATCAGGAGGACTTAATTTTTCATAAACTTCACTAACTTTAATATTTATACCAAGTTGGCTGGCAAGACTTTCTGCCTGCTCTATTATTTTTTTGTAATTTATAAAAAACTTCTGATTATCGATTTCAGAACCTAAAAAAATATTTTCTGCAGCAGTTATTTGCGGAACAAGAACATCTTCCTGATAAACAGTTTGAATTCCAATTTTTCTTGCAAGATGAGGAGTAAGATAATAATGTTTTTCATTGTTTATATGTATTTCTCCCCTGGTAGGTTTAAATGCTCCAGAAAGTATTTTTATAAAGGTTGATTTACCAGCACCATTTTCTCCGATTAAACAGTGCACTTCCCCTTTATTAAGATCAAAATTAAAATCAGAAAGTGCTTTAACCCCGGGAAATTCCTTTGTAATATTTTTTACATCCAGTATTTTTTCTTTTCGATTTAAAATATTATTCATTTACATATTAATATATTTAATAAATTTATATTTACTATATTTACTTTATATTTTAAGCCTTTACATACACTTTTACACTTTTATAAGTAAATTATACTTTAAATGTATTTCAAATAAATTATATATACTAAATTATTGTTTAATTTTTTACACTTTTGCGACCTTATATATTTAATTGTTTATATAAGATCGCAAAAGTTTTTTATCTTGTTATATTTTGCATTCAGTAAAACATTTAACTAAATCAATCATAAACTATTAGTATCAGATTTAATCATTCGGTTTACCACTTATCTAATCCGCCAATCATATCAATCAATGCATCAGATGGCTGCCAAGGTGTAATTTTATCCAAATCTTTTACAGTAACTACACTTTGGTCAGGTGCAATAAATTTTTGTGGTGGAGTGATACCCTGAGTTGCATAAAGATACATAGCTTTAAATAAATACAAACCTTGTAATGAAACTGGGGCAGCTACAGTAGCCTGAACAATACCATCTTGAAGTAATTTTATTCCAGTTGGTCCACCACCAGTTGTAACTATAGGGATTTTACCTGCAAGTCCTGCATCTTTTAATGCATTGTAACAACCTACAGCCATTGATTCATTATTAGCAAAAATTACATCAAATTTTTGCCCTGATGCTATAACATCTGTTGTTGCGTCTTGAGCAGTTTTTGTATCCCAATTAGTATCTCTTTGTATATCAACTTTTACTTTTCCAAATTCTTTTATAGCTTTTTCAATTCCAACCATATATTCTTCAACAATGCCCATTCCAGGAAGTCCTCTTGCATAAAATACTTTTTTACCCGGGTAAGTTTCACTAATATATTTAAATGCTAAATATCCTGTTTGTGCGTACTCAAAAGCTACGTTAAATAAATAATCTCCCTGTACCTTATCTACAAGTTTAGTATTTTCAAATGAAATAGGGATTTTTGCATCATTTGCTTTTGTTAAAAACTTTTGTGCTTCTTCAGGTGTATAAACAAAAACACTTATCTGATCTACTTTTTTTGTAATTAAATCTTCAAGATTACTTAATTGTTTATTACTGTCCCATGCTGAATCAAGCACTTGTACTTCTACACCTTTTTTAGCTGCGGCATATTTGAAATTTTCAACACTATATCCGTTCCATTCATCAGATAATGCAACTGGAAGGTTGCCAAAAACTAACTTCTTTGCTGGAGCGGTGGTAGTTGTTGTTTCTGCAGCAGTTGTTGTTGTTTCTGCAGCAGTTGTAGATGTTTCCGATGCTGCAGCTGTTGTTTCAGTTGTAGTAGTTTTACAACCACTAACACCTAAAACTGCAAGTAGTGCTATGACAACAAATAGCACTATTGCTTTTGCTAATGTTTTTTTCATATTAATTTATCCTCCTTCTTTTTTTATAACTTTTATATTAAAAATTTTAAAAATTTTTAATATAAAAATTTATTAATACAACTTAATAATAATTAAAAATAATTTTTATATACTTTTATTATCAATAGCACTATTAATAATTTTTCTAATTTTTATCAATTCTATAAGGAAATTCCCCTGTTAAAAGAGACTCTATAGCCATAAAACATGAGCCAAGTAATGCTGCATCATCACCAAGAACAGAAAATTCAATATCCGGAATCTCGAAAGGTATAGATTGCTTAATGAAATTTTTTATCGGGTTAACAAATAATTCATTTTTATAAGGCAGATTGAATATATACCCGCCTAAAATTATAATTTTGGGATCTATAATTAATATTAAATTAATCATAGCTATTGATAAAAATTTTACAACATTTTCTATTATTTCTTTTGCCAGCTTATCACCTTTTATGGCAGCTTCACATACGAGGGATGAATTAATTTTATTTATATCATTTCCTGCTAAATCAAGTATTAATGTTTTTTCACCATCACTGACTGCTCTTAATGCTTTGTTCCTGATACTGGTTACAGATGCAAATTTTTCGAGAAATCCCTTATTTTTTACTTTAAATCCTAAATTTTCTGTATTTATTATTGTAAAGCCAATTTCACCTGCATATCCATTTTCTCCTCTAAGTAAAACATTATCAATAATTATTCCTGCAGCTACTCCATTACTTATTTCTAAAAATACCTCATTTGTATATCCCTTTCCACGTCCAAAATTTTTTTCACCCCATGCTGCAAGATTAACATTGTTTTCAATAAAAACAGGAACTTTAAATATTGAACTTATGCTTTCTTTTAAATTGATATTTTTCCAACTGCCATAAAGTGGGGCTCCGGTAATTTTACCTGTGACAGCATCTACATCAGCTGGAATAGCTATGCAAATTGATTGGACTTCTAATGGATTAGAATAATTCCATTCATTTTTTTTGCAATCCTCAAAAATTTTCTGAATTTCTATTTCTAAGTTTTGCTCTATATTTATATTATCATTTATTTCCGGACCAATATATTTTTTTACAATTTTTCCGCTGTAATTCATTAAAGACATTCTTATTCTTTCCCCACCTAAATCTATACCAAGAACAAACCCTCTGTCTTCATTTAACGCAATTAATGTTGGTCTTTTGCCGCTTTTAGTTTCAATTTTTTCAGTTTCAAAAACATAATTATTTTCAATTAATTTTTCTATAACTCTCGAAACAGCCGGGGCGCTGATTTTTAAATCCTTTGATATCTTAGCTCTTGATATAGGGGCATTTTCTCTAATATAATTAAAAATAATTGATTGATTTATCTTAAATTGTAGTTCAGAACTTGCTGTTTTTACAAATTTGAAAGACTGTCTCATTTTTTTATTATATAAATTTATAAAACTATAATTATTTCTTAATTAAACTACTCTTAATTATAATTAATAATATAATTAATAATATAAATATAAACTATTAAATAACGTACTGTTAGTAATTAAATACTAACTAAAATTTAATTTATTGTCAATAACTTTTAAAGTTTTATTATTAAACTCCTGGTTAAACCTCTTTTAAGTTATACTTATTTTGGTTATTATTTTTAAAAAAGCTTTAAAGAAATATTTCTTTATAAGGAGGCATAAGAAATGAATGAAAATTTAAAAAACTTCGGAATTAATTCTCAAAATATAGTTATTAATTTTAAGACAAACTGGATTCCTGTAACTATAGTTTTTTTAAGTTTATTAATTCTCTTGCTTGTAATCAGGATAATATTAAGAAAGGTAAAAAAGGTCATTGATGATAAAATTCCTGATAATAAAACAGAAATTAAGAAAAAATCATTTACTTTTACTAATGTTGCTGGCAATTTAATTATTGTTTTTATTACTTTAGCAGCAATACTTATAATTTCTCAACAGCTTGGTATTAATTTAATACCTGTTTTAACAGGCGCCGGAATTCTTGGCATTGTTATTGGTTTTGGTGCGCAAAATCTTATAAAAGATATTATAAATGGAATGTTTATATTATTTGAACAATGGTTTCAGATAAATGACATTATCGCAGTAGGAGATAAAGCAGGAGTTGTTGAAAAATTTAACTTGAGAGTAACAGTTATAAGAGATTTAAACGGTAAAGTACATTATATTCCTAATGGCCAGATAAATATTTTAAGTAATCTTTCCCAGGAATGGGCAAATGCAGTTGTAGACATTGGGGTACATTATAAAGAAAATACCGACAAAGTCATTAAGGTTCTTGAAGAGATATTTGATGATTTAGTAAATGATGTTAAATATAAAGATCTTATTTTAGAAAGACCTGAAATATTAGGAGATAATGGAGTTGATGACCTTAGTAATTCTTCTGTAATATTTAAAATTATTTGTAAAGTAAAACCTTCTAATCAATGGACTATTGAAAGACAGCTTAGAAAAAAAATTAAGGATAAATTTGATGAAGCTGGTATAGAAATCCCCTATCCATCAAGAAACATATACATAAAAGATAATAATGATACTATATGATAAATTTATAAAAGATAAATAAAAAATAAAACATTTTTTTAGTTTGACATCTTCTGGTAAAATGAAATTATATTAATTATTAATATTAATATTAATAATTTTATATAGTTGTTATTTAGTTTTTATTATTAAATTTAAATATTAAAAATTTAAATTATTTAAGATTTCAAATTGTTATGAATTTAAATAAAAAGTTAAAATTTGCAGTAATTGGTGCAGGACATGGCGGTAAAGCTATGGCAGCTCACCTTGCCATAAAAGGTTATGAAGTAAATCTTTACAACAGAACTTTCTCTAAAATAGAACCTATTATAAAGATGAAAGGTATAGAACTTGAGGGAGAAATAACCGGCTTTGGAAAATTAAATATAATTTCTGATAATATCAGGGAAGTAATTGAAGGTACCGATATCATTATGGTTGTTGTGCCTGCCTTCGGGCATGGTTCAATTGCTGAAAGATGTGCGCCATATCTTGAAGATGGACAAATTGTTATTTTAAACCCTGGGAGAACAGCAGGAGCTCTTGAATTTTTAAATATATTAAGGGAAAGAGGAAATAATAAAAAAGTTATTGTTGCAGAAGCTCAAACTTTTATATATGCAAGCAGAGGTATGGGTCCTGCAACTGCAAAAATATTCAGAATAAAGCAAGCTATTCCTTTGGCGGCAATCCCGGCAACTTACTCGGATGAAGTAGTTGGAAAGCTTGATGAAGTATTTCCCGAATTTATTTCAGGAACCAGTGTTATTGAAACAAGTTTTAATAATATGGGAGCAGTTTTTCATCCTGCAATTACAATTTTAAATGCAAGCAGGATAGAAGCAACACTCGGGAATTTTCAATTTTATGTAGAAGGTGTTACGCCTTCAGTTGCAAAAATACTTGAAGTCATAGATAAGGAAAGAGTGGAAGTTGCACATGCTCTTAAATGTAAGAATGTAATATCAGCAATTGACTGGCTTTCAATGGCTTACAATGTTATTGAAGATAATTTATTTGATGCAATACACAGCAACCCTGGTTATTCAGGTATTATGGCCCCGCAAACAGTAAATGTCAGATATATTACTGAAGATATCCCTATGAGCCTTGTACCAATTTCAGAATTCGGAAAAGCCTTTGGAGTTGACATGACTGCAATAGATTCACTTATAAATCTTGCAAATATTATTTTTAAGACAGATTTCAGGAAATCAGGCAGAAATTTTAAAAGGTTAGGTCTTGAAAACTTAAGTCTTGAAGAAATAAGAAATGTATTTATTGATGGAAAGCCAAATAAATCATGAAAAAAATAATAGGCGCAACAGCAGGAAGTTGTGTTCATGTAGCAGGTATTCTTAATTTTTTAAATATTGCAGATGAAATGGGGTTTGAAACCAGATTTATCGGTTCTGCAGTTAATGCCCGAAGGCTTGTAGAAGAAATTGAAAAATTTAAACCTGATATTGTAGGCATAAGTTACAGATTATCTCCTCAAAGTGCAGTAGGTGTATTTTCTGAATTAAAAGAAAAACTTAAAAAATATACTCAGGATAGCAAAAAAAATAAAATAAAATTTATTCTTTCTATAAGATTTTGTGGAGGAATCTCATAATATGATGCTGATGCTTTTGTTTTTTCATGCAAAAGGCAGGATTTTATCTCGTTAATACTTTCTCCTCCGGTAAAAACTTTATCAAA
>JAMDEN010000143.1 GCA_023487035.1 Actinomycetota bacterium
GAATTCCGGGGTATAATTGTCCTAACACGAGAGCTTTCTTAACACCTAAGGCTTTAGTAATAATATCAGAAGAGGTTATCCCACCCTTTGTTATTAAATAATCTGGTTTTATTTTTATCCTTATAATAATTCTTTTAATGATTGAAACCAAACAACTTGAAATGTTATTACCGATATTTATATTTTTAAAATCAGTTTTTCCAGTTTTTAATTCTCTGGATGTGTAAATTACCGGTGTCTTATTAATATTCAGGGAATTTATTGCAACATTTGTTATTTTTTCAACTTCATCTTCCGAATTTTCAAAAACCTTGTTTATATCCAATAATATAGGTTTAATGTTTTTTCCATTTTTTAAAAGTAAATCCAGCTGCTCTGTACTTTTTTTTACAAAAGAACCCACTACAACCAATCCGATTCTGTTTTTTATTCCGTTATAATTTGTAAATATATCGGCTGCATTTAAAATTTCTTTATCTGCTATTGCTCCTCTTGTTTTAACAAAAGAAGCTGCAGTTCTGAAAATTGGTCTTACTCCTTCTTTTTCAGCCATAATACAACCACATGTAAAAACTTCAAGATCCTTATATTCAACTGCATTTACTATTACAGTTTTGTCAGGATTATTAATTAACAATTTTTTTATTTTATCTGGTCCGTCTACCCTGATATCATTAATAGAAATTGATAAAACATTGTCAGCAGTTACCTTTTTTTGAGTTTTTTCTTCAACCCATTTTTTTAGATTGGAGCTTTTATACCCGAATTGAGGATCTTTTGCAAATTCAGTTTCAGCGCAAGATATTAAAGTACCATTCTCTTTTACCCAATGGATATCATTAAAGGTATATCTGCCACCTTCAAAAAAAGCGGGAATTATTATTTCGTGCGTATAATTTATTTTTAAGTTTTTAAGAAAAGTTGATTTTAAAGTCTCTATTTCTAGCGGATAATGGCCTCTTAAAGTGGAGTCGCTTCTGCTTATCAGTATAAAATCTTTTTTTGTATTTTTTGATACCTCAGATATATTTTCCGCTATTTTTTTATGAATGGCTCTGGTTTTATTTTCTGACATACTTCGGGAATTAGTAAGAATATAGAAAATATGATTATTAGAGATAAATAGATTTTCTATACTTTTTTTGGACCATTCAGTTATCATAAATACATTATGCACAGTTTGAACCCCTGTAGGGTCATCATCCAGTACAATAATCTTATATGATCTTTTTTCCATATCTTCTTTTATGAGATTAATATAATTAATATGCTTAAAATTATTTTTAGGTAACGAACTAAATTCTTTCATTTTTTAAATTAATATAAATTAAAAACAATTAGCGAAATAATTATTATAAATAATATAACAATATTTACATTAATCAATATTATGGTAAAGTTAATTTAACCATTTAAAATATAAATACAAATTATGAAAAAAGATAAAGCAGCTTATTTGGGAGTATGCCCAATAGGTAAATTTGTATTCTCACATGAAGACGCAATAATTCAAAAAAATAAAATATTTAAAAAGTTCAACGAGTGGAAAATAAAGTATGCTGCATTAGAGGATATTTTGTCTGATGGCATTATCCGGGATCAACCACAAGTTGATTTAGCAGTGGAGTATTTTAAAAAAGAAAAAATAGATGCACTTTTTATACCGCATTGTAATTTTGGAACAGAAGGTGCAGCTGGAATGATTGCAAAAAAACTTTCATTGCCTACGCTGCTCTGGGGCCCAAGAGATGAAGCCCCTCTTCCGGATGGTTCGAGGTTGAGAGATTCCTTATGTGGTATGTTTGCCACAAGCAAAGTATTGCACAAATTAAAAGTCCCGTTTACATATATAGAAAATTGCAGAATAGATGAAAAACAATTTAAAGAGGGTGTTGAGCTATTTATCGGTGCGGCTACTGTTTCTAAGGCCATGCGTGCTATGAAAATATGTCAAATTGGAATAAGGATTGATTTCTTTTGGTCAACAATCATTAATGAAAGTGAATTACTGGATAAATTTGGCATTCAGATACTTCCGGTCGATATGGTAGAATTTATTAATAAAATTAAAAATCGTTCAGGAAAAGACAGATTAAAATATCAGAAAGAAATTGCAGAAATTAAAAAATGGTTAACTATAGAAGGCCTTGAGGGCGATGAACCGCTATTTAACAGTTTGGCATTCAGGGATGAGCTTATTTTCATAGCTAAGGAGAGAAATTTAGATGCAATTTCTATTCAAAGCTTTAATTCACTCCAGAATGAATTAGGCGGTGCGACAGGATTAGCTGAAGCTTTGGCAAATGATACAGGAATTCCTATAATAGATGAATCAGACATCCATGGTGCAGTTAGTTCCGTGTTATTGGAAGCCTCAAGTAAAACTGATGAATTAAGCTTTCTGCCAGACATTACTATTCGCCATCCCGAAAACGATAATGCAGTTTTACTCTGGCATGCAATGGCGCCATTTTTGCTTCGCGATAATAATTCCAAAGTAAAATTAGCACCTCCCTGGATATTGAAAGGGTTGCCGGCCAGCAGTCTGCATTATAAATTGAAGGATGGTCCACTGACAATTTGCAGGTTTGACGGAGATGACGGTAAATATAGGTTGGGGATTGGTGAGGGTCACACAGTTCCAGGGCCCTATACTCAAGAATTTTATGCGTGGATGGAAGTTAATAATTGGCCAAAATGGGAGAGGACGATAATTGAAGGGCCTTATATTCATCACTGCTCTGCAATTTATGACCATTGCGCGGATGTGTTACAGGAAGCATGCAAATATATCCCCGGTCTTATACCCCAAAGATTTGATAATTAATAAATTGGTCAAATAACTTGACAACATTTATTATTTATGTATACTAATATTCCAGTAATAAATTTTTAAACTGTTATGTAATTCAATAGTTGTTCTGGTATCTTTCCAGTGTATGTCTCTATATATTTATATTTTTAAAATTATAAAAAATTCATCATTTTAAATAAAACAAATTCTATAAGATTTAATATTTGATAATTTATATCAAGGAGGTGTTGAATAAAAAAATCTTTAATAAAAGCTATATTAGGTATATTACAGGAAATAAAAAGAAAGGAGAATGTTTTGAAAACAAAGAGTACAAGATGGTTATCGTATTTACTAATTTCGATATTAGTAGTTACGATAGGGCTAAGTGGCTTGATTGGTTGTAAAACCACTACAACTGAAACGACGGCTGCAACAGAAACAACAGGCGCAGCTGAAACAACGGCGGCAGCTGAAACAACAGCCGCAGCAGAAACTACGGCAGCCGCTGGTTCGTTCTGGGAAAGGATTAATGCTGGAGAATTTAAATTTGAGGGTACTACAATTAATTATCTATATCAGGGTGGAGTGTCTTTTGAGGATTACCTTAAAGCCAGTGCAACTGAATTTGAAAAATTAACGGGCGTCAAGATCGTAATGGATCCGACTCCCTGGGAAGCACAAATGCCCAAGATTGTAAATGATCTTACCACAGGTGCAAACAGGTACGATGTTTTTGAGGGCGATATAGAGTTCCAATATGGTCTGTATAATTACATGGAAGAGATAACACCATATATAGAAAAATATGGTGTTAATATGGAAGGTTTCTTTAAGCCCATGTACACTTTTGGTGAGTGGAGCGGAAAGGGCAGGTTTGGTCTGCCAATATCGACTGGGATATCTTCAATAGTAATCAGAACTGATATTTTTGATGCGGCAGGAATTAAATATCCATTTGCAACATGGGATGATTTTTATGCTGCTCTAAAAGCAGTTAATGACCCGGCAAAAGGTTTTTATGGTATCTCATTTGCAGGTGTAAATGCTCAGCTAGTTAAAATGTGGCTTGCCAGATACTGGGGACAGGGTGTTGCAGTATATTCTAAAAAATGGGCACCTCAGGTAAACAGCCCCGAAGGGATTAAAGCGGCTCAAATGATGATTGATTTGATGCAGTATGCTCCCAAAGGAGTATTGGGTTGGGATCTGCCTGAAGCAGGCGCAGCCTTCCTAAATGGTGATACAGCAGTTTATGAGAACTGGTATATGGTGCTTGCTGGAAAAATTGACGATCCTGCACAATCCAAGATTGCTAATAAATGGACTATTATACCTGCACCCGGTGGCGGTCCATCCGGTAACTGGACTCAGCATAATCTTGATTTGCTGAAAGGTTCAAAAAATAAGGATGCAGCTTTCCTGTGGATGGCATATGTTACATCAGAGGAAAGACAGATGGCATGGGCAAAAGAGGAAATAAATGGGGCTATTGGTTTTGAGTATTCAAGAACCAGACCCTGGACAGAAATATTAATACCTGCACTTCCATCCCGACAGGGTCAGTTTGATGCTAATCAGCAGGGTATTCCTATTACTCCTGTTGGCATTTTC
>JAMDEN010000064.1 GCA_023487035.1 Actinomycetota bacterium
TTATTAGCATCCTGGGAATTAATTTTCCTGGCTATATATAAAAATCCAACATTTTTATCTGAAAGTTTTTGCTTTAATTCTTCCTTATCAAGCAATAAAATTTTACCAATATCTTCTGCTGCTTTTGTTGGATTTTCTATAAGCTTAGGATTTGCAGTTATTGTTTTTTCTACAATACTTGACGCAAGTTCTATACCATTCCTGTCTATAATTTTACCCCTTCTTGATTTTAAGGTAAAATCATCCCTATGCTGATAATCTGCTTGTACTTTATATTTATCAGCATAAATATACTGGATACAAACCAGCTTATAAATTATAAAACCAAAAGCAGCAATGAACAAAAAAAACAGGAAAAAAATTTTTATCCTGTTTGCTTTGGTATTATTCTCTCTTATCATAATAATTTAAAAATTAAATTATGGAATGAAAAATGTTAATATCCCTTCCGAAACAACCATTAACACATCCTTAATATTTTTTGTAATTGTAATTAAATTTACTCCTTTGTAATATTTATTATCATTTGAATTTGTTTCCTGTTCAGAAATAACAGCATCATTTGCAGTCTTACTATAAAAAATATCAAGATTTTTTAAATTAATATAATTTATAGATTTTTGATTTTTTAATCCAGTTTGCCCTGTTATATTTTTATTTGTTTGTGCTAATATTTCGTTAGAATTGCTATCTTTTTGATTGCTGATATTTGTATCTGCATTTTCTGAAAAAAGATCCCCTGCAATCCTCGATGGAGATTTTAGCTCAGATATTTTTAAATTTAATCTGTCTGATCTTTCTTTTTCAGAGTCAATCAGTTTGTTTATAGAATAAATCTTTTTATCATAATTTAAATTTTGAATCCTGAGTCCAATATTTATTATCACTCCTATACATAAGAAAAATATTATAACCATAAGAATTGGAAACACGCCTGAGTTATAATATAAAAAATAATCTTTTTTTGAGCTTGTTTCTGTATTCTTGATTAATCTCAATACCGGTTTATCTTTTAATTCAATTTTATCTTCTTCTGCGCTGCTATAATACATTTTAATCTTACCTGTAATAGTTATAATTTTTTAAGAGCTCTAAGCTTTGCACTTGAAGCTCTTTTATTAATCAATATTTCATCTGCTGAAGGAGTTACTACTTTTTTTGTAAGTATTTCTGCTTGTTTTTTTGCTCCGCATACACATACTGGCAATTCAGGAGGACAAATACATTTACCACTAAAATTAATAAATTTATTTTTTACTATTCTGTCTTCAAGAGAATGATAAGAAATAATCACCATCCTTCCTCCCTTATTTAAAACTTCAAAACCCTCATTTATTGCTTTTTTCAGATTTTCAAGTTCGCTATTTACTTCAATCCTGATTGCTTGAAATATCCTTTTTGAAGGATGTCCCCTTTTGCTATATTTTTCTTTAACAGGAATTGTTTTTTCAATTATTTCATTTAGCTGTCCTGTTGTTTCAATTGGTTTACTTTTTCTGCTTAAAACTATATTTCTTGCAATACTTGAGCTGTACTTTTCTTCTCCAAACTTAAAAAAAATTTCTCTTAATTTTTGTTCACTGTATTCATTTACAACATTAAAAGCAGAAAGAGGATTATTAGTATCCATTCTCATATCCAGTTTCTCATTTCGAATATAGCTAAAGCCTCTTCCTGATTTTTCTATTTGTATAGAAGACAGCCCTATATCCAGAAAAAAAGCATCAATTTTATTTATTTCAAAACTATTAATAATTTTTTTTACATCTGCAAAATTACCATTGTAAAAAAAAATATTATTATAATTTTTAAATAAACTGGCGGCGGTGCTGATAGCCTGGCTATCTTGATCTACTGCAATTAATTTGCCTGTGGGGGCAATGGCTTTAAATATTTCTACTGTATGGCCCGCACCGCCAAGTGTTCCATCAAAAACAATGTCACCAGGTTTTAGATTTAAATATTCTAAAACCTCTTTTAAAAGAACTGGTATGTGTATTTGCTCTGACTTCATTTATTTTTAATCGGCTTATCGCTCCGAATTAAAAAACTAATTTAAAATCCCAGATTTTCAAATATTTTATTATTGCCTGAGAACTTTTCTTCTGCAGATTTGGAATAATTTTCCCAAATTTCTGCAGACCAGATTTCAGCCCTTGTTGAAACACCCACCATAACTATATCTTTATTTAAATTTGCATATTCTATAAGGCTTTTATCAATTTTTATTCTTCCCTGTCCATCTATAACTTCTTCATGTGCAGACTTAAAAAACCATCTTGAAAACTCCTGATTAATTTTAGAAACTGGTAACGAAGTAATCCTTTTAACCAACTCTTCCCAATTTTCAATAGAATACAAAAAAAGGCATTTCTCATCATATCCCTTTGAAATAATCGCTATACCTTTTGACAGGTTTTCTCTGAATTTTGTCGGGATAAATATTCTACCTTTATTGTCTAAGCTTCTTTGATATTCCCCTAAAAACATTTTTTTATTTAGTTATTTTTATTTTTTAATGGGATTCATCTGTTATTTTATGGGATTTAAATGATACTTTGCTCCACTTTTCCCCACTTCACACCCTAAAAATATAACAATTATAACTGTTTGTCAAGATTTTTTTTATTTTATTTAAGGAAAGTATTAAAAAATAAATTAATAAATAATTTTATAAATTTAAAAATTTAAAATTTATAAAAACACTAAAATAAATCAATAATAATTAATTTTCCAGACTGCCTTCATTTTCCTTTAAATCAATTTCATTAACCTTAAGCTGCCCTTTTTCATTTCTTGTAAGTTCTTCTATTTTCTTTTCTGCTTCATTTAACTTCTTTAGACAAAACTCTGAAAGTTTAACTCCAGTTTCAAACTTCTCCATTGCACTATCAAGAGTAATATTCTCATCTTCAAGATCTTTTACAATTTCCTCAAGTTCAGACATTGCTTCTTCAAATGTTAATTTATCGATATTCATGTTTAACCTCATTAATATTTTTTTAAAAATATTTAAAAATAAAATACATAATTTCTCATATGTAAATAAAAATATTATTTATTATTTAATATTTCAGAACTCTTATCCATTACCATGGATTCAATAAAACCATCAATTAATAAAATTAATAACTGATCATTTATATTTACTTCATTAATGCTTTTAATTACTTCCCCTGTTTTCTTATTTTTAACTATAGAAAAACCTCTTTTTAAAATACTTGCAGGATTATATGAACTGATTTTTTCTAAAATAATCTTAAGCTTATTTTTCTTTACATTAAAACAGGAATTATAATTATTTTTTAAAAACAAAAAATTATTATTTAATATTATCCTGTTTTTATTAATTCCTTCTTTAAAATTTTTTAAATTAATTTTGGATTTCAAAAAGTTAAATTTATTTTCATTTAATTTTATTAAATTAATGTAATCATTTTTTAAATTTTCATTTATATCATCATAAATTTGCCAGAGAGAATTCAGTAAAGACTGTGGATGTTTAAATATTTTTCTTTCTTTTAAAGATTTTAATTCCCTCTTATATAAATTAATCTTTTGCGAAATAAGACTTAAAATTTTTTCTTTATTTTTATTAATTTTTAATATCTCATCATTTTTATTTAAAATTACAAGTTCTGCTGCATGAGTAGGGGTTGCCGCTCTTTTATCTGCAACAAAGTCACATATTGTAAAATCTGTCTGATGACCAACTCCGGAAATTATTGGTATTTTGCATTTATAAATTTTCATTGCAAGCTCTTCATTATTAAAAGCAGCTAAATCTTCAAAAGATCCACCTCCGCGTGCAATAATAATTACATCAACATTATATTCTTCAAAATCATCTATAGCACTGCATATTTCTTTTACAGCATCATTACCTTGAACTGAAGTATTTCTTAATATAAGGTGATAATTTCCATATCTTTTATTTAAGATTTTTATTATATCCCGAATAACTGCTCCACTTTTTGAAGCAATTACTCCAATCTTTGAAGGTAAAACAGGAATTGGTTTTTTTATACTCTCATCAAATAAACCCATATCCTGAAGCTTTTTCTTAAGCTGCTCAAATGCAAGAAGCAAGCTTCCCTTTTTTACAGGTATTATATTATATGCAATTATCTGATATTCACTTCGCTTATCATAAACGCTTACATAACCATTTATATATACATGAAGACCATTTTCAATATCAAAAGGGACATTTTTACAATTATTTTCAAACATCGCTACTTTTATCATTGAATACTCATCTACAAGAGAAAAATACATATGCTTTTTATTCGGGTAAGCGAAATTGGAAATTTCACCTTCAATCCAGATATTTGAAAATATGCTTTCAATCTCATTTTTGATTTCAAAATTTAATTCACTTACTTTATAAATTTTTGTCCCAATGGGTAAGCCAGTATCCATATAATTAATTTGAAAGTTCCCAGTATATAATCATTACTTGTGTAGCGTCTGAGGAATATGATTTTATTAATACATTTAAAAGCTTATCTTTGTTTTCACTAAAATAAGAATATTTTGAATATTTATTATTTTCCTGAGTTAACTGTGAGGAATCATCTGTTGTATTTAAAAATGATTGCTCAAGCTCATTACTATTCGTTTCAAAAATATCAGAACGGCTCCAGATTGATTGAACTTTTTTTAATTTATAAAAATTATCAACATTATTAAAACTGTCTTTTGTTTGTAAAACAATATAAAACATTGAACCATCTTCTTCAACTAATCTTGCATCTTTAATTTCAGAATCAGGATATTCAAAATTATTAAATACACTTACAAAATCTTTATCTTCTACTAATTTCCTATACTCCTCTTCTTGTGATAATTTATTTGCAATGCTTGTATCAGTTAAATTAGTATCCTGGCTATTTTGCTCAGTTTTAATTGCTGCAATATTATTATTTGCAATAGATTGAGTATTTGAACTCCTGCTGGTAAGACGTGGTATGATTAAAATTATTATAATTCCTGAAATAATTATAATTCCAAGTATAACAAGTAAAATTTTAGTTGTTTTAGTAAATTGAGAAGCCATATTTTAAAAAAAATTATATTTTATAAAAATTTTTACAACCACATAAATACAAAATAATATTTCTGAAACGGCCATTATAAAATTTAAAATATTATCAAAAGTATGTATTTTTTCTTTAAAATATTCAACAGGATTTTTAATAAATAAACCTAATTTTGGAAAAAATTTAATTAATGCATATATATTATAACCTGTAAGTATTGAAGCTCCAATTATTATTGCATAATCTCTTAAAATATAAACAACAAAAATAAAGTATCCTATTTCTATTAAACTTAAAACTATAATTACCAGTACGGGAAATATGAAATTAAAAGAAATCCTCTTATTACTTTCATCTATAGAGGTTATATCCTCTATTTTTTTTAAATTTTCTATAAGAGCTTCTTCATTATTTGTTTTAAAAATAGCCCTCAGGCTAAAAATATGAAGAGTTATTAAAATTAGAGAAAAAATTAATAAACCTGTCATTAAATTAATTATATCTTTATTTTTAAAATAAATACATAATAAAGAACTTAAGTAGAGCTATGGTTAGTAGTTTATTTATTTTGTGTTTTAACTTCTTTTTCTTTAGCATTATCTGATTTTGTTTCTTTTAAGGATGTTTCTGTTTTTGTTTCTTCAGTAGCCTCCTTATTTACATTATTTTTAGTAGCTATGCTTGAACTTTTTGAGCCGTAATCTGTAGAATAAAAGCCTTTCCCCTTAAAAACAATACCTGCAGGAGAAAAAATCCTTAAAGCTTCGCTCCCGCAATTACTACAAAAAACCTTATCCACGTTACCTGACTTCTCAAATTTTTCAAAAATTTTTCCGCAATTATTGCATTTATAACTATAAATTGGCATATTGCAATCCCTCCTTAAAATATCTAAAAAAATATATATTATTCACAAGGTTAAGTCAAATTAAAATTAATAAAAAAGTTAATAAATGTCAGCTATTTATCTTAGCTATCAGGATATGTTGTTAAAAAAATCTTATACTTTATCAATATTTAAAAATGAGTAGAGTATGATGTATTTTGAATAATAATTTAAGATATTTTATTTAGGCTTATGAATAGAAAATTCTTTTTTTACTCTTTGGAACATTAAATCCATGACTTCGCTAATGGTATGATCAAGATTATTATTATCAATTATTTTAACTTTATTAGTTTCAGCAAGTTCTTCAATATAACTTTGAATATGTCTGATATTTTTTAAATGTTTTAAATATTTTTTCATAGGTCTTGAACCTTGTGTTTCATAAGTTCTTTTAACAAAATGTTCTCTATGTATATTTTCATCTTTTACAATAATAACAAAATTTTCAATAAGTGCTTTATCATAAAATTCTTTAATTTTAAAAAATCCTGGAACTATATGTGCGCCTTCCAGAATCGTATCAGTTTTTTCTTCAACACTTCTTTTAATAATAGCTTCAATTCCTACATTTACTGCCATTACCTGTTCCCTGAATCCAAGTATTACCGGATCTACTCCTGTTGGAACAAGTGAAAGATATTTATAAGCATTATATGAAGATCCTTGAAGAGGTCTGATTAGCTTGTCCGATATGGAAGTTCTCATTATTTCTCTAATAGCATCAGTTGAAACAACTCTTGCAATATTAAGCCTGTTTGAAATTATAGTTGCCACAGTTGACTTACCTGCTCCAGTTGAACCACCAATTAAAATAATTATAGGTTTTTTTAATTTACCAACTGATTGCCATAACAAATACTTCTCAGCATACTCAAGATTTACTTCATCTTTTATAAATCTGAATGCTAAGGTTCTTAATTCTTCAAGAGATATAAAAGAAACTTTATTTTTAAACAAATATTCCTGGATATCCATGGCAATTTTATGAGCTAATATGATATCAAGACCTGTTATTGCTATTGAATTAGCTAATATACCTTTTGAAAAAGGTAGTCCACCCTTTTTTCTGTCAGATATAACAATCATTTTAAATTCAGGATTTTCGGAATTTTTATCAGTCATAATATTTTATCAGAGATGTTTTTTATTATTTTTATTTATTTTTTATATATTTTTTATTTTATCCGGTTATATATTTTTATTAAATCTTTATTAAAGTCGCTTTTATTATTTAAAATTTTGGGGATATTGTTCATATATACTACTTCTTTTCCAGCTTTAATTGCAAAATCTGTTACTAAATCTACTGAAGCAGCTTTTAATTCGGTTAATATAGTGTCAAAATCTTTAAAAGATTCAAGATCTTTTTTAAGTAAAGGTCTGTTTGATAAATTAAAAGTTATACCATTAACAATGCAATGAAAATTATCTTCAATATATTTTTTTAATTTATCATTAATTACATTTTTTGCTGTTGTTGTTATTATAATTTTTTTATTTTCAATACTGCTAAGAGGTTGGGGTCTGAATATTGATTTATAAATTTTAGCTTTCGGATTAATTAAATGAATGTTTTCCTCTAACGTTCTTATCTTTTTATTATTTGCAATAGGTAATTCACAATTTGTTAATATTATAATATCTGAAATTAAAATTCTATATATTCCAAGATATCCGACAATATCATCCCATTTCTGATTAGCACCTATGATACAAAAATTCACATTTGTTTTTGCATCAGGTATTGAAGCTCCGCTTCCTTCAAAAATTATTAAATCAGGTTTTAAAGAGTCCGCAAGTTTTGCACCTTCAACAACATTAGATAAAAAAACCCTTCCTCCAAATCCTCCTCCGCATCTTCTGCAACCTATAGTTGTTATTTTACTCATTAGCGCATCTTCAATATAATCTGATGACGCATGGAAACCTTTATTGCTAAGTTCCAATAAATATTGGGGAGTAATATTTATATCTTTCCCCTTAAGTAATCGGGGTTCTTTTGGTCCTCCTCTTCCCATTGCTACTACAATTACTTCCAGATTATTTTTTTTAAAAATATTTGCAATATATGAACTGATAGCTGTTTTGCCGATTCTTTTACCAGTGCCAATAATTGAAATTGAAGGAGTTTCTGTTTTATATAAACTGTCTTCATATTTAAATAAAAAATCAGGTCCAATATAACTTGCTTTTTTAAAAAAGCAAAATGATGCAATTTTCATCCTGATCTGATGATTAACTACTGGCTCATCACTTAAATCGTAAACAATATCAGGTTTAAAATAATCCAATGCCGCAAAAAAATCTTTTAAAAAATCCTTAATTACATAAACTTCATCATCAAAAAAATCATTAAAATTGCCAGATGTGATTTTTTCAGTTCCTCCTAAAAAAATAATCCCGCAAAATTTACCATTGAACTCTTTTTTTAAAACATTTATGGCATCTAATGTTATTTGAGGATAATGCTCTCCATCTATTATTGCTATAAGCCTTTTAAAATTATTATTTTGATTCTTTAGTAAATTGAGCATTTAATCTTTCCTTTACAGGACTTCTTTTTATTCCTTCAATTTTTTCAATTTTATCAAATGGAAATCTTCTGAAAATATCAATTTTATCATCATAAATATATATAATGTTATAATTTGGTTCAATTTTCCCTCTTAATCTTAAACATGATACTGTTCCTGCAGTAATCATTAAAATATCTTCTATTCTCCATATATAAGGAACATGTTTATGCCCGCAAAGAACCAGATCAACTTTCGAATCTACGAGAACTTCAAGTACATCTCCGGCATCATTAAGAATATTCCTTTCTCTTCCGGTATTAGGAACAGGCAGCAAATGATGATGCATGGTAAATATTTTAAAAGTTTCATTACCAGAAGTATTTGAAAATTCATTTTTAATCCATTTGTAATATTCTCTACCAATTTGCCCATTATCCAAATCAGGTTCACTTGAATCAGCAGCAAGTATCTTAATATTATTATAATCAAAAGATCGGTATCTTTCCCCATAGATGTCTTCAAAATGTATATATCCAACATTTCTTGAATCATGATTTCCAGGTTGCACTATAAGATTTTTACATTTGATTGGCGAAAGATAATTTTTTACTGTATCATATTCTCTTCTAAACCCGTTTGCCGTTAAATCTCCTGTTATAATTACAATATCAGGATTTAACTCATTTATCTCATCAATAGCTCTTGTTAGAAGACTTGGCACAAAGTGAACCTCTCCAACATGAATATCAGAAATTTGCACTATAATTACCGGTTTTTTATTTTCAGCCATAAAATCCCCTTCCAGAATTTTTTCAAAAAAATACATATAAATTAATATAAATTAGATTTTAATTAATTTTAACTTATTTACAACATCGCTATAAGTTTTTTCTCCCCTTAAAATCCTGGCACATGAATTAAAAAGTCTATCATTATTTTTAATAAGTTTATAATAAAAAGTCGGAGATGAAAAAAATATTTTTGAAACTAAAATTGATAATTTAATATTTTTAATAATTTCATTATTTATTTTTTCAAAATAATCATAAAAAGAATAATTTTTATTTGTTAGTGCATTTATGATACTTTCAAACGAAATTATGGAACTTATAAATGCATTATATAATCCTTCTCCAGTAAAACCATCTCCAAAGCCTGCCGCATCGCCAATAACAAGTACTCTGTAATCACTTAAAAAATTATTATCACTTCTTACAGGGATAAAATGAGCATTTATTTTTTTTTGTATTTTAGTTTTGTTTTTAAATTCTGTCTCATTAAAAGAAGATATTTTTTTATCTTTTCTTACTAATTCATTAATTATGCTACTTTGAAAAAGATGTGATTTTTTAAATATATTCGAATAATTTTGTAAAAACCATAATAAATATTTTTTTATATTTAATGCATCATTTACAGGCCCGCCATTACCAATTGATAAATATTCATTTTTAGGAAAAATCCATAAATAACCTTTCTTAATCCCTGTAAAATCAAGTAAAAGATTATTATCAAATGACTGATAAAAAGAAAATTCATTTAATGGTTCTTCTGTTTCATATCCAATAATTTTTTGTATTTTTTTATTCTTATTTAATTTTTTAAAAACTATACTTCCTGCTCCATCAGCCCCAACGAGAATTTTTGAAAAATAAATATCTTTTTTTGTTATAATTTTTACCTGATCTTTTTCAACTGAAAAATCCATAACTTTTTCTTTAAAATTTATTTGACAACCTGAATTTAATGCTTGATTTGCAATAAAATTATCAAATTTTTTCCTATTTACCGTATAAATTAAAGGCTCATGATATTTTTTATAAAATATATCCTTTAATTTTCTTGAAAAATAAATACCGGATATTTTTTTTTCTATTATTTCCTCAATATTAAATGGTAATAACTGAAGAACTTTCCATTGTATCCCACCAGCACAAACCTTATATCTTGGAAAGTTTTCTTTTTCCAGGATTAAAGTTTTTATATTTTTATTTGCTAAAAAATATCCAAGAAGACTCCCGGAAGGTCCGGCACCTGATATTATTACATCGTAGAATTTTTTCATGTGCAAATTTTATAAAATAAAAATGTAAAGCACAATAAAATTTATTTTATTGTGCTTTACATTTAAAAAATAACTTTAAAATGTGTTAAATTTAAAAATTTAAATACGTGTTTAAATATATGCCATTTCAGTTTCTTTATTAAATAAATGAATGGTATCTAAATCAACATATAATGATAATAATTCGCCATATTTTGCCTGGCTTCTCGGATTTACTCTTGCAGTCATAAGAACACCATCAACATCTAAATAAGCATATATTTCTGCACCCATAGGTTCAGTAACTTCTACATTAGCTGTTATAGTATTTGATGGTTTGGCATTTTGAGCAAAAGCACTATCCTCAAGATTTTCAGGTCTTATACCCATAATCACTTCTTTACCTTTAATATTATTATTATCAATTACTTTCTTTATTTTTTCCGGAGTATCTATTTCAAAGTTTTTATGCTTTAAAGTATATTTATCTGTAACTGTTACATCCAGAAAATTCATAGCCGGGCTTCCTATAAAACCTGCAACAAAAATATTTACAGGATGATCATAAACTTCCTGAGGCTTTCCAATTTGCTGAACTATTCCGTCTTTCATTATAATTATTCTGTCAGCCATTGTCATAGCCTCTGTCTGGTCATGAGTAACATATACAATAGTTGCATTAAGCCTTTTATGCAACTTTGCAATTTCTGTTCTCATTTGTACCCTTAATTTTGCATCAAGGTTTGAAAGCGGCTCATCCATTAAAAATACCTTTGGATTTCTTACTATTGCTCTTCCAAGAGCAACTCTTTGTCTTTGTCCACCCGATAATTGTTTAGGTTTTCTTTTAAGTAATTCTTCAATAGCAAGAATTTTTGCAGCTTCACTAACTCTTTTTTCAATTTCAGCTTTTGGAGTTTTACGAAGTTTTAAACCAAAAGCCATATTGTCATAAACATTCATATGGGGGTATAATGCATAATTTTGAAAAACCATTGCGATGTCCCTGTCTTTTGGAGGAACATCGTTAACTTTCCTGTCTCCAATGTAAATCTCACCAGCTGTGATTTCCTCCAACCCCGCTATCATACGAAGTGTGGTCGTCTTGCCGCATCCTGACGGCCCTACAAGGACGACAAATTCCTGATCTTCAATTACCGTATTCATATTATTTACGGCAACAACTTCATCAAATTTTTTGTATAAATCTTTGAGAACCACTCTTGCCATTTAATCCTCCAAAAAATAAATTATTAATAATTGGAAATTAATTATAATAGAAAAAATTAATTATTTCTAATTTTTATAAGAATTAAAATAATTTATGAATTATTCCAAATATTTTAAAACTAATATAATATATATTTTATACAATATTTTTATTTAGAAAATCTTATATAAAGATACATCTTTTAAGTATCAATATATCTATCTATATCAATTATTTTTATTCTAAAAATTAAGCATGATTTTAAATCTGATAAATATGTTTTATATAAATTTATTATAATTTAAACCTATTAATCAGATTTAAAAAAGCCTGTTTTATAATTCAAATAATTATTTATTAAAAAAATAAATATAACATTAAACAAAATAATTAATTTAACTAATTTTAATAAAAAATTACTTTCTGTACATTGAAATGAAGTTCATACCATACGGATCTCTTCCAGCAAGAAAGTCAGCAGCTTTAACAGCAGGCGCAAGACTCTTCATTAAAACATCTGTTATGGGTGCACAAAGCCCTGCCATTATTCCCATTACAATAAAAGTTACATTTAAAAATTCCCTTGCCGGCATGCCAAAGCTGATATTTGAAAAACCTCCGGTTGTAGAAACACCGAATTCCTTAACAATCATTCTCATTGCTTCGAGGCAAACTTTTCCGGCATTTTGATCAGTTGCTGCACCCATAACAAGTGGATCAAATACAAGATTTTCTCTTTTTATACCCATTGATTCTGCTCTTATAATTATTTTTTTTGCAATTTCAAATCTTACCATAGGATCATTTGAGATACCCCTGTCATCCATTGTTAAACAAATAACTGCTGCTCCACTTTCCTTAACCAGTGGAAGCATATAATCCATTGAAGCTTCTTCACCATTTAAAGAATTAATTAATACTTTATAATTGGAACAAACATTTAATGCAGCTTCAAGAGCTTTATGATTGGCAGAATCTATACATATAGGTCTGTCGGTAACTTCCATCACTTTTTTTACAGCTTTCGGGAGTAAATCTACTTCATCAACACCAACAGCTCCAACATTTATGTCAATAATATGTGCACCTGCATTAGTTTGTTCAATAGCATCCCTTTCAACAATATCAAGCTTGCCTTGCTTTAATTCTTCTGCTAAAGATTTTCTTCCTGTAGGATTAATTCTTTCAGCAATAAAAACTGTTGGGAGATTCTGACCAAATTTTACTTCGCAATTTTTTCCAATTAATGTTGTTTCCATAAACTATTCCTCTTTCTTTTTTATTATTTTTTTATAAATTTTAAAATTATTTTAATTTTTATTTATTTAACTGAAATTTTCTTAATTTTTTAAAACTGCTAAATTACAAAAAATAAAATAATTTAAATAATATAAATAATATAAATATTTATTATCTGTTTTCTTATATTGATTTATTTGTAAATATTTAAGAAAAAATTATTTAATTTAAAGCTAATTATTATACTAATTATTATATTTTTTAAATAAACTGATAAATAAATTTATAAATTTTTCATTTATTTCTGGAAGAGATATGGAAAACCTGATATATCCTGGAAATCCAAGAAAATCTCCTCCTCTTACCATAAAGCCATTTTTTAACAATTCCTCTATTATTTCAGAACTTTTATCACCAGTTTTAACTAAAATAAAATTTGAATATGATTTTATAAAAGTAATATTTTCCTTTTCAAGTATCTTAAACAGTCTTTCCCGCTCATTAATTATAATTTCAATATTTTTATTAATGTTTTCTTCATCTTCTAAAGAAATGATTGCTGCAACCTGAGCAATTGAATTAACAACAAAGGGTTGCATTAGCTTTGTAATATTTGCTATTAAATTTTTATCTCCAACTCCATAACCTATCCTTAAACCGGCAATTCCATAAATTTTAGAAAAAGTTCGCATTACCAGCAAATTATTAAAATGCTTCAAATATTTAATGGAATCAATCTTATCTTTTTCAGGCATAAACTCAACGTAAGCTTCATCAAGAACAATTAAAATATCATCTTTTATATTATTTAAAATATATTCAAATTCTTCTTTTGTCAGTATTGTACCGGTTGGATTATGAGGACTGGTTAAAAATATAATTGCAGTATCTTTATTTACACTTTTCACTATAGACTTAACATCCTGCCTGTAATTTAACAAAGGAACTTTTAAAACTTTTGCATTATTTTTTAATGCAGATTTTTCATAAGTTAAAAAAGTTGGATCAGGAATTATAATGTTTTTTGTATCATCAAGTATAGCATCACAAATCATCTCAATTACCTGATCAGTACCATTTCCAAAAATAATAGATTCTTCATCTACACCAAGTTTAAAACTAAGTTTTTCTCTTAATTGTCTGCAATAACTGTCAGGATAATATTTTATATCATCAAAGCCAGCTTGAAAGAATTCAATCACTTTTGGTGAAGGTCCAAAAATATTTTCATTTGAGGCAAGCTTATATACTTCTTTTAAATTATACTTTTCCCTGATATCTTCAATTGTACCACCGGGTATATATTCAGGTAGATTTAAAATCCATGGTTTTATTTTTATTTTTGTCATTTTTTAATATTAATTTTCTATTATTGTTTTAATATTAATATTTATTTCTATATTATGATTAAAAATTATAAATTATTTTTGATGCCTTAATTAATTTTTTAAACTATAATTTTATAAAAAATAAAAAATTAATTAATAAATACGATTTAATCTTTTACTTCTTTTTATTTACTAAAAAATTTGCCAGGACATAAACTTTTTTATTAAGATTTGAATCTTATTTTTACCGAATTCTTATGAGCTAAAAGATTTTCAGTATCAGCTAAATCTTCTATAAATTTTCTTTCATCATCCAGTGCATTAAAACTATAATAAGTTACTGCGCTTTTTTTAAAGAAATCATATACTCCAAGTGGTGATGAAAATATTGCTGTTCCGTTTGTAGGAATAACATGATTTGTTCCTCCAATATAATCTCCTACAGCAACAGGTGTATAGCTTCCAAGAAAAATCGAACCAGCATTACTTATTTTCTTTAAAGTTTCTTCAGGATTTTCTGTCATTATTTCAAGATGCTCTGGAGCAATTTCATTTGATATTTCAATTATTAAATTTATATCTTTATTATAAATAATCTTACAATTATTTTTTAAAGATTCTATAACTGAATCAGAATTAAATCTGCTTCCATATTCTGTTTTTATAAACTCAAGTTCCTCATAAATTTTAAATATTGTCTCATTTGCAATATCAATATTATCTGTAAGTAAAATACTTTTAGCATCTGGATCATGTTCTGCCTGTGAAAGTAAATCTGCAGCAATATAATAAGGATTTGAAGATTTATCAGCAATTATTGCAATTTCACTTGGACCTGCCAGGCTGTCAATTCCAACATTACCATATACAATCTTTTTTGCGGCTGTAACATATATATTCCCGGGACCAACAATTTTTGCTACCTTTTTTACTTTACTATCTCCATAAGCCATTAAGGCAATTGCCTGAGCTCCGCCAATTTTATATACCTCACTGATTTTTAAAAATTTAAATAAATATAATAATAAATTATTAAGCCTGCCACTTTTTAATGGAGGGGTGCAAACAACAATTTCTTTTACTCCCGCAACCTGAGCAGGTATTACAGTCATTAAAACTGATGACGGATAAACATATCTGCCGCCCGGAATATATACACAAATTCTGTCTAAGGCTAATGAAATTTGGCCTAATTTTTTCCCTTTTTCAGGTTCAATAAACCATGTTTCTGGTTCATGTGCAAGCTGTTCTTCATGAAATAATTTTATATTTTTATAACTTTTTTCAATAGCTTTTACAAGTTCCGGATTTTTTAACTTTATGCTTTCATAACCTTCATTTATTTCATCCAGGGAAAGTTTTGCATCTGTAAGAGTTTTAAATGAAACTTTATCAAAAGAGTTTGTGTATTTAATTGCTGCACTTAAACCATTTTGTTTAACATCATTTACTATATTTTTTACATATTCAGTTATGTTTTCAGAAATATCAAAATAGCTTTTATATAACTCACGAGCTTCAAAAATATCCTTAACTATACTTACTTTTAGTAAATTTAATTCATTTATTTTCATTTATTTTTAATTTTTTGTTTTTTTAATTAATTTTTTAATAAGTATTATTTGATTTTTAAAAATAACATCATAAGTAAATTTAAAAATAATTTTTAAAATTTTTATCCTGTTAATATATTAAAAATAATTAAATAAGACAATATGTATTTTATGTTTTAATAATTTTAATTTAAAATTTATAATTAAATGGAAAATTTAACAAAAAAACAAAATAAAAAGAAAGTACTTTTACATGCCTGTTGTGCAACATGCTCAGGCTATCCTTATTATTATTTATCTGAAAATTATAATGTAACATTATTTTATTATAATCCAAATATTTATCCTGAAGAAGAATATATAAAAAGATTAAATGATATAAAAAGATTTTCAGAAAGTGAAGGCTTTGATTTAATTATTGGTAAATATGATTACAAATCATGGGAAAGCTATGTTTCAGGGCTTGAATCTGAACCTGAAGGTGGTAAAAGATGTGAGAAATGTTTTATATTCAGATTAAAAGAAACAGCTGAAACTGCAAAATTAAAAGGTTTTGATTTTTTTACTACAACAATGAGCGTAAGTCCGCATAAAAATTTTTTGCTTTTAAATAAAACTGGTAAAAATTTTGAGAATTATTTTAAAATCCCTTATATTGAATCCAACTTTAAGAAAAAAGATGGATACAAAAAAACATTGGAAATAAGTAAAAAGATGAATTTTTACAGGCAAAATTATTGTGGTTGCAAATACAGCATTAAATAAATTGCTGAGAAGTAAATAAAAATTAAAAAATTCAGTTTTTTATTTTTCCTGTTTTTCCTGTTCAGTTGATTCCTGCTCTTTTTTCTTTGCAATAAATTTATTGATAAGTATATTTGCAATAAATAAAGCAGCTACAATAGTAGCCCCACTGATTATATACACTACTTTTATTGGCCCTACATAAGAACTATCTATCCTAACTGATTCAATAAATATTCTGTATAAAGAATATATTATTAAATAAGTATTAATAATTAAACCATTTGGATATTTATCAGAACGTTTCTTAAATTTATAATGCATAAAAATTAAAATTCCAAACAAAACTAAATTTGCAATAGATTCATATAAAAAAGTTGGATGAAAATATTGTGAATTCATATAATCAGGTGGCCTGTTTTCTGGTGCAATATAAATCCCTATTCTTGAACTTGTTGGACGTCCAAAAGCTTCCTGATTAAAAAAGTTGCCCCATCTTCCTATTGCTTGTGCTATTGCAAGACCAGGTACGATAGCATCAGCATAAGCCCAAAAACTTAATTTTCTGACTCTTGCAAAAATAATTAAAGCAATTATACCGCCTATTGCAGCACCTTGAATTGCAAGTCCGCCTTGTCTGTATGCAAAAATATAAGAAGGATGTTTAGCGTAAAAAGACCAGTTAACTATAACATGAAGTAATCTTGCCCCAATAATTCCGCCAATTATTGCAAAAGGGGCAAAATTAATTATTTCATCTGCTTTTAATTTTCTGTATTTTGCAATGTAATAAGATAAAACAATAGCTAATATAAGGCCAATTGCTATCAATATACCATACCATCTTATTTCAATTTTTCCAAAAAGATTAAATGCTACCGGATTTATATTCAAATTATCCCCCTAATATGAATTTATTTTTTTATATTTAAAAACTATCTGAAATTAAACTGAATTATTAATTAAAATATTATTGATTTAATTTAATTATTTTGCAATCAGTTAACAAATATTTTTAATTATTTTTTAAAAAATATAAAATCATTAATCTTAATACTTTTTAATTTTATTTTTTATTAAGCAAGGAATCGATTTTTGAAATTAATTTACTTTTTGAAATTTGTCCTATATTCCAATCAACAATATTTCCATTTTTATCAATAAAATAAGTTGTAGGTATTGCACTTACATTCCATTTACCTGCAATATTTTTTTCTCTTGTATCTATAACGATTGTATAATTAATATTATAATCCAGTGCAAATTGCTTAAGAGCAGTTAAGTCTTCATCAACTGATACACCTAAAAAACTAACCCCTTTATCCTTATAATTACTATATACATCTACAAAATCAGGTATTTCTGCTTTACAGGGTGGACACCATGTTGCCCAGAAATTTAAAACAATAACACTGCCTTTAAAATCTGAGAGTGAGACTTCATTATTATTTAAATCCTTCAAAGTAAAATCAGACGCAGGAATTGTAGAATTATTATTTTTAGCAGTATTGTTAATATTATTATTACTGCCTGAAATTAAGTTACAACCAGTAAAAAAAACAATTGTAAGTGTTATTAAAATTAATAAAAATAACATATATCTTTTAAATTTCATTTAACTCCTTTTTTATTTATCAAATTTTATAAATATAAATATAAATATTTTGTAAATACAAGTTTATTAATATTAATAAAAAATATAAAAATAATACAAATAATATAAACAGATTAATAAATTTGATTATTTAATAATTAAATTTTTAGCAAAATCAGATATTTCATTTAATGCAAGGGGGTTCTTTAAAATATCATCTTTAAAATCAATATTATTATATAAAAAATCTTTATCATATTTTACATACAAAACATCAAAAAAAGCTCTTATGGTTTTTTGGGGACAGTCAAATACTGTTTTAATGCCAGAGCCCGCAGTACTTATAAATATACCTTTTCTTTCCTTATTTATAATATTCATCTTTAATTCATATTTTAAAGCCCAAAACCTTTGACACCTATCAATAAATGATTTAAGAAATCCTGAAACTGCTGTAAAAAATACTGGAGAAGAAACTGCCATAAAATCACAATTAATCAGTTTTGGATAAATATTTTGCATTTCGTCATTAACAAAACATTCACCATCAATTGAACAATGCCTGCATTCAATACAGGAAGAAAATTTTAAATTTCTAATTATTACTTCTTCAATTTCAAGATTACTTTGATTTATGTTTTTATTTTTTATAAGCCCCTCTTTGAATTTTTCCATTAGTTTATCAGTATTTCCTTCACGTCTTGGACTTCCGTAAATCATAAGAACATAAATCTTATTATTTATTTTATTGTTTGCATTAATATCATTAATTTTATTATCAGAAATCATTTTTTTATTAGATTAGTAATTTTACTTATTTTTTTAATTATACCTGATATAAAAATTTAATTTATTCTTAAAAACATATCGGCTGTAACTTTCGTGCCTTTTTTCACATAAACAAACTCGTCATCCCATTGGCCTTTTAAAATTTTATTAAATAATCTGTTTGAACCTTTTATTTCTTCAAATCTTAAATTTAATTCTCTTGCACTCATCTTTGCTTTTTCTCTATATTCATCTGCGGGATAATTATCTGTATTTATAAATGCAAGTCTTTTATAATTTTTTAACATTTCTGAAATTATCCATTTCCAGGCAGCTTCATCATATTTTGATTTTATATCCTTAAAACCTAATAAAATCATATCATCAACATCACCAAGATATTCTCTGGTTACATAATATGTTCCAGGTTCAATACTAAATTGCTTATTATATTCATTTACCGAGCCAAGCAGCACTGGAATACAATCATCGCTTTTAATAATAACCATATCAACTTTTTCAGAAATAAGCCCTTCAACTCCTTTTCCACATAAAGCATATCCTAAAACAATTAAATCGAATTCTTGAGAGCGGTTAATTTCTTCCTGCAGTTTATTCATAAGATCCTTGCTGTTATTATGAAGTCTTTTTTCAAAATTAGCTGTTGTCCAGTTTTCAGGAATTCTGTCTTTTATTTCATCATATAAAACATCACAAACTATAAATTTTATATTTTTCTTATCAATATCATTCATCAACATACCTCATTTTTTACTGCTTAAATAAAATAAATTAAATTATAAAAATAAACATATTAAATTATTAATATATATTAATATTAATATATTATTTCCAGTTTATCAATTTAAATTTGAATCCTGTTTTCATTATAAAATTATTTATAATTTTTTTTAAAACTTTTATTTTTAAATAAAAATAATCTATAATCTTTTAAAATTAATTTTAGTGTGATTGTTTTCAGTTAAGAATTTTTAACATTTATCATTTTATTTTTTAAATTAATTAATATTATTTATATGTTTATGGGTTTGTAGCTATGGAGCTTTATAATTACAATAATGAAAACAATAATATTGATTTTGAAATAAAAATCGATCTCCATAAAGATGAAGGAATTGCAGATAATTTAAGAAAGTTCATATTAATTTATGAATCCCCTTACAACAGTCCAATAGAAATAAATAATAATATATATGCTGAATTATTCATTAAGGATAATTTTTTTATCAAACCTGTCGATTTTGCTTCAGAAACTTTTAAAGAAAGTAGCAAAAACTTAATTGTTAATAATTTTAAATATTTTAATAAAAATATACCTTTGTTAATATTTTTACATGGATTTTCAACAAAAGATGAGAAATTAAAAAATTATTATAAATTTATAAGTAGTATAACAAATTCCGACATCGCATGTCTTTTTATTAACTTACCTTTTCATTTAAACAGAAGACCTGTAAATGAAGCAAGTGGTGAAAGATTAATTTATTACGACGATGTCGATACTCTTTTATTTTTTCATCAATGTGTTGTAGATATAAAAAAATCAATTGATATTATCAATAATATTTTATCTCCTTCAGAAATTAATATTTGTGGAATAAGCCTTGGCAGCATGGTTTCAGTAATTACAATGGCTGTTGATAATAGGATAGATAAGGGAATATTAATATTAGGCGGTGGCAATTGGGAAGAAATACACTGGAACGGGATTTTAAAATTTATTCTTAAAGGAAATTGTGCAGGAGATGAAAAAATCTCCAGAGAAAAATGCCATAATTATTATTTAAATTTTCCTGAATTTGTTAAAAAATTAAAAACTGCAAATCCTGATAAAATTACCACTGAAATTGATGAAAATTTTGAATTAAAAAATTTATGTACTAAAAAATGCTATCTTTGCGATCCGCTGGCATTTGCATATAAAATTAATCCCCAAAAAGTATTAATGATTAATTC
>JAMDEN010000172.1 GCA_023487035.1 Actinomycetota bacterium
TTATAATTACTGCAGCAATTATAAGAACTGAAAGCAGAGGAACTCATCAAAGATGTGATTATCCGGAAACTGACGATATAAACTGGAAAAAACATATTATTCAAAAAAATGATGAAATTTATTTTGAACCTGTAACTTAATTATATGAATTGTCACGGTTGTCACAGGGACGTATAATTTGACAACATTATTAAAAGCAAAAGGAAAATATCTGTAAGCATGATAGGTTGCATTATAGTTTGACAAATTGTCAAATTATACGTCCCCGTGACATAAATTCGTCCCTGTGACAACTAATTTTAATTAATAAATATTTATAAGTAATAAAAATATGAATAACAAAAACAATATAAATACAATAAATAAACTTGAAATTGATAATATTTTAAAAAATGCCATTAATGAAGATTTAGGAGCTTATGGTGATATTACATCAAAATATATATTTGATGAAAATGACATATCGGAAGCTTATATTTTATGTAAGGAAAAGGAAGGCGCAATTTTATGTGGAATTGATGTTGCAAAATATATTTTTGAAGAAATTGACAACAATGTTGAATTTTTGAAATTAAAAAATGATGGAGATTCTGTAAGTAAAGGAGATATTATTTGTAAAATTAAAGGTAAAACTCTTTCAATCTTAAAATCTGAAAGAGTAAGTTTGAATTTTATAAGCCATCTTTCAGGAATTGCAACAATTACTAATAAATTTGTGCTGGTAGCATCAAGATATAATGTTAAAATTACTGAAACAAGAAAAACTCTTCCAAATCTTAGAATTCTTGAAAAATACGCAGTGCGTTGCGGGGGTGGATTTAATCACAGATTTGGTCTTTTTGATGGCATATTAATAAAGGATAATCATATTGCAGCTGCAGGTGGGGTTAGTAAAGCAATTAATATTTTAAGAAATAATATACCCCATACATTAAAAATAGAAGTAGAAGTAAAAACACAGAAAGAACTTCAGGAAGCTATTGAAAGTAATGCTGATGTAATTATGCTTGATAATATGAGTTATAAAGAAATGCAGGAATCTGTTAAATTAATAAGAAAAAAATCGGGCAATAATTGTAAAATCGAGGCATCCGGAGGCGTAAACCTTAATACTCTTGAAGAGATTTGTAAAACCGGGGTGGATTTTATTTCTTCCGGGATAATTACTAATTCAGCAAAAGCAATTGATTTTTCACTGGAAATTCACTAGAAATTAATACAATTTTTTCTTTATCTCATTAATATATTTTCTTGCTTCCACTCTGCCTGCTTCAATAATTTCTGAAGCTTTTTTAAAATCAAAAATTCCAAAATCAGCTGTCTTAGGTTGAATTACTATATCAGCTTTATTAAAATGCTGAGTTTCAATCTCTCTTTCCATCATTGATAAAGCTATATTTATAATATTAAAAATAGACGTCTTTGAATTTGGTATTTCATTACTATCAATATTATTTAAAGCTACACCAATAACAAAATCTACACCCATTTTTCTTATTGCATCAATTGGAACCGGGTCAATTACACCACCATCAACCAGTATCATTCCATCCTTAACAACATGCTCAAACACTCCTGGAATTGCAATTGATGCTTTAATAGCATCACTTAATTTACCTTTTGTTATAAATACTTTCTTTTTTGAAACAATATCAGCTGCAACCGCGCAAAATGATTTACTGCAATCTTCAAAAGTTTTATCTGCTAAAAATTTGTATAAAAGTTTACTTACTCTTCTTGAATTTAAAGCAGGCAATCCAGGTAAAGTAAAATTAGTTGATATTATAAATCTTTTCCAGTCATTTGATTCCATGAATTCAAGCATTTCTTTTATCGAAAAACCGGCACAATAAAGAGCTCCAACAACTGAACCCATACTTGTTCCTGATATAGCTGAAATATGAATCCCTTCATTTTCAAGAACTTCCAATACTCCAATGTGCGCAAGTCCGCGAGCCCCGCCACCACTTAAAGCAACACCTATTTTTTTTGGTTTTCTCCAGAAAGACATATAAATATTATATATTAAAAAATAATAATTTTAACTTGTTATTTTACTTTTTATTTTAGTAACTATAAATTAATATAATTATAAATTAAGAAAAATTAAAAAATTTCTACCAGTTTTATAAAAAATTTAATTCATATAAAATAATTTAAATAAAAATTAGTTAGTTTTTTAAAAACACTGGATCTTAAAAGTTTCCTTTAAAAAATTTTTTTAGCTAAAATAATATTTAATATAAAAAAAATATTTAATATTATATATAATAATTTATAAATATAAAAATTATTTATTCTTTAATTCTTAATTAAAAATTTAAATAATAAAATAAGATGCAGCATAAAAAAAATTTAAAACTGATTTTAAAAATATTTAAGGCAATTATTTTTACAATTTTATTAATTATTATTACTATTTTTGCAGGATGTTCTAATTTAGCTAATTACAAATCCATTTTTAATAAAACTTCTAACAGCTCTAATACTTCAAGCTCAGACACAACTGCTTTAAATCAAACTCAAACAACTATCGATCTCTCCACCTCTACCACTGACCCTAATCAGAATTCTGAAAGCAGTGAAAGCTCAAGTTCAATAATATCTGGAACCACACAAAACGAAACAACACAAACTACTTCGTCAACTGAATCATCAGATGCAACACAAAATAATGACTCTAGCGATGAAATAAAAGATACCGGCAATTTAAATGATTTGGCAACACAAAGATATTATTTTGAACTTGGGATAAAATCTTTTGAAGAAAAAAAATATGTTGAAGCACAATATTACCTTGAAAAAATAAAAAATAATTATTTAATACTGGCTGACTACATAAGATTTTATATGGCAAAAAGTATGCTGATGCAAAAAAAGTATGAACTGGCTGCAGAAACCTATAAAAGTTTAATTAATGAGTATCCCCAAAGCATATTTCAGGAAAAGTCAAGTATAGAGCTTGCAGACACTTATTATCTTAACGAAGATTTTAATCAGGCTGAAGAATATTATAAATTATTTAACAGTAAATTTCCTTCATCTGATTTTATTCCATATTCTTTATTCCAACTGGGTGTATGCGAGGAGAAAAATAATAAATTAAATGATGCTTATGCTAATTATAAAAAGATTTATCTTGAATATCCTGCTTCAGATTATGCAAAATTATCAATGGATAATTTGACAAGGCTTGCCAGTCAAAATGGACTTCCAGCATTTGAGCCCACAGTAGAAGAATTATATTCAAGAGCGGAAAAGTTATTCGGTATTTATTATTATGAAATGGCACTTGCGGATTTTAATAAAATCCTTAATAAAAGTGATATATCAAGCAAATATCCTGAAATTTATTCCAAAACATTATTTAAAATTGGTATGTGTTATTTTAATACGAATGATTATGGCAATGCCAGGAAATATCTGGAGCTAAATTATAATAAATTCCCTTCAGGGAGTTATGCAGATGACTCGTTATATTATCTTGGAAGAAGCCTTACAAATTTAAATTCTTATGACGAAGCAATTCAGACTTATAAAAAATTACTTGAAAGATTTCCTCAAAGTAATTATGCAGATGACAGTTTGTACAGGTGCGGGAGAATTTCTTATATGGCTAACGATTGGCAAAATGCTGCTTTTTATTATCAGAGATTAATTAATGAGTATCCTGATGGAGATAGAATTGCTGATGGATATTGGGAACTTGGATGGATACAATACAGGCTTGAAGAATTTGAAAGTGCTGCTGCTACTTTTGATAAAATGTCCTTATCATTTAAAGGTGGAGATCTTGAAGAAAAAAGTCTTTTCTGGAAGGCAAAATGCTTTGAAAAATCAGGAAAACAAGCACAGGCAATTGAAATTTATAAAAAAACTTTTTCAATTGATCCATTTTCATATTATGGATTTGCATCAGCTGAGGTATTAAAGAAAGAAGGAATAAATTTATCCATGCCAGAAATTAATAAAAGTTTAAATCCTCAAAATTCTGATATTTCCAGTATACTTCCTGAAATATATAATGATTTAATTCCTCATAAGATTACAGATAAAGCTGAAATAAGTCATATTAACAAGGCAAAAGAGTTATTATTTATTAAATTTTATGATAGTGCTTCTAAAGAAGTGGAAGCTTCAAAAGATGAAATAGATGCAAATCCTGTAAAAATTCTGGAAATATCAACTTTATATTTAAAAAGTGAAAATTATGAAAATTCGATAGGAATTGTTCAAAAAAATTATAAAAAATTATCTTCAAGCTTAACAGGCAAATTAAAAGATTATTATTATTATTTATTTTATCCCTTTGCTTACAAGGATTATTTATTAAAATACAGCACAGCTTATAATGTTGAACCCGACTTTTTACTGGCAATAATTAGAGAAG
>JAMDEN010000110.1 GCA_023487035.1 Actinomycetota bacterium
CCATTAGCAGCACACATCGGGGTCTTTCTTGTCATTCTAAGTTCCGGCCAGCACTGGGGAGCATAAGAATTAATGCCGTAATTGCCTACAATCCTTTTTAATGCAGTGTATACTCTGGATAAGTTTTATAAAATTAAAAAATAGCTTTAAAAAACTTGAATCTACTACATTATACTACTATCCTATCGCACAATTAATAATTTTTATAAATTTAAGATGAAAAAATATATTGATTATTTCTCAAATTATTTATAAACAGTAAAAGATACATATTTTTGTTTAAAATATTATCAGTATTCTTCTTGAATAAGTTAAAGCTGATGTTTAATATAATAATAAAATAAAACACAAAAAGGAGTAATTTTGAGAAAAATTAAATTCATTACAATTATAACCCTGGTAATTCTTTCATTGTCAGTAGCTTTAGTTTCAGGGTGCGGAAAAACAGCTCAATGGGCAGATCCTATGGTTGAAAATGTTCTTGTTTCTGTCAATAATGAAGATTACTCTGGCTTTATAAAAGATTTTGGAGATAACCTGATTAATGAAATACCCCAGGATAAATTTCCAGATGTGATAAGTGGCCTTAAGGGAGACTTTGGTAAATACATTGAGAACTCCAAAAAAATGTTTTCGGTAAATATCAGCAATAATGAAACCACGACAGAATATAATGGTAAATTTGAAAACAAAGATACTGTCCAGTTCAAGTTTATATTTGAAAAGACAAATAACCAGATCAAGATTACTGGATTTGCTTTTAAATAATATACTACTTTCTGCTGATAAAAGGTTCTGTGGTATTGGAATGCCTTATACTGCAACGCACCCTATGACAGGTGCGTTTCCCAAATAAGAAGTTATATTTTATTCAGGATCTGTAATATTGAGCTTTCATGATCTCTGAGGTAGAATTTATTTTACTTCAGAGGCTAAATCAAAACCTTCTACAAAACTCCTGGTACTGATGAACTTTACCATACAGCCGTTTATCTTAATTTCATTATCAAGATTTAAATTTATGACAAAAGCTATTTTGGGCTTATAAGTGTTTATAAAACTTCTCATTGACTGTGTGATTGCAGGTTTTTTAAAATATTTTGCTTTGGCTTCAATCGGTATTGGTTTTAAATTTTTTAATATAATAAAGTCTACTTCAGCCCCAGCCTTTGTTCGCCAGAAGTTAATCTTATAACTGCCTGTAAGCTTTTGCTTTAAAATCAGGTATACGAAATTTTCAAATACAAAACCTTTATCTTCCCTTATGTCCAGATTATTAAAATTATTTATGGCAAAGTTTCTGATTCCTATATCATTAAAATATACTTTAGGACTTTTAACGATTTCTTTTCTTATATTTTTAAAAAATGGTCTTACTTTATCAATTATAAAAGTCTGCTCAAGATAATAAAAATAATTATCCAGGGTAACCTGATGAATTGAAAGTGTATTTGAAATCTCATCCATATTTATTAAACTGCCGCTTGATGCTGAAAGCAGTGTTATAAGCCTTGTAAAAGCATTTTCATTTTTTATTTCCAGAAATTTTTTAATATCTTTTTCCATATAACTTGTAAAAATTTCCTTTAATCTAAGATGTCTCTTTTCATTATCAGATGAGATTACAACTAAAGGGTAGCTCCCATACTGTGTGTAAGTCTCAAAAGCCTTTTTAAAAAGCGTCTCCTGATTAGATTTACTACCGTCTTTATTACTAAAGTCATTATCAGGTATATTATTTTTTTTCATGCTGACTATGGAGTCTATAATCTCTGATATATTGAATGGAGCTATATTGAAAATAACCTTCCTTCCAGTAAGTGCTTCAGATACTTTTGATTTAAGTTCCAGTACACTTGATCCGGAAACTATCAATTTTATTGGAAGGTTTAAATCATAAAGATATTTTAAAAAAAGGCCTGAATTTTCCAGACGCTGCATCTCGTCTATAAAAATAATTTTCCTTTTTTTATTCTTTGCTGCAAGTTTTATTATATAGTCATCATTTAATATCTTTTTATCCTCAGGAAAATCCAGATTTAAATAATGTATTTCATCCTTTTCTTTTAATAATGAGGCAGTTTGCACCAGAATATGGTTGATTAGCTGGAAAATAATGGTTGTTTTTCCTACCTGCCTTGCACCAAGCAGCACTATTATTTCTTTTTCAGCAATCCAATTAATTATATCCGGCAAGATATCTCTGCTGACATTTACACCCGGAAGAAACTTTCTTATATCTTTTATTTCTTTAATTTCCACTGGTAAACCTCTGGTAAATACCCGAATTTAATTTATTAATTTTAAAGCTTACTATTTTAACATGAGTAAACAGTGAGGCTATTATAACACGTTAAAATAGTGATGACAAGATAGTAATCAATTCTCTTTGGATAGATTGGGTTTTGATTTTGTTTATGGAAATATTAAAAATAGAGAAATAGTTAAACTTTGTTGAAAAAAATTAAACATCAGGCATAAAGCTTTTTCAATACTCTGAATGCATTCAAAGTAATCCATTTACTTGATTTACCTTTCTGTTCAATGTTTACCTGAAAACGGCCATTAAATGTATTTTCCATGTTCCATCTTCCCTGATTATCTTGCCTGGAAATTAATACATCAATAGCATCCTGCATTCGTTCATCCTTATACCCAAGTCGTGTCAGGATACCTAAAATCTCTAAGGCATCTGTCTGATACATCAGCGGAAAACCGAATTTTAACCAACCGGGCTTAGCCACAAGGTTCAAATCATGACTTTTTTTATAAATATGATGTTTTAGAATGTATTCCGCACCTTTTCCAATAGTATTTTTTATATCATCAGATCTCTGATTTTCAGGAATTTCAGACAGGGCTTTTAAGGCTTTCACTGCACCCAAATGACAGGTGTGTTTACCGAAACAAGCCGCTTTCAATCGGTCATATGGCCACCCTTTTAATGATTCCTGTATTCCGTCATCAAATCGCTGATAGTCCGTAATCCATTTAATTGCCCGCTGAATTCTAAGATCATCAAGATATCCTAATTGAATAAAACTCCATACCATGTTGCCTGTTAAACATGGGATGACTTCGCTATGTCTTCCTCCGCTCTTTTTGACACTGATAGAATAAGCAAAACCATAACTTTCCGGGTCTTGTGAATTATTTAGTATGAACTCACACGCTTTTTTGATATTTGCATCTGTAGAATCTGCACCAAGCTCTGCAAGTATAAGAAGCTGCCACACTGTTCCCTTGTATTTTGCCGTATAAAAATTTTCAGGTAATTCCCAATATCCTTCTTCTTTTTGCTTTGCCAGAATAGCAGGTACCAAACCTGTTTTCATTATTTCCAGTTTGGTTTCTTGTAATTTAGTATTGTCTTTATCTTTTTCTAAAATATCTCTTAACGTATAATATTTTACAGATGGATTATCGTCTTCCAATAGCCAATCTGTTGGATCCGCTTTTAAAATAGATTTCAAATTATTCATTTAATGTTCTTTGCGAGAGATATTAATTTAATTAAGATAAATATCTTTATTGCAGAATAATATCCTATTTATTTATAAGCTTCAATTAAGACTATTATAGCTTTTGTAAATTCCACTACATCCTCTGCATCCCGTGCTGTTATTATATTTTCATCGGTGACAACTTTATTATTCATGAGTATTCCACCAGCCAGTTTAAGCGGGGTTCTTATGCTTTTAAATCCTGTAACCTTTTTATTCTTAATGACATCTGCCTCAACAAGCATAAGCGGACCATGGCAAATTGCACCAATAACAAGACATTTATCCACCGATTTTTTGACAAGGTTCACCATATTTTCATCCCGGACCATTCTATCAGGCGCATAGCCCCCGGGAATTATCAATGCTGCAACATCATCAAGTTTGGCTTCTTTAGAGGAAATATTTGATTTGAGAGTCATACCATGCTTACCTTTATATTCTTTATCTTTTTCCGGACCAATGATATCTACTTCAAATCCCTCCTCAATTAACCTGTAATATGGATAAATTGCTTCAATATCTTCAAACAAATCTTCTATAAGGATTATTATTTTTCTAGTCATTTATATCACCTCCTGTTATATATGTTATATTATCACTTTTTTATATCTGGTCCCTTAACCTTTTTATCTGGTATTTTTTAATCCTTTACCTATAGACATGCAAAACGTTTTGTAATAGTTTTAATTTTATGATAATTAGATCCTGATGTCAAACATCCCTTGATGTTAATATAGATATTATACTAGTGTACTGCGTCTAACGCTTCTTTACATTTGGCAATCTTCTCCAATATACGTTCTACAGGTGCGCTCCACACAAATACCTGCGGATTTTGGTTGTGACTGTACAGGTATTCTTTAATAGCTTTT
>JAMDEN010000111.1 GCA_023487035.1 Actinomycetota bacterium
AAGTAAATTTATGTTTACCTTCATCTGGATTTGGATCAGGATCATGACTTGTTCTAATTAATGTTATGCGAATTGTGTTGCCTTTAACATCAAAACCGTATTTTGTATCAGTTAAAATACCTAATCCATAATTATGATCTGAAATATCTACCCAATTTAATGCAGGAAATTCTCTGCCATCTGCAATTCTTTCTATATTACCAAAAGGTATATTATAAGTTGCCTTAGTTTTTCCTAAAATAGGAGTAAAACTCGCCTTTAGCATTGGGCAGGGGTTATCTGGATCTGACCTTTCCTTCCAATCTATATAAGTATTAATGTCAATTCTTTTAATTCCGCTATAAAGTACTATATCTTGAATAATATTAGAGCTTTTAAATTTATTTTTTACTCTTATTATCCCAGCAACAGGGCCAGTAGATATAACTTCAATCTTTGGATCTTTAATAAGATTTACTATACTACTGATAGTTCCAATAACCCAAGCTGACCAGCAATGCGGTTCCTCATATAATACTTGTAACATGTTGTTAAGCACACTACCTGTTGCAGGATACATATTGCTGGACTCTTCTACTTTCATTTTTAAGGGGAATGTATTTTCAGATTCGCTTCCTTCATCTCTACGTTTTTTCATAACAAATCTTCTGTTTTTCTTATCATATAAAAAAGAAATAGCACCAGTATTTTCATCAATCCCTAAAATAAAAAATTCATTTTCAGCAGTTAAATTTTTTCTAAATTTGACACCCTTAAAATTATATTCCTCCTTGCCCTCACAAATATAATATACCTTATACCCTAATGAAGGTATGTTTTTCCCTATAAATAACATCATATCATCCATTATTTGAACTGGGTATATTCCTCCGTCCTCATCTTTTACCACTGGATTTTTAGGAATAATATCTGTTAGTTTAATACTTACTACATCAGACCTGTCCCACGATAGGCTGTTAAATACTATAAAGGGGATATTTTCTTTTTTTACATCAATTTTTTTTGATATTTCTTTAATACAGCCATTTAGCGCATCTTCTGCTATTTTTTCTGCTTTTTCAGCTTGACTATTGGAATAATTATATGCTGGTTTTATACTGCTTCCTGGTAATATATCATGAAACTGATTAAATAAAGTAATTTCCCATACTTTTTTTAAATCTGGATATTTCAAGTCAAGTATCTTGCAAATGGCACCTGCCGCCTCTGCTTCTAGCGCTAACCTCTCACAATTTCTGTTATGCAACTTTGTATCCCAATGCGTAGTATAACAGCCATCAAATATTGGGTTAAATTCATCACAAACTGTTGGGATATAGGTATCTTTTTTGTCAGATACAGCATCAAAATAACTATGAGTTGTACTAAACTCTAAACTTGGCATAAGTGACTTTTTGTTTAGCTTATTTACTGTCATGATGTCTTCAGCAGTAGGACCTCCACCATGATCACCAGTACCATATACATACATACTTATATCCATTTTCTGGCTTTCCCTTGTAAATTGAACAAGCTCAACAAAATCTTTTGCGCTTGGCTGAGCCATGTATTTACTATTGAATGTTAATACTTTTGACCCATCTGGTCCTTCCCACCAAAATAAGTCATAATTTCTTTTACTTTGCCTCATAAAAAAATAATAGTCTATCCCGCTTTTTTTAAGTATCTGGGGTATAGTCCATGGGTGTCCAAATGTGTCTGGCGACCAAAATACTCTTGGTTCAAAGTTAAATTTATCTTTTATATATTTTTTTGCATAAAGTATCTGTCTTACTATTGATTCACCATTAACCATATTTAAATCAGACTCAACCCAAGAAGAAGCAGTTATATCCCATCTTTTTTCTTTTATTCTCTTTTCCATACTTTTAAATAGATCTGGATAATTTTCTTCTATAAGTTTATAAGTGCATGCCTGACTTTGAGAAAAACAAAAATTTGGAAATTTTTCCATTAATTTTTCAATTGTACTAAAAGTATTTTTGCATATATTAATAGTTTCATCCATAGGCCATAACCAGTTCATATCTATATGAGCATGTCCTATAAGATAGACTTTATATTTTTTAGCCAGTGACTTTAATGAAGATAACTTACTTCTTAATAAATCTAATAACTTAATTAACTCATATATGTCTATGTTCTTTATATTTTCTATCTCTAAGTTCCTAAATGCCCCTTCCAAGATAAGAGCACTATCACTAAGGCTCTGTGCAAACCTAACCTCTTCTATAAACGAACCTAGTTCAAATACAATGTTATCTATATTGCTATAGTGTATTTCCATAAGGTTTAATTTTCTTAAATAGTAATCAATATAATCTTGCCTCTTGTAAAAATGATAAGCAATTATATGAGTTTCACCAGGTAATACATTATTTGATATTAAATTTCTATATCTAAAATCAGTCCAGTATAGCTCTTCAAATATTTTCCTTCCATCAATATACATCTCTCCGTGCCCAATCACTATCGCTGTACCACTCATATAACCATTACCACATACTTCAAGTTTTGAACCTTTTATAGATATGCCATTTATATCATTTGGGACAATGATTTTTTTTCTAAACCATACATCGTTTTTAGTGTCCCACTCGAATGGAATTGTTATGTTTTCCCAATTTGAATCATCAAATTCTAGCTTTTCTGGATTTCCGTTTATATTACCATTAAAAAACTTTAAAATTTTATTGCTTGTTGAATAACTAAAAAGATTATTATATCTCTCTTCTAATATTTCTATTACCTTATTTATTTTTTTATTCATAACCCACCTTTAATTAATTATTTTTAGTTACTTAAGCTTATTTTTAATAAATTAATTTCCCAATTAATTGCATTTATATTTAAAAATTCAGAGGATATTTGCCATATTTTTTACAAGTTTCAATCATTGTAAAAATATTTTTATTTGGTATCTCTTGTCGAAAAGAATGATCTGAAGATAGTATGAACGCCCCTTCCTTTCCACCATCCTTCATACAGTTTAATGTTTCTCTTATAATTTCTTCTCTATTACCATAAACAAGAGTTTTAGAAGAATCAACATTTCCTGACAAAGTTAATTTATTACCAAATCTTTCTCTTATTTCCTTAAGATTCATGTTGGATTTTTTTTCAATAGGATTTAACCCAACAAATCCAATATCAATGATATCTTGAATAATTAATCTTATATTTCCATCACTGTGAAGAATTGGATACATGCCTTTCTTTTTAATCTCTTTTACTAATTCATTAAAATATGGAAATAAATTTTTTCTATACCAGTCAGGATTAAATAATGTTCCACCTGAAAATCCCAAATCATCAGCTACTAAGATAGCATCTACACCTATCTTATTAAAACCCTCAATTAATTGAAGACAGTAATTCGTAGTTATTTTTAAAAGATCATTTATAAACTCTGGCTCATCATAAATATATTCTGACATTTTGCTTAACCCTATAATCATCATCACCATTGTAAAAGGACCAGTAATTATAGCTATGCTTGCCAACTTATTATTATTTTTTTCTATTGCTTTCATTGCTTCAAAATATCTTTTCCCCTCGCTGCCATTTGGTATTTTAAAATTTTTAAGATCTTCCTTATTTTTAATAATATGATCAATTGGCGTAGAGCTTGGCCATGTATTTTCAGCTATTTTATAAACAGTCCCCCACTCATCTATAAAAATATCATCAGATAATGTTTTTAATGTATATTCTTCTGGCATTCCTGTAGATAAAAGAGTTGCATCAAGTCCTAAAGCATCGGCTAATAAAAAATAATCTAAATCATTATATTTTTTAATATTCATATCCAGAACTTCATTGTATAAAGGTTTAGAAAAAAGAAAATCAAATATTGGAATCCTATCAGGTATTTTTTGCTCTAATACAGTAATAAATCTTTCCCTTGGGCTCATTTCATCACAATCCTTATCTTTATTATCCATTTAAGATTATCCTTTCTTTATTTAGATTTATACTTATATATTCCATATCTCTCAACCAAATCACTAACAATTTTAACCCTTTCAATTATCCCATCTGGAGGGATTTGATCAGCAATGCCTAAAACATACCTTGGTTCTGAAATCATTACACCTATAACCTTTTTCACAAATTCCTCAAAATATTCATTACTAGTAGATGGTGTAAATAGTGCCCCGGGAATACCGCCCCACATAATTGAATCACTTTTAACATAATTGCTAAACTCATCTATATTTATATCTCCAACAGGTTTTGGCGTCATTGCTTCAATAACTGAGAACTTAGCTTCGGAAACTTCTTTTAATAAACCTTTTAAATAACCATCCATATGGATAAATGAATATTTACCTTTGGCTTTAATTTTTTCATTCCATTTCTCTTCATACGGT
>JAMDEN010000165.1 GCA_023487035.1 Actinomycetota bacterium
AAATCATTATTACGATTTTTCCTTTCAAGAAGAGTAAACTCTGCATGATCACCATAACGCAATTCACCTCTATAAGCAGTATGGACTGAACCATCAGGCATTAGTAAAACAGCTCCCACTTTAGGGCTTATTTTATCTGATCGTGGTTCATGAACTGATTTTTTCATAACCTCAATCGCCATTTCCATATATTTTCATGAGTTAAATTCTGCCATATCTTAATAAAAAAAGAGTTAAAATTGATTATAATATTAATATTTTATATAATTTAATAGTATATTTTTTTTATTTTATTAAATACATATTTTATTTAAAAGGAGTGGAAAATTCAAGTAAAAAGAAAGGATTAAATAGCAGTTTCTTTCTTTTACAGTGAGAATGCAGGGCCAGTAAGATGCCGGGAATGCTGCCAGTATAGGTAGGAATAATAGTTGTGAATATAGTGTTTGGCTCCTCGAAACTTAAAGTTTTTAATTTATTTTTTGCAGTAATTGGCTCCCCATATTGGACACATTTAGAACTCCAGATTCTTATTTTCTTAATTTTATAAATCTAAATACAATATTACAAATAGAAAATTTTCTATCTTTATAATATGATGTTTATAAATAAAAATAAAATTTTATTGTGATATATTTAGAAATGATTTAATGACTTTAAATAAATTTAAAAATACCAATATTCAAGTTATTTAAAAAAACTAAGAGATTAAATACAGTTACTAAATAAAAATAAATACCTAAGGAATATTTAATGTTTGGTAATAGTATATTTTCGTATAGGACAATTATAACTGGCTTGAGACCTCCGAAAATTGTAACTTTCATAGATAAGAATGATAAAGACTGGATTGATTTATCTATTAAAATTATTGAATTTTATAGCCAATGCTGGGGTGGTAATTATAATCTTATTGTTCCGACTGACGGGAAAAAAATTGATAGTATTTTTTTAGAAATTTTAAAAATTTATGACCCTGATTACGCATTTATTTATAATAAAACTTTAGATGATATTAAATTTATTGATCAAAAAAAATACCAGGAAATTATAGATGAACAATATGTAAATTTTATAAAGAATAATAAAAAAATTGAAAAAAATAGCTTTCTTGAATTATTTGAAAAACGGGCTACTTTAGAATTTATCACTAATTTCAATATTTCTAAAAAGGAAATAAATAAATTAGCACCTGATACCAATCCATTTGAATTAGATTTTAACATTATTACTGCCGGGTTTACCCCTCAGTGGCCTTTAACACATATAGCAGAGATTCTGTATAGTACTAAATTAGTTGGTTTAATTGATTTCCAAATAGAGAGTGAAAAAATTTTTAAGCTATTATGCTATTCAAAGTTAGGAATTTCTGACTGGGTAATTAAACTTAAAGATGATGATTCTTATCAAGATCAAGAAAAGAATAAATTTTTTAATAACCTAAAAAGAAATGTTAAGGTTAAAAAAATATCAAGTGATAAATTTTACGAATTTTTAGAGTTAATATACCAAAAAACTATCATCGAAAATGATTTTATTGCTCCTTTCTGCCTAACAATGTTAAATTTAGGAACATATAGACCTATAAATTATTTTGAAACACAAGATCCAATAGTAATTGTTGTTGGTAATGAAATAGATGACTTTTGTTTATATTACAATTTATCCAAGCTTAAAAAAGATGTATTTTGGCTACCGTTCTCTTCAATTAATGATGGAAACTTAAAAGGTTTTATGACAATTATATCTGAAATACTTTTTGGAAAGACACATTCAAATAGAAATAAAAAAATATTTTTTGTTAGTAACTCTATAAATGATGAAAACTTAAAGAAATTTAGGGAATTATATATAAAAAATAAATTTATAAAAACTAAAATAGAAAAGTTAATTTCAAAAAAAGAGTTAGTTGAAATATTACCATATATTTATAAAATATTTGAGTCAAACAATTATAGAAATATATATGTAGAACAATTTTTTTCTAACAAAAGTATAAATTTTATTAATACTCCCATACCAAAAACTGAACACTTCAAATTAAATAAAATTGACACTTTAGATTTTCGTTGGATTTCTGAAATAATAATTGGCATAAATAAAAATACCGAAAATGACAGCAGGTATTTATTACCAAGAAAGCCTATTCTAAGTAAGTATATTTTTGAATCTGCAACTGATTTTACACAAAATGAATTAATCCGAATAACAAATGAAGGTATTGCTTACTTAAGTCCATTTTTAAGTGTCGGTTCTATGAGAGATTATGTTGAAAATATAGTTAGTAAGCTAAAATTAAAATTATTAGAGCCTTTTGAAATTTTCAAAATAATATTTAAATCAGTTGGAATGGACATTAAATATTCAGATAAAGGAAGCTATCTAAATGAATCAATAAGAAAATTTGGTTCAATCAATGAAATTGCTAATAATTTAAAAGATAAAAAAATATTAAAGTTATTTAATTATTTTACCAAAGATAAACAAACTGATGAAAATAAAGAATTCGGTATTTTTTTAGCAAGCGATAAAAGAAGATATATGAGCTTTGATGATTTTAAGCAAATCGTTGGTTTAAATACCAAGAAATTAATTGATAATTATATTAGTAAAGGAATTATCCATAGAGGTCTTATCTTTAAATGCAGTAAATGCAAAAATACGGATTGGTATTCTATTAAAGAGATTAGTAATACTTTTATTTGTAAAAGATGTTCAAACGAAGAATTATATAAAATTGATAATTGGGAGCTTAAAGATAAATCAAATGAACCAAGTTGGAGCTACAAGCTGGATGAAGTAATATATCAGGGATTTAGACATAATATGGCAACCACGATTCTTACACTTTTTAAGTTATTTAATGATTCAAAAAAAAGTTTTATTTATATTCCTGAAATTAATATTTGTAAAGAAAATAATAATGAAAAAACAAAGGAAATCGATATATGTTGTATATCTGATGGTGAAATATTTATAGGTGAATGCACAATAGAAAATAGAATCGGGAATCAACAAAAAGAAGTTGAAAAGTTAAAGTTTTTAAAATATATTGCAAATACTATAGGTGCTAAAAAAATAATTTTAAGTACATTTGAAAAATCTTGGTCAGACGAATTTAATGGTAGAATTAAAAATATAATTCCAAAGATTTCTGAAATATTTACCCATAAAGATTTAATAAAAAAATATATTTTATAAATTTTATTTTATAAAAGAATATGCCTAGATCAATTAAAGATATCTTACCCTCTTCAAATGAACTTACTGAAATGAACCCGGAAGAAGTTGGTCCTTTTCTTCTAGAGTATTTAAATGAATCCAATAAAGAAAAATTTCATTTAAATAATTTAATAAGTAGTCTAAGCAACTATTATGATAGAGATGACCTTTATAAAATATCTATAGTAATTTCTGAAAGCTGGTCCTGGCTAGAAAGAGAGGTTTTAATAATTCCAGACCCTGAAAATATTTCATCAGGATGGGTTACATTATCAAGAAAAGGAAAAGAATTAAAGAATGCTACTGATTTTAAAAAATATCATTTTGGAAATTTATTACCTAGAGAAAAACTTAATCCTGTACTATTACAAAAAGTTAGACCAGTTTTTATTAGAGGAGATTACGAAACAGCAGTATTATTAGCATTCAGAGAAGTCGAGATAAAAATAAGAAATACTTCGAATCTAACAAACTTCTACGGTGTAGATTTAGTTAGAAAAGCTTTTGAATCAGAATCTGGTCCTTTAGCAGATACTAAACTACCAAGAAATGAACAAGATGCAATGTCGCATTTATTTGCTGGTGTAATTGGTTTATTTAAAAATCCTATTAGTCACAGAAATATTGATTTTGAAAATCCAAATGAAGTTGCAGAGTTAATTTTGTTCTCAAATTACTTATTAAGATTATTAGATTCAATACAACAAAAATAATAAAATTAAAAATTACTTATGGCTCCCCTCTTCTGACTCACTTCAAACCATTGAAATTGTTTTACCCAATGCAATACATGGTTGCAAAAAAAAAATTTAAAACATCTATAATAATCACTTTTTTTAAAAAGAATATCCAAAAACATTTGAAATATTTAAACCTGGACGTCTGGTTTTCGGCACATTTTGGATGGGGGCAAAATGCGCCGATTTCAATATATAAACCCTTTTCTGAATTAATGAGGAGCTCTTTTTGTGTTTATTCCTGATTAGAATATGTACCCGATTTATCCTGCTTTTTCTTTATTAAAAACAGAATTTGTCATAAAAAAACTTAGGACACAAAATAGTTTATTAAAGATTTCTGCACCTACTGTACACCATTAAAAACTGCTTTTTTAACTTTTCTAAGCTTAGAAATAATTATTTCCTGCACCAAAATCAGTTTTCCTGCACCAATATTAAGTTAATTTTTTTTATACTTCCAAAAAGAATCTGCTGATCTTGGTTTACCATCAAAATATATAAACTCTTCAGCTTTTAAAATCTTAAGTAGCCCTTGAATTTGTCTTCTGGTTAGTCTTTCTTCGAATAAACGTAAAAAATCTGACATTTTTCCATGCTTATGATCTTTAAAATATTGCAGCAATAGCTCTTTTTGAATATTCCTATCAATCCATTTCCTTCTAGTATATTCTTCTTTTTTATCGATAAATCCATAGTAGTCTTTAGATAAAATATATCTTACTCCCCTGCCCAAACCAATTTTTTCAATTAAATTAAGTTTAATAAACTTATTTATTTTCTCTTTATTGTCACTTTTACCTACAGTCCTTATATTTTCCATAAAAATAATATCATCGATTTCATCAAAGGTGATTTGTTTTTCTGCAGAAATTTTTTGAAGATATTCTACAAAATTTATATCTTGCACTTTGGACGGTATATCTAAAACAACATAATCTGGATCAGAATCACTAAAATCCGGTATTCCCTTTCCATCCATAATATTATTTTTAAAAATTCGATCTAATCCTACGCCAGCTCTTTCTACTAATCCAATCCTTTCAAGAGTCTCCATTAATAATCGGTTTCGCCATTTTCCCTCAACAAATAAAATATTTTCTGGTGTTACTCCAGGTAAAAAACCACCTGGACTCTTAATAGAAAATTTCTCCGGACTTAATTTCAAAAAAACTGGTTCAGTTCTATTTTTATATTCTCTGTGTGCAAAAGCATTTAAGACAGCTTCTCTAATTGAATATTCATCGAATGACCAAATATCTTTTTCAAAAAACCCCTGCCTGAAAGGCACTCTTGTATTTCTTGAATTTACTGTATTCCATATTTCATTATGAATATTTAAGAAAGCACTTCGCCAATTCTTTCTAAAATTAAAATCTATTTTATTAATATCAGTTCTCCATTCAAAAATAAATTCTGAATTGGGAAAATATCTATTAATAATTTCGTCATTACCTAGAAGAATTATTGCTGCGTTAGTAATTCTTTTATTCTTTAAAAGTGATAGCTTTTCAAGCAATGATTCATTGGGGAAATTTAAATAACTATTGTTTTTAGTTTTTTCAGCCCATTTATTTTTCAAAACATTGATTGCATTGAGATCCAAATCATTCAAAGTAGTTTCACTGCAAAACTCTGCGCTAAAATCATCTAACTTTTCATTCAATATGTTTCTTAATGTACTTGAGTCCATATCTTGTAATTCTTCACCAACTCTCATTAGATACTGTCCGTGAAATTTAAGTGGCTGTCCGATTAAATGATTTGGAATTATAACAACAATTACTCTTTTAGTATTAAGATAAAATTCCTCTATTTGAATTCTAAGATTTATTTTTCTAAAAATTTGAGATTTAGTATCTTCAATGTTTTCTATTGCTTTAGTTCCAACAATATCCCGGAAACCAGATTTAGGATTAATCTTATTTTTCACTCCAAGTATAAGATACCCACCACCTTCATTACCTACAGCTACAACATATCCTAACAATGATTTTCTTTGTCTTCCACCATTCCCTAAAATTGAGAACTGATCCCTTGCTTCTTTAAACTCCAAATTCTCATTTTCAGAATTTATTTTTAATAAATCTAATAATTTTTTTTCATCCATTTTAATAATTTTATTTATATAATTTTTTTAAAATTTATAATAAGAGCAAAATAGATATAAAAAAATTTTATATAAAAATATATTTCTCTTTAGATAATAGTTTTAATAAATCTTTTCCATATATAACGAGAAAGTTGTTCTTTATCTAATAAATCAATATTTTTAAATTCTATATCAAACCACATGTTAGAAAGTTTAAATCCTATTTCATATTCACTAATTTCAATAACAAAAAAATCATTAATTGAATTGTCATTATTTATATCAAATTTTCCCTCAGCGTAAGCAATTGAATCCGATGATGTAAGCCCACCTAACCAAATCTTACATTGGTTTTTAAGTTCTCCATTTATATATATTTTGCATATAAACTTGAATTTATGAATTTCTATAAAATCAGTTTGGATTTCAGTATATTTTTCGTCCATTTTTTTTAATGTATTCTGAAAATATTCTCTCAATTTCTCAAAAGCCTCTTTTAGAAAAATATCTTTTTCATGAGTACTAAATTTCTTTTTTATCTTTGGAGGTAAATCAAAATCTATTATTTCCTTATATTGTTGCTCTAGCTTATGACTTTTTTCCTCTAACCTAGATAATAATTCACTCAAAATGTTATCAATGCTTAAATCCCAAGGTAAATATTTTTTATCATTTATTAATGGGTACCTCTCCAATATTTCTTTTTTTTCTTTTTCTGAACCAACAAGCAATGGAAGTACCTTAACTTCTCCAGAAGATGACTCCATATTTAAAGCCGCATAAAACTCTCTTTCCGGCCAAGGTTTTAATATAAAGTTAGGACTTAATACAACAAGAACATATTTCGAAATTCTCAAACCCTCATTTACTTTACCTGTTAAACTGTCACCCCATTTAATATCTGCTTCATCAAACCAATAAGATATTTTATTTTTATCAAATCCTTCAATAAGAGGACGAATTATATTAATTTTGTCTTCACTTGCATGGCATATAAACACATCTTTTTTCATATTACTCATGATTTAACCTGTTAATAATTATTTATATAACTTAATGTATAGCTTCCACAATTTTCACACCCTTGTCTTACCAGCCGAATAATCTTTTCTTAACAATTCTTAAAAACATTATCTTTTTCACCAAATGATTTAAGCATAATTAATACCAGGGAAGTTTGTTGAGTCGTTCTCTAAGAGTCTTAGAAACTTCTAGAAATCTCTCTAAAGAACCATTAAACATACCGACTCTTAGAGGGAGCCACTCTTCTTTTGCTTCTTTGGCTTCTTCTACCACACGGTTGAATGGGCTATCACCATGATCATGTTTCCACCCAAATCTACCTATTGGCCCCCAATCTCGCCCCGTGACCTCCATATAAACAAGCGCGGAGTAAACTTCAAAATCATCAAATAATAGCTCATAACTTTTACCAACAAAAAGAAGTTTTTCAAGGGTAGGTTCCAGAATTTCAAAAAGGTGCTCACTGCGCGGAACATAATTTTTTTCCTTGCCTGGTATCCACTTAAATGCGTCGTGTATGTCAGAAATGTTTGAAGTTACCGTGACTATGATAGGAAGACGTTTCCTCTCTGTTGAAGAGTTTTGTATAAGTGTTGTTAATATTACTTTTAGTGCGTAATACTTCCCAACAGATAGTGCCGCTAATCCAGCAGAATACATAAGAATTTGAATTGGATACCAACAAAAGTGAATCCAAAAATTTATGCCGGATGAGCCTTTGTCCGCTTCTGCTATACGGCTAAATGCTTTTTCCAATATTGTTAGCTGTTCTCTTTCACTCCATCTTGCAAGAAGGATGACAATCTGTTGAAGATCTTTTACAACCTCTTCATACTTCCGCATCCGGTCCAAAAAATCTTCCTTTTGTACGTTGGAACCCTGAATGGGGAAATGCTCAAGGTTGGTTGCTTCAAGAAATGCTCTCAAGTATTTTGTAACAAAATCATCAAGTTTAATCCTATTTTTAGGATCTGAAAGTAATTCCTTCATTTCTTCTATAAAAGAGATATTATGTTTTTCCATAAATAAATAAAATAAAATTTATAATTTTTAAATTATGAAAATAAATCTTTAAGATTTTTATTTATTGTTGTTTTAGTTTTTACCTCTATGGGTTTAGTTTTTGTTTTTTTATTAACTTTTTCTGAAATGGCTATTTGGAATCCTTTTTTATCCTTATTTTTTTCACTTTTACTTAAAACTATTACCTTTTGAATTTCTTTTATCTTTTTCAAACTTTGCCATTCTTGCCACTGTTCCTGAATAACATCTAATTGAGGCTCCAACCAATCACAAATTAAACCAATCTTTGATTTTGGTTGACTTATAGTTGCTAAAAAAACAGGGTAACTTAAATCTGAAAAATCTTTATCATTTACATAATCAATATCTTCAACGCAATTGATCTTAGTAGCGTAAATAATAGACATTTTTTGTGAGGAAGTTTGTGAACCTTTTTTCTGTTGTTTTGTTGAAGTGCCTTTTTTAAAAACACCCCTTGGTAAACTTATAATTGCTAATATTTTACAATATTTAGATACGTAATTTCGCAATATTTCATCCCGAGAATTCGAAAAAAATCCTTCAGGCAAAACAAGGCAAATTTTTCCACCAACTTTAGAGCTTAAAACTGACTGTCGAATCGAAAGGTTGTATTCTGATAGACTATTTCCCTGGATTCCATTTCTATCAAAATCAAGATCTATATTTTCTCCAATTTTTTCCAGTCCCCCATGCTCATATTTATTACCACCTGCAGGGTTACCTATTATTAAATCCCATTCTCTGCCTTGATTAAAAAGCCCATTTCCTATAATAATAGGAATTGATTCAATCCCATCGTTTCCGGTCTTCTTAAAATAAATCGCCATGTAAGTTTTAGCAATAATATAAGGTAGCTCGTCAATATCAATGCCACGAATGTTTGATAAATCTGCACCTTTATAAATGGCTGCTGCTAAAAATCCACCACTCCCACATTCAAAATCTAAAACTTTCGTATTACTATCAAGGCTTCCTATTAAACCTAGCATAAAATCAATAACACATTGTTCTGTTAAGTATTGATTCAGGTTTGTTCCCTGAAAGGAGCGCAATATGTAAGAGCGAAATTCCTTTGCTGTTTCAGGTCCTATTGAATTTATCCAATCAAATTTTTCGTAAAGATGTCTTACTTGTGCTTGCCTGTCTTTATAATTTTCTAAATCTAGATATGGCTTGTGACTAGTATAATCTTTCCCATATTGTAAAAAAGATAATATTTGATGAGCCAAATTTTTTACAACTTCCGGGGTTATTTTTTTCTCTAAATTATAAATAGGGCCTAATTCATTTAATATCTCTTTTCTGAAAATATCAGGATTAAAACTAACTTTTTTCTCAATTCTTTTTAATCCATATTCTTGAAGTAACTCTTCAAAAAAAATAGGAGATTCCAGTTTTTCATACCAATCTTTAAAATTATTTTTATCAATTTCAAATCTGTGAGCATAAAAGCTAATCTGTTTTCCTATTGTTATTGCAAAAAAACGGGGACGTATGCTATCCCTTGAATATTCATCTATAGGATAGTTTTTGATATAAGAAAGCGCCTGATCTATGGCATCTTCTTCTGACTTATTGTCTCTTTTAGCTTCTATTAAAAAGACCGGAATACCTTCCCAATAATAAACTACATCTGGTTTTTTTACACCGCTTGCAATACGAACAGGAATCTGATCAATTTTTATGTTTTCTTCATCTTCAGGTAACGGAAACCCTAATTGTGATGAAAACAATGGTAAAATATTTTGAATCAAATATGAAATTTCAGATCTTTTAATATCTGCCATAAAAACCCGTCTTTCAATTTATTGTTTCTTTTTCTCCTCTAATTATTGCTTCTGTATCAGTGATTAATTTTCTTAATAATTTTTCAGCTATTTCTATATTTTGTTTGTGTTTAATTTCATTACTATTTTTCATTGCTTCCATTGCTTTATTATGGAAATCAGACATTTCATTATATTTATCTTCTAAATGTTTAGTTATATTGTTAATTATTGGTATTTCAATATTTAGAATTTCTTCTAAATCTATTTCAGTTTTTCCTGAAACACCACTTTCAAATCTGTGGATTTGATTTTTTCCAAAAATAGTCTTTAAAAATACAGTTACATATATTGGGCTTATATTATTAACTGAAAAACGATAAACATGCCCCCCAACATAGGCTTCTATATCACTTAGAGATACTGCTAAACGACCGACTGAGCCTTCACCTGATCTATTCAACAGAATATCTCCTTTTTTTACTTTTTTATTATTTTGCTTTGCTGGAGATAGATTTGAAATATAGTCAACGTTAAATAAGTCAATACCCGTTTCTAAAATATTTCTAACTTGTAAATAAGGGTATCCACTTTTTTCAAATTTAACTCCCCCAGATCTATAACCGGAAATGATTTGTTCTCTATGATTACTTAATAAAATAGTTGGCCATTTTCTAATAATTCTTAAAATTTCTTCATACTTAGGATGCCAATAATCTACATTCCATCTGCTAGAAGGTTTTTCTTCCATCATTTCCTTTAAAGTCTTATCAACCCGGACCATAACTGCTTCTCTACCATTTTGATCTTTTGTTATTTGAATTAACTTGTTTTTATCCATTTCAAATTCTCCATTATAAAAATTCTTATAAATACTCAGAATGTCATTAAAATATTTTTGACTAATTTCTTCAATTGATGATAAAAAAATATTATATTCCTTATCTGATTTTTCTGATTCTTTTAGCTTTCTTAAAAATAAAATACTTGTCTTGGCGTTAGTACCTGCATCTTTGAATGTATTCCTTGGGAGAGATATTATAGCTTTGATTTTAGTTCTTTTTGAAATAAATTCCCTTACATAGTCAGAGTTAGAATTAGTCAATATTCCATCAGGAATAATAACCGCAACCCAGCCGCCAGGTTTAGCAAGCTGAATAAAACGTTCCAAAAAAAGAATTTCAATTGGGAAAGACTTTATTTTTTGTTTAACTTCATTACTTAAGGAAAATGACTTATCTGAATTAAAAAAATCAGGCTGTATATTCGCATTACCTAAAACATTCTTAATTGATTTTGGAAGTATTTCAAAATCTGATAACTGTTCAATTAATTCATCTGTAAGTTTGCTTTGCCCTAATCCTACGCCACCATAAGGGGGATTTCCAACTATTGCATCAAATTGCTGATTTTCAATATCTATTTGTTTTAATTTATACCTGTATTTATATTTATGCTGTTCCCATTTTATTTTTTCGAGGCCATTCTGATGAAAGAAATGCGCTTCTAAATCTTCGTCTATCCCACCAAATTCTTTTAATAAATTTATTTCTTTCCACTTTATTACGGCATTTTCGTCAATATCCAGTCCAAAAATCCATTCAGGTTTTGTAAAATTTTTAGCTATTGCTGTTTTTAAAAAAATCCCTTCCCCTACAGAAGGATCGATTACCGATGGATACTTATGTTTATCATCTTTAGTTTTCCAACGATTAATCTGTTTCTTCTTCCAGATTTCCAAAATATCAAAAATAAAATCAACAACAACTTGAGGTGTATAAAATATTCCCAGGTCTTTGATTCTTTTTTTATTCTGATTGTTATTTGTATTCATATTGTATGAAAATGTGTAACTGCTATTAGTTCCTCATTTATTTTTAACTCCAGTTTTTCCCATAATTCATCCAGTTCCTTTTCTCTCAGATTGGATGCTTCCTGTTTTAATTTTATTTGCTCTATCTGCAATTTATCCAGTGACTTCGTTATATCCTGAAGTCTTTTTAAAAACTTTCGTCTCTCTTCCAAGTCAGCAGAGTTGTCCCGTCTACGGTTTATTTCGGACCTTTCTATTTCAAGTTTTTTTATCCTGTACTCAACTCGCAATGCATAATCATCATAATACCGGTTTACTCTATCTGTTTCCCTGTCAAATAAGTGTTCATTTCTTTTTTGATACTTCTCCAAAACTGGTTTTTTCCACTCTTCCCATACACATATTAATTCATTCTTTTTTATTGGGGAAGAATTAAAAATCATTTTATTCTCTACTGCTTGGATTGTAAGTAGTCTTTCTGATAATTCATGACTGATGCTATTATATTTATCATCCTGTTTTAAAAATGCAAAAGGAACAATGATTTCTTCTACCTCAACACCTTTTATAATTAATTTCCAAAGAAAAATAAAACCTTCTTTACCAACCATCTCATCAAGTTGATATATTTTCCATGGGTTACTGCTTAAATATATTGTGATAGATGGTATTGGCTTGGTTTGCAAGTTCAATGATTTATCGATTATATCTTCTATAATCGGGTGATTTTTATGAGCTCTTGATATTTTGCCAAACTCAGTCTCTTTTAATTCACGAAACGCAATAGGAAATTCATATCCCTCAAGAATAAAAATTGAGTTATCCGGAGTAGGTTTTAATTTATTTCCAATCCATAATATACATAAGCGCAATAAATCATTATCAAAATCTGATAAAATTTGTTTTGTCTCAAAATCTGTCTTCTTAAATAAGTTTGCAACAGATTGGTCTGTATTTTCGAGAAGAATTTTTCTGTATTCTAACGTTTTAACCGAAATTGTTTCTTTTAGCCTATTCTGTAGCTCAGAAAATGCAATATCATATTCTTCAGGAGTTCTGCAGTTCTGATATATTTCCAATATTTTCTTTTCGAAATCAAATCCGGATTCCAAAGCTCCCAATATTTCATCAGAGCTTCCGAAAAGACCATCGAACAAATTAAGTTTTTCTTGTAATAATTCTAAAACACGCCTGTCAGCATGATTTCTTGTATTAAGAAAATTTGCTACAATTACCTGGAGTCTTTGTCCATATCTATGGCACCTACCAATTCTTTGTTCAATTCTTTGGGGATTCCACGGTAAATCATAATTGATTACTATATTACAAAATTGAAGATTTAAACCCTCTGCACCTGCTTCAGTCGTTAAAAGAATTTCTGTATTGTCTTTAAAATCATTTATTAAAGCCTGTCTCATATTAGCAGAAACAGACCCAATACTTGCAGCTTCAGGAAAATCTTTTTTCCACACTTCAAAAACGTTTTTTGATTCTCGTGAATTATTTGATCCATTAAATATTGTGAAAGTTAGTTCCGCTTTCTTTAATATACTTGCTAAATAAGCTTGAGTTCGAGTGGATTCTGTAAAAATAACTGCTTTCTCGGGCCATTTTTTTAATTTTGCCTGATAAAAAAGCTCTTTTAAAGCAAATATAAGTTTTTCACCCTTAGTATTTTCTGAAATTTTTGATGCAAGCATATAATAAGATTCTAATTCCTTAATTTCTGCTTCTATAAATTCATCTGAATATTTTTTATCTATTTTTTTTTCTTTATTAATGCTATTTTCTATACCCTCTAGTTCAGCTTCTTCAAATTCTTCTTCCAGTCCCTCGTCTAAAATAGATTCTGTATTTATGGATTTGGAATTTAATTGCTCTCTTATTTGCAATTCTTCCTTTAAGTTTTCTATAAGCTTTTTTATTGTAGCTGCAATTGCGAAAGAAGAACTTGCTAATAGTTTCCTATAAACTAGAATCATAAGATTTCTTTGTGTAGAAACAATTGCTGCAACTTCAGGTCTCTGTAAATAGGCAGATACTTTTTCATATAATTCATATTCTTCATCAGAAGGTGTAAAATCAAAAGTTGTTGAAGTTCTGTCTGTAAATGGAACATATTCTAGAACCTGTTTTCTAAGAGTACGGGTTATAATTCCAGTTACTGAGAAGCCATCATTATTTTCTTCACCTCTCAATAAATTACGAAGCTCATCAAGACACATTTCAGATTTTTTTGATTGTTGATTAATAGGTTCCACAAACCGGGTCTTAAAACTGTACGGCGTCCCGAGCAGTTTATCGTCAATGAAACTTGAAATTCCATAAATTTCTTCCAAGTTATTTTGTAATGGTGTAGCAGTAAGCAATACTTTAGGTTTATCTTTTATTACTTCCCTTATTTCATATGCCATTTTAGATGCATCTCTACCACGATAAACTCTACGAAAACGATGAGCTTCGTCAATTATTACAACAGCCCATTTCTGTTTCTCTATCAGACCTAAATGTTTATAAGCAAATTGATAAGAAATAATAAAAATACCATCATAAGTTAAAGGAACTTTTTCACCATTGTTTACTTTTTCTAAAAAAGATTGTCCGTCCCAAACTTCTGATTCAAGTCCAAACTTTGTAATCAATTCATCCTGCCACTGTTTTCTCAAAGAGGCTGGACAAATAATTAATATTTTCTTTTTCCCCTCAGCCCACAATTGAGAAATTATTATCCCAGCTTCAATGGTTTTTCCAAGTCCAACTTCATCTGCAAGAATAGCACCTCTAGACAATGGACTATTAAATGCATAAAGTGCAGCCTGAATCTGATGGGGGTTTAAATCAATAGTTGATTTTGCAAGAACAGATGAAATTCGATTAAGACTGCCCGCCATTTTTTGAGAATTAATTTTTTCTGCTAAATATCTTTTTAAAAATACAGACATATTAAAAAATATTTCAATTAAATATATTTTATAGGTTAGTTTAATCTTTTATTAAAGGTTTTTCTATGAAAAATTTTTTTCTTATTCTTTTAACATACTCTTTAGCATAGAGAAATTATATTACCGATTATTATAGAGCTAAATTAATCAGGGGATAAACACAAAAAGGGCTCCTTATAAATCCGGAAAGAGGTTCACATATCTATTGAAATCGGCGCATTTTGCCCCCACCCAAAATGCGCCGGAAACCAGGGATTGTGATTTAAATTTTTCAAATGTTCCTGCAAACTCTTTTTAAAAAAGTGTTTCATATTATAGATATTTTAAATTTTTTCTTTTGCAACCATGTATGGTATTTGGTAAAACAATTTCAATGGTTTGACGTAAGACAGAAGAGGGGAGCCAATCACTACATTTAAAATTATTCTCCCTGCCGGTGCCGGTAAGAATTTCTTTATTAGAATCAGAAATTTTGTCTTTGCCAGTGGCTGCCCGCACCCAGCCACTGGCATCATTTGTAGCGATTTCTTCCCCAGGATTCTCCTTGTAATAAAGAGATATAGTTATTTCTTCTTTTGAATAATTTATGTTTTTTATGAACTTTTTAACCCAAAGGCTTTTATCAATTCCTTTTTTCTGAGGGAGGATTTTTATAAATTGCTGGAGAACTCAAATAAAAAGTTAGTAAAATTACATTAATAATCAAAACACAAGTTAAATATTTCATTCAATTTTTTGACCTTCCCACTCACTACATATACCTTCAAAATCTGGTTCAATCATCTCTGATTCAGTTTTTAACCAAATTTCCATAAACTTAGGATCTTTACTATCAGGTAACGGGTCTGCAGCATTCATATATAGTTGTGCAGGAGTTCGAACGCAATCTCCAAAAATCAAAGCTGTCCTTTGAGCTAACGATGGTAATTGTTTAAGTAGATCTTCATTAATAGAAGGTACTATTGTTTGAATATATTTTTGATCTTCTGGATTTTGAATCCTATGCACAATAAAAGAATTACATTGAGAAAGCACGGTCTTTGATAGTTCACTTGGTCTTTGAGACGAAACAATTAAACTAAGACCAAATTTTCTTCCTTCCCTTGCTATTCTTTCAAAAATAGTTTTTGATATTGCTTCTTTTTCTCCATCATGTTTCTTTTCTGGTATATAGTTATGTGCTTCTTCTAATATCAATACAGTTGGGAAAGTTCCTCTTTTTTCTTTATTTTTACCCATTCTTTGCAAAAATTCTAGTATTAATCTACCTATAAGTGCAGTAATATTTTCTAAAATATCAGAAGGTAATAAACTCATATCAAATATCACTATTTGATGATTCTTTTTTTTAGAGTCAACTTTATTTTGATAATAATTTAAAAATGGCGGTGTTCCTGTCTTCCGCCCATTAATATCTTTTCCAAATTCATCCATTTTTACTTTAGACATTTTGCCAAAACAGTACCTTAAAAAAGTAGCCAAAGCAAATGGGTGAGCTTCATAATTATCAAAAAGTATTTTATAGCGTTCATCATTAAAAAAAGAATTAATGCGTAAAATCATTGTAGAACAATATTCTCTAATCCTACTATTTTCTCGACCTTGTATATTCATAGCTGCAGAGAGGGATTTTTCAATAAAATCTTGCAAAGGAAAATAAACAGGAGAATCAACATTGAATGAATCTTTTAAATTTCTAAAATAACTTACTAGTTTATCTAAATCAACTTGGATTTCTTCATAAAATGCTGTAAAAAATAAAAAATTTTCTGCAGATAAATTAATGTAATAATTCTTACCTGGTCTCAAAGAAAAAAAAGCACTAAATTCTTTCAATTTAGATAAAACATTATTGCTGTAATCAAAATCAAATTTAGCACAATAATTATTGATTACTGTAATATTACTTTCCATTAGAGGTATAATTTCTGAACATATTTTTTGAATATCTTGTGTTTTACGATAAGCATCAATATTTTGGTCTAATATAATTGTTTTTATTTGTTTTAACTCATAATTTAGAATAACAATTAATGGAAGTGGATTTTCGATTGAAGACATGTTTTTCGCTAAAACTAAAGCATCATTTAATACTGGTGCTTGGCTACTTTCTGTTGCCTTAAAGAGTGTTTTAAAATCATCAAAATTCATGAACCAATAGGGTATTTTTAAACCTTCTTTATCAATAGTTAAACAATCACCTATTTTTTTAATCTTTTTTATGTCATCATTTTTTCTAATAAAAGCATTACTATATTCTCCATTAGTATCTAATATTATAAAATTAGCATTTGTTATTTTTTTACTTCTGAAATCTTCTTTCAATAATGTTTGAATTAAAGAAACTATTGTACACGACTTTCCAGATCCAGTATTACCAAGAACTGCTACGTGTTTACTAAATAATGCATCTGGATCAATTTTAATCTCATAATCAGGAAATGTTGTACTTTTGCCAATAGGAAAATAATAGTTATTTTTAGTCTCAGTATTGTATGGTGTGTACTCAGTCTTTTTATCAAATATAATATCTAGTTCATCTTGTAAAATAAAACAAACAGGATTATCTAATGATGGAAAAGAAGTTATTCCTTGCTCATAATACTCCTCACTTCCTTTCTTTTTTATAGTACCGATCATTGTTGCCCATACTAATCTTTTAACATCAGGTAAAGTAATAGTAGTCTTATTTACTGACTCATTTACTTCTGTAAACATCTGTACTTTTGTAATATGCCCTACTATTTTTTCATAACCTACAGGAATAGTTATATAAGAATTGATTCTTGCTACCGGGTATATTCCGAAATAATGTGTTTTAGTAAGGCTTTTATTTTCTTTGTCAATTTCAACAAGAATACGAAAACTATCCACATTTAACACTCTACCTATATTTCTATCCTCTTCCATAGGAATCAATCAATCCTTTCGATATTATCAGCCTCTTTTTCTTCACCTTTTAATCTCTTCATAGTCTTTAATATTCTTTCCTCTAATTCTAACTGTTTAATATCTGGTAGAAGATCAAAAACAAAATTTTTCCAATCTCCTAGGTATTCTCCAATTAAAAAACTCACTCGTGCATCATCTTTTACCTTTTCATAAAACTCTTTAATCTGTGCCCAGTTATAAGAAATTACTACTAAATGAAAAGTAGATATAGATAGTGCATTAAAGATTACCCTATTTACATGCTCGTCTCCAAATCCATATCCATAAGTGATTAAAACATTTTGAGGTTGCTGAATAATTGTAGCAAATCGTCTGAACATTTCAGAATAAGGAAACCCTATAGTTTCTTCCTCTTTCATAGGCTGGGGATAGATTAAATTGCTTTTGTTATAATCCGAACCATCTTTTATCTGTTCTATACCAAAAATATTCTTAGAATTGGGAGTACATTCTACCCAATCTAATGAGCCATGCAACTTATAAAGGTGAACAACTTTATCTAGCCTATGAACATTTCCTTCTGTTGTAGATGCAGGAAAGTAATAATCATAATTATAAACTTCAGGTTTAAATATCCTTTTAATATTACCTATAAACCCATCAATAAAAATAATTCCTAAATCATCCATTGCTTTTTCAAATAAAAGGTCGTAATTCGTTGTAAATAAACTAATTCGTTTTAAATTTAAAGGTCTTGCTAATATTTTTTTAAAGAATTCTCTATGAACTCCTAAAGGATCATTTTTATAAAAATCATCACTTATATTTTCAATGTTAGGAACATTACAAGAAAGAAATAATTCAGTTTTGATTATTTGAATTAATTTTTTAATTTTTTCTAAAAAATCTTTATCAAATTTAATTGCTCTATCAAAGTCTGTAATAGTTTTCTCTAATCTGATTAATCCCCCCAAAAATTTTTCTAAATTAATTTTACAACCAGCTTTTTTATCACATTTAAAAGAATTATAACAATTGACTAATGATCCACAAACATTAGCTAAATTATTTTCTTGAATTTTTAAACAAATAGATTTTGGGATTTCAAATATGCTTTTTGCTCCTAAAGGTTTTGAGGATCCAGTTCCAAAAAGAAAAGAAACTGTATTTAATTTCAAGATTTCTTGAAAAAAACAACTAATTCGTAATTTAATCTCATTTAATAATTTTTGGTCATTTTCTTCAAACTTAACATTATCTTTACCAATCTTATCAAATAATTTAATAAAATGTTTTTCATTTTGGGAGTCTTTATAAGCAGAGAGAAATTCATCTCTAATATAAATGAAATTTTCTATTTCTTTTTTATCTGTTTTATTTTCTTCCATACCTTATCCTTTTATTTTCACCTATTTTAATTATTCTACCAATTCATCTATTGTAACACTCAGTGCTTTGGCCAATTTAATAACTGTTTCAATTTTTGGATTTTTTATTCCACCACGCTCAATTTTTATTATTGTGTTATATGAAATCCCTGATTCCACTGCTAATTTTTCTTGCGACCAACCTTTTTGCTTTCTAGTATTGACTAAGTTTTTTAAATACATACTTTTCCTTGATTCTTAGATAGTATTATAATACAATAACGTAATACTATATTTGATTACATGGTATTTTAAGGCTATTTTATTTAAAAGATGAACAAAATTCAAGAAAAATTAAAATGTGCAATTTATACAAGGATTTCTACTGATAATCAAGCGGAAGTAAATTTCAATTCTTGTGAAGCACAGGAAGAAAAAATAAAACTTTTCATTTCTAGCCAGGAAAATCTGGAAGTATTTAAAGTATACTCTGATCTTAGTTTTACCGGTGCCAATATTAATCGTCCTGCTCTAATTAATTTAATTAATGATGTTAAAGAAAATAAGATAGATCTTGTTGTTTCTTATAAAATTGATAGATTGACCAGATCACCTAAGGATTTTTATAGCTTAATTGAATTATTTGATAAATACGATGTTAATTTTATTTCTGTTACTGAAAGATTTGATACATCAACACCTTCAGGAAGGCTACTTAGAAACATTATGCTTACCTTTGCACAATTTGAAAGAGAACTTGCAAGCGAGAGAACCAAAGATAAGATGGTTCAGCGCGCCCAAAAAGGTATGTGGAATGGAGATATTGTCCCATTTGGATATAAATCAGAGAATAAAAAATTGATCATTAACAGTCATGAGGCGGAAGCTATAAAAGTAATCTATGAAAATTATATTTCCGGTATATCTATTGCAAAAATAGCCAAACAGAAAAATATTTCAAAAGGCAGGGTGTTCACAATTTTAAGAAATCCGATTTATGCTGGAAAAATAAAATATGATGGAAAGTTATTAAAGGGAAATCATGAACAGATTATTTCCGAGGACTTATTTAATATTGTTCAAGATATACATAAAAAAAGAATCAAAAAAACAAGATTGAGTAAAAATTTTTTATTATCAGGTTTAATTAAATGCAAAGAATGCAATTCATATATGACTCCTTCCAATACTAATAAGAAGCAAAAAGGTAAACTAAAAAGATACCGCTATTACAGATGTACCAGCACTTTAAAAAAAGATTGGGATTTTTGCAGTACAAAACAAGTAAATGCTACTAGATTAGAAAATTACATATTCCAAAACCTGGAAAGATTATCGCAGGATAAGCAATATATTGATAGTTTGATCTTTAAGCTTAATTTTAACAAAAAGGATTACCGTTTGAGACTCGAACCATCTCATATATCCCCTGAAAATATGAAAATTTCACCTGAAATCTTTATGCATACTCTCCAGCACTTTATTAAAATCCTCCCCCTGAAAAAAGGAATTGATAAGAACCTCTGGGTAAAAAAGTTCATAAATAAGGTGGATTATTCAAAGGATGAGATAGCAGTTTCTATCTATTACAGGTAAAGCCCTTACCAGAAAGCTGCCAGTGGCTGTGTGCGGGCAGCCACTGGCAAAGACAAGAATTCTAATTCTAATAAAGAAATTCTTACCGGCACCGGCAGGGAGAATAATTTTAAATGTAGTGTTTGGCTCCTCGAGTAGGACTCGAACCTACAACATTTCGGTTAACAGCCGAACGCTCTACCATTGAGCTATCGAGGAGTGTGATGGTGTACTCAAGCGCGTTAATTATTATAAGTTATCTAACTA
>JAMDEN010000092.1 GCA_023487035.1 Actinomycetota bacterium
TGACAGTGTTATAGAAGAAATTGCACATTTAAGAGAAGGTTATGACAGGAAATTCATAGTTACTTCTGATAATATTCAACAGACAGTAATTTTTAAAGAATGACTGTGCTTTTCTAATGATTTATTTGAATCAAATACAACAACAATATCAAAGTTGTAACTATGCTTATAATCAATTAAATCCTGTATTAGCTTTTCTCTCAAAAATTCAAGTTTGTTTTCTTTAATTGAATTATTTTTAAAATACTTGAAAATAAAGTTATAACCATCTATAACAACTAAAGTTTTCATAAAATAGAATAAATAAATATTTTTTTATACTGTATTTTAATTTTAACTTTTTATTTATTTTTTATCTTTTTAAACTTTTTTATATCTTTTATTAATTTCATAAAAAATTATACCCGCAGCAACTGAAACATTAATTGAATCTAATTTTTCATTAATATCAATTTTAAATAAAAAATCAGAATTTTCTTTTGCAAGCCTTGAGATGCCTTTATGCTCGCTTCCTAAAATCAACGCCATTGGAAAAATAAAGTCTAAATCATCAATTGATTTTACATTTATATCATTTTCAGTATCCGTTCCATAAATCCAGAATCCTTTACTCTTTAATAATTTTATATATTGAATTAAATTAGAAACCTGGAAAATTTTTACTTCTTCAAGTGTACCTGCTGAAGTCCTATTAACATCTTTATTTACTTCAACACTTCTATGTTTTGGAATAACAATGCCATCAAAATTAAATGCAAATGCGCTTCTGATAATTGCTCCAAAATTACCCACGTCAGTTATATTATCTAAAATTACAAGTCTTGAATTCCTATTTGCTTCTTTAGATAAAAATAAATCAAAATCATAATAAGTATAGTTGCTAACCTTTGCACATACTCCTTGAGTTTTTACTTGTATATCACCAATAATTTCTTCAAATTTTTTATCTTCTAAAACATTAATTTGAATCTTTTTTTCTTTTGCAAGAATTAAAATTTCTTTTATTTTGGGAATTGATTGTTTGGAGTTTGATAAGTAAATTTCATATATTTTTCTTTTGCCGATATTTGTTTTTAAAAGTGAATAAACAGGATTAATCCCGCAAATTAACTCTAAATTTGATTTTAAATTATTTAAATTAAACATCCAGGACTCTACTTCTGCACTTTCCAGATAGTACCTTCTTTTCTGTCTTCAAGCAATATTCCTTTATTAAGTAATTTATTTCTTATTTCATCTGATTTTTTAAAATCTTTATTTTTTCTTGCTTCATTTCTTTCCTTAATTAAATTTTCAATTTCTTCAACATCCAGGTTTATATTCTCTGTTTGCAAAATCATTAAATCTTCTTTTAATTCCTTATTTAAATTAATTCCAAAAATATTGTATAAATCTGTAATTTCCTCATAAAAAGATTTTAAATAACTTACAATCTCATTATCAGCAACAAAATCACTGCTTTGCATAATTCCATTTAAATTTTTAATAGCTTCAAATAATATACCTATTGCTTCTGCACTATTAAAATCATCATTCATTGCAGAAATAAAATCTTCTTTTACAGTCGTTAAAAAAGATTTAAGTTTTGTTTTATTAGCTTCTAATTTATTTTTAATTTCATAGGTAATGTTGCTTACTTTTTTATTTTCATCATTATTAATAATAAATGTAATATTTCGAATTGTGTTAATTATTTTTTCAAATGCTTTTTTTGATTCTCCCAGTTTTTCAATGCTAAATTCAAGTGGACTTCTATAATGTGTAGAAAGCATATAAAATTTTATTATATTTGGAGAATATTTTTTAAGAAGATTCTTTAATATCCAGTCTTCTTTTAACCCATCTGACTTAGACATTTTTCTGTCTTTTACTTCTATCATTCCATTATGCATCCAGTATTTTACAAAATTACCCTTATCTGGAAAAGCTGCTTCGCTTTGAGCTATTTCATTTTCATGATGAGGAAAAATCAAATCCAAACCACCACCATGAATATCAAAGCCAAATCCTAAATGTTTTATAGACATAGCGCTACATTCAATATGCCAGCCTGGTCTTCCCTTTCCCCATGGACTTTCCCAACTCGGTTCACCAGGCTTTGCTTCTTTCCATAATGCAAAATCAACTTTATCCTGCTTCTCAAAATCATTTTCATCTGTATCTTTCATTTCATCAATTTTCTGACCTGAAAGCTTGCCATAATCTTTATATTTTGAAACATCAAAATAAACGTTGCCATTAACTACATAACCATATCCATTTTTTATTATCCTGTTTATTATATCTATAATTTCATCGATCATCTTTGTTGCAAGAGGCATTTCATCAATACTACTTATTTCAAGGGTATTAATATCTTCTAAAAAAGCTTTTATGTATCTGTCTGTAATAACTTTAAAATCAACCCCTTCAGCATTTGCTTTATTAATAATTTTATCTTCAATATCAGTAATATTTTGTACAAAAATAACTTTATAGCCAAGGAATTTTAAATAATTCCTGACCATATTAAAAACAATTATCGGTCTTGCATTACCTATTGAAATATAGTTATAAACGGTAGGACCACATACATAAATTCTTACAATATTTTTCTCAGAAGGTATAAATTCTTCTTTTTTCCTTGTAATAGTATTATATAATTTTAAGCTCAAAATTAATTCCCTTTTATTTTAAATAAATTAAATAAATTTTTTTAAATTTTAAACTTATTTTTTCTTAAATTTGTTTTATTCTTTATATTTTTTACAATTGTTAATTTATTTTTTCTTAATCTCTTTTAATTCTTTTTCCAGTAAATCAATTCTTGATTTCAAATCAAGAAGTAAATCATTTACAGGGTCAGGTAAATTCATTCTATGAAATTCATCAGAAAGAACTCTCTCTCCTTTAATCTTAACTATCTTGCCGGGAACTCCTACAACTGTGCAATCATCAGGAACAGGATTTATAACTACTGCTCCAGCTCCAATAACAACATTATTGCCGATAGTTATCGAACCAAGTACCTTTGCACCTGCTGAAACAATTACATTGTTGCCAAGAGTAGGATGCCTTTTACCTCTTTCCTTTCCTGTTCCTCCTAAAGTTACTCCCTGATACAAAAGACAATCATCCCCAATTATTGTAGTCTCTCCAATTACAACTCCCATACCATGGTCAATAAAAAAACGTCTGCCAATTTGTGCGCCAGGATGAATCTCTATTCCAGTCATAAATTTAGTAAATTGTGAAATAAATCTTGGAAAGAATGGGATTTTATGTTTTAAAAGCCAATGAGCAACTCTATGAGAAATAATTGCATGAACTCCAGAATAAGTAAATATAATTTCAAATGCACTTACAGCAGCAGGATCTTTTTCCTTTGCTACCTTAACTTGTTCTTTTAATTCAGCTATTAGCCCCATATTTATATCTTTTTTTAATTTTTTAATAATTTTTTAATTTTTTTTATCTAATTTAAAAATTTTAATTTTTTTTATTTTAATGTATTTTTTAATGTGCTTTATTAAAATCTTAATTACAAATATCTTTATCTTCAATATATAAAAACATTATAATTTTTAGCAAAAATACATATATATATAAATATATAATATATAATCTTTTTATAGATTTTAGTTCAATTTATATTAAAAAGAAAAAAATTATCAAATTTTATTATTATTTAAAAACGAAATTGTCTGATTAATTCTTTTTAAACATTCTTCTTTCCCAAGTATTGAAATTACTTTGGGAAGATCAGGGCCATGAACCTTACCGGTAAGGCTTGCTCTAATTGGCATATAAAGCAGTTTACCTTTTATATTTTCAGCTTGAAGGCTAGAGCCAACTTCGTTAATTATCTCTTTAGCCAAGTCTTCTGTTAGTATATTACTATTATCTGTATTATCCTTAATAGTTTTAATACTATCAGATATTTGAGTTAGCTTATTTGCAAACATATTTATTACTTTTATGCTTGTATCAGATTTTAATATATTTATTGCATCTTCATCATAATATGAAATTTTATCAGAAAAAAAATCTTTTGCATAAACAGGAAATTCTGCTAAGGTTTTAATTTTATCTTTAAAAGCATCAACACATTTAATTATTTTATTCCTGCTTGCTTGTTCATTAATATCAATACTTTTAATTATATTTTCTTTAATAAGAAAAGGTAAAACTAGCTCCACGAGTTCTTCATTTGCTTTTTTTCTTATATAATTCCCATTTAACCAGTTTAGTTTATCAACATCAAAAATTGCCGGGTTTTTTGAAATGTCAGATATTTTAAATTTATTTAAAATATCATTTAAATAAAAAATTTCTTCTCCATCTCTGGGAGCCCATGAAAGAAGCGACAAATAATTTGCTATTGCTTCATTTAAATATCCTTCTTCTTTAAATTGTGTTATGGTTGTTGACCCGTGTCTCTTGCTTAACTTTGCACCGTCTTTACCAAGTATCATCGATAAATGTGCAAAATACGGTATTTTGTATCCAAGGCTTTCAAAAAGCATTATTTGCCTTGCAGTATTAGTAATATGGTCTTCACCTCTTAAAACATGAGTAATTCTCATATCATTATCGTCAACAACTACAGCAAAATTATATGATGGAGTACCATCTGACTTAATAAGTACAAAATCACTAATTACTTCTGAAGAAAATTTTATTTCACCTCTTATTAAATCGTTAAATTTTATTTCCTTAGGATTAACTTTAAACCTTATTGTATATTCAATTCCTTTTCCTAAGTTATCATTAATTTCATCTTCAGACAAATTCCTGCATTTATTGTCATAACCTAAAGGTTTTCCTTCAGAAATTAATTTATCTTTTAAAGCTTCAAGCCTTTCAGAGCTACAAAAACACATATACGCTTTGCCTTCTTTTAACAATCTTTCTGCTTCGCTCTTATATAAATTTAATCTTTCACTTTGTCTGTAAAACTCATCCCAATTAAGCCCGAGCCATTTTAAATCATTTATTATTGATTCTTCATATTCTTTTGTGGATCTTTTTAAATCTGTATCCTCAATTCTAAGAATTAAATCACCACCCATGCTTCTTGCAGAAAGCCAGTTAAAAAGCGCTGTCCTCGCGGTCCCAATATGTAATCCTCCTGTAGGAGAAGGTGCAAATCTGAATCTTGGTTTATTTTGTTCCAATTTTTACCTTACTTTTTAAAGTTTTAAAGTTATTTTTTAAAAAACTTATTATATTCAGATATATTTAATTTTATTTAAAAAATTTTTAAGTAAAAAATAAATTTAACTTTAAAATATTTTATATAATTTAAATAACAATATCATAATTTGAATACAATATGATATTAAAAATTAAATAAAATTAAAATTAAAAATATAACATTATTAAAACACGGCAATATGAATCATTATAATCAACAAAAACCCTAAGCTATTTGCACAAAATTTTTAATTTTTTAAAAATTTTGTAAATTAAAACAAAGAAAATTATAAATAAAAATTTTATAATTCATTTAGTAAAACTATACTTTGTGCAGCAATTCCTTCTTCTCTGCCGCAAAATCCCAAACCTTCAGTAGTTGTTGCTTTGATGTTTAACTGAATTGGATTAATTTCCATTGTCGCTGATAATGTTTTTTTCATTAAATCAATATATGGAAATACTTTTGGTCTTTCAAGAATAATTATATTATCACAATTAACAATCTCAAACCCATTATTTTTCATCATTGTTATTACTTTTTTAAGTAAAATAAGACTTGAAATATCCTTAAAATTCATATCAGTATCTGGAAAATGTATGCCGATATCTCCAAGCCCTAATGCTCCTAAAATTGCATCATTTATAGCATGAATTAAAACATCAGCATCAGAATGCCCAAGAAGCCCTTTATTATGATTAATCTCAACTCCTCCTAAAATTAATTTTCTGTTTTCATCAAAACGATGAACATCATAACCAATTCCTATTTTCATTTTACTTTCCTGTTTTCATTTTATTACTCATAGCTACGATTTACGATTTGTATTTTTAATAATATTTGATGGTGACATTTGTCAATAGATTGTAAATTTCACAATACGTAAATTGTTATCATAGTTAATAATAATTTATATAATAAAATTTTTAATAAATTAATTTTAGAATAAACTTTAAATTAAAGTAATTTAAAGTTAATGAATTCCATTTTTTGAAATAATAAGCTCTGCAAGAAAAAGATCAGTTGGCGTGGTAATTTTTATGTTCTCATGATTACCCTTTAAAAATTTAACTTTAAACCCTGCTCTTTCAACTAACATTGAATCATCTGTTCCAATAAAATTATCTTTTTCTGCCAGCTGATAAGCTTTTAAAAGTGCGTCTTTAAAAAATGTTTGTGGAGTCTGGGCATGATAAACTACTTCTCTTGGAATTGTTTTTACAATACCTTCTTTCTTATCTATTTTTTTTATTGTTTCATAAGCAGCTGCAGCAAGTATTACCCCCTGAACTTTAGAATCTTTTTTATTTGAATCAATTAATAGTTCAATAAGATTATTTACATCTGATGAATACACTAGAGGTCTTACACCATCATGTATTGAAATTATATCACAATAATCAGGGGTGAATTTTAATGCATTACTAACTGTTTCCTGTCTTGTTTCCCCGCCTGTTATAATTCTTGTTACCTTCGAAAAATTATATTTATTTACTATATTTTTTCTTGTATATTCAACAAATTCTTGCGGTACAAGAACAAATATTTCATCAATAAGTGATGCCCTCTGAAAAATACCAATCGTATGTGCTAATATAGGCTTACCACATAAATTTATAAATTGTTTATTTATATCAGCTTTTAAACGGGTTCCTTTCCCTGCTGCTGTTATTATACCTAAATTCATTATTCTCCACTTGTAACAGTTTTAGAAAAAATCTTTCTTCTTGTAGAAGTTTGAAGGATGTCTTTTATATCCTTAACTCTTTTATTTAATCTTAAAATATAAATTTTTAATCGATTATCTCTTAAAAAGAGAATTATACATGCAAAAGAAAAAATAACTACAATAAAAATTGACATGAATGTTCCAAAAAAAGGAATGGATCTTAATAATAACACAAGTAAGCCTAACAATATTCCGATTGTTAGGCCAATAATTTCAGTCAGTCTAAAAATTAAAAAAATCATTAAAAACCACCACTTGGGATTAGATTTCAGTTATAAAACTATTTTAGAATCCAATCCCCCTTTTCCATTATAAATATCATTATAAAAATAATATTCTGAATATTTTTTAAGTCTTTCTAAAAAAGATTTAGCTTTAGCTTTACCAAGACCTTGAACAGCTGCAAGATCTTCGGGACTCGCATCCATAATGTTTTTAAGATTTCCAAATTTGTTTATAATATTTGCAATAACACCTGGTTGGAGTCTCATTACTTCAGAAATAATCCTATAACCCCTTGGCTGAACAGCAAGTTCAATTAAGTTTTCATTTGAACCATATCCCAAAATTTTTGAAATAGTTTCCAGTTCTACAATTTCATCTGATTCTATATTTAATATTTTTTCCTTAAGTTTTGCAGGTTCTGTTTTGATTTCATCTGAAACATAATCTTTTATTATTTTTATATAGTCCTCTTCAACATTATCCATTAACTCTTCAGTTTGCATACGAAGAAGTCTTCCATCAGACCCAAGTTCAGTAATATATTTTTTTACTTCTTTTGCAGTTTTATGTACTATTATCGCTCTTTGAAAGATGCTTGCAACATCAAAAAGTGTAACAATTCCCTCTAATTCTTTTACTGTTAAATTTAAAAGCAAATGGTTAAGACCATTTTTAAATTTTTCCATTGTTTGAATTGCCTGATTTGCTTTTGAAAGAATAATTCTTGGCTCTTCAAGGATATATTTTATATTATCAATATATAAAGTAACAGCATCTCTTTTTTGAGAAATAGAAATTACTAATTCCTTAGTTTGTTTTGCAGTTCTTTCAGCAGTAATATGTCTTGTTCCAGTCTCAGAAGTCGGAATTTCAGGGTTCGGGAAAAGATGAGTATTAGCGTATAAAATCCTTTTTGTATCAGAACTTAATATTATTGCACCATCCATTTTACCTAATTCATATAATTTTGCTGCCGTAAAATTACAGCCGATATAAAAACCCCCATTTGTTATCTTAAGCACTGCTTCAGAATCCCCCAATACAAGTAGTCCTCCAGTTTTTGCCTGAAGCATATACTCTATTCCTAATCTTAAATCAGTTCCGGGAGCAACTCTTTTTAGGCATTTTAAAAGCAATTCTTCTTCTTTGGAATTCATTTACAATTTTTTTAAATTAATGTAAAAAATCTTTTTAATGTTATATTAAAAAATTCATTTTAAATTTTTTAATGATAAAATGATTTTAAAATTTATGTTTTGCAAATATTCTTAATTTTAATACTTTTAAATTTATCATTTTTTATTATGAAAATTAAACAATTTATAATTACTGCATAATGAATATAATATAAAATATGATTTTAATTATATTTTATATTATACTTTTAAAATAGCTTCATCATAATCTATTATTTCAAATAACATCTCATCAGCATCAGCAATAATCTTAACTTTATGGCCTGGAGTAATCTCCCCGCCAATTATTTTCTCTGATATAGGATCCTCAATAAGATTCTGAATTGCCCTTCTCATAGGTCTTGCTCCCATAACTGAGTCATAACCTTTCTTAATAAGTAATTCTTTTGCAGATTCAGTAAGTTCAATACCTATTCCCTGGTTTTCAAGCTGATTTTCAATTCTGGAAATCATTAAATCAATTATTTGATAAATTTGCTCTTTCGTAAGCTTATGAAATACCACAATTTCATCAACCCTATTAATAAATTCGGGCCTGAAAGTTTCCTTTAACTGATTCATAACTTTTTTCTTAATATCATTATAAGAAAAATCTTCATTATCCGTTATTTGAAATCCAAATGGATTGCTTTTATGTATTTCTTTTGCTCCTAAATTAGAAGTCATTATTATAACAGTATTTTTAAAATCAACTCTTTTCCCTTGAGAATCAGTTAAATGCCCATCTTCAAAAATTTGAAGTAGTATATTAAATACATCAGGATGAGCTTTTTCTATTTCATCAAGAAGAATTACACTATAAGGTTTTCTTCTTACCATTTCTGTTAATTGGCCTCCCTCATCATAACCGATATAACCTGGAGGAGAACCAACCAGTTTTGATACAGAATGCTTTTCCATATATTCAGACATATCAATTTGAATAAGGGCTTCTTCTTTTCCAAATAAAAATTCACTTATCGTTTTGGCAAGTTCGGTTTTCCCAACTCCTGATGGTCCTAAAAACATGAATGAGCCTATTGGTCTTTTGGGATCTTTTAATCCGGAACGCGATCTTCTAATAGCTTTAGAAATTATATTTATTGCTTCATCCTGTCCAATAACACGTTTATGAAGACTTGCTTCCATATTCATAAGTCTTGCAGTTTCATCTTCTGTTAGTTTATATACAGGAATTCCTGTCCAACTGGATAATACTTCAGCAATTTCATTTTCATCAACTTTCTCTTTTCCAGCTTTTTCAAGTCTTTTCCATGATTGTGTTATTTCAATCTTTTCTTTAAGTAACTTTTTTTCCTGGTCTCTTAATTCTGCAGCTTTTTCATAATCCTGATTTGATATTGCTTCTTCCTTTTCCCTGATTACTTTTTCAATATTCTCTTCTATTTCTTTAAGATTAGGGGGTGTCATTATAGATCTTATTCTAACCCTTGAAGCAGCTTCATCTATTAAATCTATAGCTTTATCCGGTAAAAATCTGTCGGATATATACCTTTGAGAAAGTTTAGCTGCTGCATTTAATGCTCCATCTGTAATTGTTATGCCATGAAAGTTTTCATATCTGTCACGAAGACCTTTTAAAATTTCAATAGTTTCATAAATCGAAGGTTCATCAACATAAATAGGTTGAAATCTTCTTTCCAAGGCTTTGTCTTTTTCTATATATTTTCTAAATTCGCTTATTGTAGTAGCTCCGATAGTCTGGATTTCTCCTCTTGCAAGCATTGGCTTTAATATACTTGCTGCATCAATTGCACCCTCTGCAGCACCTGCTCCAACAAGATTATGGACTTCGTCAATAAAAATAATAATTTCCCCATCTTCCTTTATTTCAGCAAGTACTTTTTTGAGTCTTTCTTCAAAATCACCTCTATACCTTGAACCAGCAACAAGCGAACCTAAGTCTAATGTAAATATTCTCTTATTCTGTAAGTTAGCAGGAACTTCTTTTGATGCAATATGCTGTACAAATCCTTCAACAATTGCAGTTTTGCCTACCCCTGATTCACCAATAAGTATTGGATTATTTTTTGTTCTCCTTGAAAGAATTTGCATAAGTCTCTCAATTTCTTTTTTTCGTCCAACTACAGGGTCAAGCTTGCCTTCTTGAGCTAAAGTTGTAAGGTCTCTACCATACTGACTTAATATCTTAAGTGGCTTCTTTGCAGATTTTGTCGAAGAAGCTGAGTCTATTGCTGAATATGTTGGATATTTCTTAAGTATTTCTTTAATTACCTCTTTAGCATTTTCAAGAGTAATTCCAAGACTGTTAAGTACTCTTGCAGCTACACCTTCCCCTTCTCTTAAAAGACCAAGTAAAATATGTTCAGTGCCTATATAATTATGACCCATTTGCAAAGCTTCTCTTAAAGAAAGCTCAAGGACTTTTTTAGCTCTTGGTGTAAACGGTATGTGTTCATAAGATTCTGAAGAACCTTCAGTAATGACGCTTTTAACTGATGCCCTTACTTCTTCAAGAGAAATGCCCATTTCAATAAATACCTTTGCAGCAATTCCTTCCTGCTCATCAATTATCCCTAGAAGTAAATGCTCTGTCCCTATATAATTTTGTTTTAAAAATCTCGCTTCATCTTGTGCTTTTACAACAACCTTGCGAGCTTTCTCAGTAAATCTTTCAAACATTTTTATTCACCACAATCCATTTCCCTGAAATGCTTATTAATGATTGAAATCATTATTGCAATTTATATAAACTCTTACAACGAACTCTTATAATAAATTATATTATGACTAATTATATTATGACTATATATTACAAAAATAAGAAATAAATTAAATAAAAAATAAATTTAATTGTAATCTTTCAATAATTTCTCTCTTATAACACAAGCTCTTATAAAATCAATCTCATCAAGTGTAGCTTTTTTATTTTTAATATAATTAATTTCTATATTTGAATCACTAATTAAATTAATAAGTTCATAAAAATCAAATTTTTTTATCTCATCTATTATCCCAAGATCAATACCAAACTTTAATATTGATAAAAGTTCAAGTGATTCTTCAAAAGATAATAGCTTTGCATATTTTATCATTCCAAAAGATCTGTAAACACTATCCTCAATTGAAAAATTATCAGTTGATTTTAATTCCTTTTTTGCTTCTTCTTCCTCTTCAATAATATTTTTACTTATTGCTGTTAATTCTTCAATTATACTTTCTTCATTTTTCCCTAATGTTATTAAATTGGATATTTGAAATAAATTACCTATTATCTCATTTCCTTCACCAAAAAAGCTGCTGACTCCATATCCTGTCTGATTTAAATTTTTTATAAAATCTACAATTCTTGTACTAATTACCATTGATGGAACATGAACAATAATAGTTGCTTTAAGACCAGTACCAATTAATGAAGGATTCGATGTTAAATAACCAAGATTTTTATTAAATGAAAAACTTAATTTCTTTTCAAGATCTTTTTCTATCTTAAGAACTTCCTTATAACAACTGGATATATTTCTGCCAGGCATAATACATTCAATTTTTAAATGTTCATCTTCATTAACTGTAATTGCGGTAAGCTTATTTTTATCAACTAAATTTGAGTTAATTATCACAGCTTTCCCGCTAATTTTTTGGACAGTTGACCCGGAAATAACTTTCTGGTCAATTAATAATTGCCTTTGAAGTCTTGGTATGTCCCGTAAATTATAAAAATTAAAACCTTTAAGAGAGCTTGTCTTTGATTTTACATCAGCTACAAGATTTAATATTGCTTCCTTATCAGTTTTATCAGTAACTGAATTAAATTTATATCCTGAGATATTGCGAAATAAACTTACATAACTGTTTAAAACAACTTGTTGTTTTTCGTTGTTGTATTTAAATTTCAAATCTTTTAAATTTTGGTTAACTAAAATATTCTCTTCCATTTATTTTTTTAACTTCCTGCCGGAATAGTAAAGTTTTTTCTGCAAAGAAGATATTTTATCTCTTAATTTTGCAGCTTCTTCAAAATTCTCTATTATAATTTGCTCTTCAAGCATAAATTTTAAATCTTTAATCTTTTTTTCAATTTTAAGACGCCTATTACTGTTAATTGGAATTTTACCTTTATGTTCAATCCCTGTTTGTATCAGCTTGATTAAAGGATTTAACTCTTCTTTAAATTCATCATAACATTTAGGGCATCCAACCCTGCCAATTTTCTTTATAGCACTAAGAGAAATATTGCAATATTGACATCTTTTATTTTCCTTATTAACAGAATTTAAATTATTAAAAAAATCAAAAGATTCATTTTCATTAAAAAATCCTAAATCTATAGCAAGAATGTTTGTTGAATTATTAAATTCACTTTCATTTATATTTTCATCAGATAAAAATGCTAATTCTTTAGCACATTCCTTGCACAAATCAAATTTTTTTACTTCTCCATTATTATTTAATTGTATTAAATGAATAGTTGCTTCATTTTTTCTGCAATTATCGCAAATCATCAATACTCCGTTCAATTATAAAAATTTTTTATTAATAAAAAATAAAATACAAGTTAATTATTATACACTATAAGGCAATATGATTATAACATTTTTGATTATAAAAATTAACTCAAGCAGAAAAAGTGAAATAATTAAAAAAAGAAAAATATCAACAAAAAATCTTAATTTTTTTTATAATTAAATTAAATTTTTAATCATAATTAATGTATTAATATTTTATTCTTTTTAAAATTCTTTTTAAAATAATTGCTAAATTTTTAAATTTTATCAGAAATCTGTATTAAAAGCATTAAAATATATAAGTTTATTTTTTCATTCCTTTACTTAATTTTATTAATAATTTTCAGATATCTTTTTCCTGCTTCATTAATGGAAATAATATTACATCTCTTATGGAAGAAGAATTAGTAATTACCATAGCAAACCTGTCAATACCTATCCCTTCCCCGCCTGTAGGAGGCATTCCATATTCCAGAGCTTTTAAAAAATCAATGTCAATTTTACCTGAAATTCTTTCCTCTTCATCTTTACTTTTAACCTGATATTTAAATCTTTCAAACTGGTCTCTTGGGTCTATTAATTCTGAAAATGCATTTGCAATTTCTTCTCCACCAATAAATAGCTCAAATCTTTCAGTAAGATTATTATTTACCGGACTTTTTCTTGCAAGAGGTGAAATTTCAACTGGATAATCTTTAATAAAAGTAGGTTTTATTAAATTTGGCTGAACAAAAACTTCAAAAAATTCATTAATTATCTTGCCTTTGCCAAAACTATCATCAATTTTAAGATCATTTTTTTTAGCCATACTTCTTAGTTCATCTATAGACTTATCAAAATTAACATCCAGACCAGTAAAGTTTTTTATAGAATCTATCATTGTCATTTTGTCCCAAGAGCCATTAAAATCAATTTCATTACCTCTATAATTAAAATTAAGTTTTCCTGCAGCTTCTAAAGCAACATATTTTAAAAGTTCTTCAGTCAGTTGCATCAAATCATTATAATCAACAAAAGCTTGATAAAATTCAAGCATGGTAAATTCAGGATTATGTTTATAAGAAATCCCTTCATTTCTAAAATTTCTATTTATCTCAAAAACTTTTTCAAATCCACCTATAATAAGTCTTTTTAAATATAATTCGGGAGCTATTCTTAAATATAATTCCATGTTAAGTGCATTATGATGAGTTACAAAAGGTTTTGCTGTCGCTCCGCCTGGGATAGGCTGAAGCATTGGAGTTTCTACTTCAAGAAAACCTCTTGAAGTTAAAAACTTTCTGAAAGCTTCAATCATTTTTATTCTTGTAATAAAAGTTTCTTTAACTTCAGAATTAACAATAAAGTCCAGATATCTTTGCCTGTACCTTATTTCCTTATCCTTAAGACCATGCCATTTTTCTGGTAATATTCTTATGGATTTGCTTAAAAGAATAAAATCTAAAACGTTTATTGATAACTCACCAGTATGAGTTTTAAAAACAACACCATTTACCCCTATAATATCACCTATATCCAGATCTAAAAATTCATTATATTTTTCTTCACCTGAATTCTTTATATTTAAGTATAATTGAATCTGTCCTGAAAAATCCTTTAAAACTGCAAAAGTTGCCTTGCCGTGTTTTCTGATTGCCATTATTCGTCCAGCTATACTATAATTACCTTCTACTTTTTCTCCTGCTTCAATACTATTGAAGTTCTTATGTATAGTTTCAGAATCTGCATTAGTTGCAAATTTTGCTTTATAAAAATCAGAACCATTTTTTCTCTTACCTTTTATCTTTTCAAGTTTCATTCTTAATGGTTCAGCAATAGGTGTTTCAAGCTCAAGCAGATATTCTGCTTCTGAATTCTCAATATTTTCAATATTTAATTGTGATTTTTCAATTTCTATATCATCATCTTTAGAAATATCTTTAGAAATTTCGTTTTGTTTTTTTATATCATCCATTGTTTATAAAATGTAAAAAATTATAATAAAAAATAAAATACAAATAAAATTTATATTAAATTTCAATTAAATGCTTTATTAATTACTTCGATTAATAAAAAATTTAATTTTTAAAGGATATATTAATAATAAAAATAAAAAAATATATTTTTACTGAAATTTTAATAAAATTTTGAAATTAGATTTTAGATAATATCGATAATTTTAAGTCTAAAAACTTTTCCAGGTGTCTTTACTGTAACTTCATCTTTAATTTTTTTACCAAGAAGAGCACTACCAAGGGGCGACTCATCAGAAATTTTCATTTGTGAGGGTTCTGATTCAACAGAGCTCACAATCTCAAATTTTCTATTTTTATTTAAGTCAAGATCTCTAACTACCACTACTGAACCTATATCAACAACATCTTTATTTACTTTCTTATCAACTATTACAAAATTTTGAAGAATATCGTTTATCTGTTCAATTCTACCCTCAACAAATGCCTGTTCATTTTTCACATATTCATATTCCAGATTTTCAGATAAATCTCCACCTGCATTTTTTGCTTCTTTTAGTCTTTCTGCAATTTCTTTTCTTTTTACTTTCACAAGATAATCAAGGTCTTTTAATAACTTCTCATAACCTTCCTGAGTTATTCGATATTCTTTCATTAAGATTTACTCCTGATATAAAAAATCAATTATAAAAAAATAACACCAAAAGCCAAAATTATGTGAACGTATTATATTGCATTAAAATCCTTATGTCAAAAATACTAATCAATATATTTTAAAGCAATAAATTTTTTACAATAATTTTTTTTTAAAAAATTTATTTTTTTTAATTTAATATATTTACTAATAAATTTAAGAATATATTTAACACTAATTAAAAACTCAAATCAATATAAATAATATAATTTAAACTTTATCCAAATCTTCCTGTAATATAATCTTCTGTTCTTTTATCTGAAGGTAAAGTAAATATTTTATTTGTATCATCATATTCAATTAATTTTGCAGGTTCGCCTTGTTTTTCCATTAATAAAAAAGCAGTTTTTTGAGAAATTCTTGCAGCTTGCTGCATATTATGAGTTACGATAATTATAGTATAATTATTTTTCAACTCAGTAATTAAATCTTCTATTTTTTGTGTTGAAATAGGATCAAGTGCTGAAGCTGGTTCATCCATTAACAAAATTTCAGATTCTACGGCAAGGACTCGTGCTATGCAAAGCCTTTGCTGCTGACCTCCTGACAAATCAAGAGCACTTTTATTAAGCTTATTTTGCACTTCATCCCATAATGCAGCCTTTTTTAAACTGTCTTCAACAATAAAATCTAATTCTGACTTGGAATATTTTTTATGAAGTCTTGGTCCATAAGCAACATTTTCATAAATAGATTTAGGGAACGGGTTAGGTCTCTGAAATACCATTCCTACTTTCTTCCTTAATTCAACTATATCCACATTTGATTTATAAATATCACTACCATCAATTTTTACATCTCCTTCTACTTTTACATTCCCTAAAAGCTCATTCATTCTGTTAAAAGTTCTAAGAAGTGTCGATTTTCCACAACCTGATGGACCAATAATTGAAGTAACTGTATTTTGAAAAATATCAAAATTTATACCAGTAAGTACTTTGGTATCACCATAAAAAAAACCGAAATTTTTAACACTTACTTTAACTTTGTCATTCATTAGCTTTATCCCTATTAAATTAATTAAAATTTAAAATAATTTTAGTTGCTCCCCATTTTTATCTTGTATAACTCAAATTTTTTATTAATTTCAGGGTATTTTAAAGATAATATTTGTATTGCAAGTAAAGCTGCATTTTTTGAGCCGTTTATTGCTACAGTAGCTACAGGAACACCAGTTGGCATTTGAACTATTGAAAGAAGAGAATCAAGACCTCCTAAATCATCCGTTTTTATAGGAACCCCGATTACAGGAATTGTAGTATGAGATGCAATAACACCGGGAAGGTGCGCAGCTTTTCCTGCACCTGCTATAACTACTTCAAATCCTGATGTCTTTAAATTTTTAGCAAAATTTATTGTTTTTTCGGGATTTCTATGAGCAGAAGAAATAACTTTTTCATATTTAATATCAAAATCATTTAATATTTCCTCTGCACCTTTCATTATATTTTCATCAGAAATGCTTCCCATTATAATTACTATTCTGGATTTATTTTCTGACATATTATTGCCTCCTGATTTTTTATATTTCTTCAACTTTTAATGCTATATCTTTTCTAAATTGCATACCATTAAATTTAATTTTTTTAATACTGTCATAAACAATATTTCTTGCTTCTTTAAAAGTTTCAGCACTGGCAATTATATTTAATACTCTTCCGCCATTTGTTACTATTTTATCACTATCTTTTTTTGTTCCTGCATGAAATACCAGAACCTTGCTTTCCTGTGCAATATTTTCAAGGCCGCTAATTATATCACCTTTAGATGAAGATTCAGGATAGCCTTTTGAAGCTAATACTACGCATACTGTTTTATTATTTTCCCAGTTAAGTTTTGTATCTTTTAAAGTTCCATTTGTGCAATTAATCAGTAAGGGTAAGATATCATCTTTTAACCTTGGTAATACTGCCTGAGTTTCGGGATCTCCAAATCTGCAATTATATTCAAGTAAAAATGGTTCATTTTCCCTGACAATAATTCCTCCATATAAAATACCTTTATAATTAATACCTTCAGCTTTAAGCGCATTAAAAGTAGGAAAAATAATTTTATTTAATATTTTTTCATATAAAGCTCCACTTATAAATGTAAGTGGGCTGTAACTTCCCATACCTCCAGTATTTCCACCTATATCATTATCATAGATTTTTTTATAATCTTGTGCTAAATCCATAGGTATTAAAATATTCCCATCACATAAACAAAGTAATGATATCTCAAAACCAGAGATAAAATCTTCAATAATTACCTCGTCTCCTGATTTTCCAAACTTTTCCTCTACAAAAAATCCTGTTAGTGCATCTCTTAATTCACTTTTATTTTTAGTAATAATTACACCTTTACCGGCAGCAAGTCCATCTGCTTTGATTACATAAGGAAAATTATCATCCTTTAAATTATTTATGTATTTTATAGCATTTTCTAATTCAGATTTTTTAAAAAATACTGCATTTGCTGCAGGAATACCATATTTCATGCAAATTCTTTTAGTAAAAACCTTACTTCCTTCTATTTGTGCAGCTATCTTATCAGGACCAAATGCAAGACAATTATTTTCATTTAAAAAATCTACAATTCCATCTACTAATGGTGCTTCAGGGCCTATTACAGTAAAATCAATTTTATTTTTTTTAATAAAAATCAATATATCTTTAAAATTTTCTTTTAAAACAGGGATATCTTCACATTTTGCAATTTGCGCAATACCTGCATTTCCTGGAATTGCAAACAAGTGATTAACCAGTTTACTTTGTGCAATTTTCCATACAAGACAATGTTCTCTCCCACCACTTCCAATTATCAAAACATTCATCCTTAAAAAAACCTCTTTTAATTTTTAAAATATTTTTAAGACTTTAATACTTTTAATAAAATTAATAATAAACTTTAATTTTAAAATATTAATCAAATTAAATTAAAAATAATTCTTTTTTAAATTCTTATCTTTTATGATAATTTGATTCCTATCCGGACCAACACTTACCATAGAAACAGGAATTTTTGTTAATTCCTCGATTGCATTTATATATTTTTTTGCATTATAAGGAAGTTCTTCAAATTCTGTTATATTTCTAATATCTTCTTCCCAGCCATCAACTTCAATGTAATTTGGTTTACTTTTTTCAAGAGCAATACAGTTTGGCATTATATTTTCATAAATATTATCATTAATCTTATAGCTGGTGCAAATCTTTATTTTTTGTATTCCACTAAGTACATCAAGTTTAGTAAGAGCCAGGCTGCTTAAATTGTTTACCATACCAGCATATCTTATAATTACACAATCAAACCATCCGCATCTCCTTGCTCTTCCTGTTGTTGTACCATATTCATTTCCTTTTTCTCTTATATATTTTCCAATCTCACCAGTTTCCTCAGTTGGAAAAACACCTTCACCAACTCTTGTACAATATGATTTAGTTATTCCAATAACTTCATTAATTCTTCGAGGTCCAATACCTGTACCAGTAAAAACTCCTCCTGCAATTGTAGAAGAAGATGTTACAAAAGGATAAGTCCCGTGATCAATATCAAGAAGCGTGCCTTGAGCTCCTTCAAAAAGTATATTTTTGTTTTCATCAAGCGCTTTATTTATCAGAAAAGTACTTTCAACTACATATTTTTTTATAATTTTTGCATAATTTATATACTCTTCAAAAATCTTTTCTGTACTAAATGTTTCATAACCGTAAATCTTACTTAATATTGCATTTTTAATTTCAAGAACGTCTTTAAGCTTTTTTAAAAAAAGTGATGAATCCAGTAAATCACATATTCTTATCCCGACTCTACTTGCTTTATCTGCATAAGCAGGACCGATACCTTTTTTAGTTGTTCCTATCCTGGATAATCCAAGTTTATTTTCTGAAGCACTATCAAGAGCAATATGATAAGGCATTATAAGATGACAATTTGAGCTTATTCTTAAATTTTGAGTATTTATCCCCTTTTCTTCAAGATTTTTAAGTTCAGAGATTAAAGTTGCAGGATTTATAACCACTCCATTTCCGATAACACAAATTACATCAGGATATAAAATTCCTGAAGGGATAAGATGTAATTTAAATTCCTGACCTTCAAATATTACTGTATGCCCTGCATTATCACCACCCTGAAACCTTACAACCATATCAACCTTACTTGAAAGTAAATCTGTTATTCTGCCCTTACCTTCGTCTCCCCATTGTGCCCCTATTAATACAATATTTGACATGATATATTTCCTTTATTATTTTTAACAACTAAATTAACATTTAATCTTATTTTAAATGATAATTTAAAATGTTAATTTATTAAATTTATTTAATTTATTTAGTATTCATTAAATACTAATTGCAAAATATTTTTTAAATTCTGATAATTTAATAAAGTATTAAAAAGAATATAATAATTTTTTAATTTTTATTATCTTCTGAATGTGTTGTATCTAAATTTAAAAATAAAGCATATTCTTTTGAAAACTTTAAATCTATTTTACCTGTTGGTCCATTTCTATGCTTGGCAATATGAATTTCAGCAGTTCCAGGAGACTTACTGTTTTCACGTTCGTAATATTCATCTCTGTAAATAAACATAACCAAATCTGCGTCCTGTTCAATTGCACCAGACTCCCTTAAATCTGCAAGTACTGGTCTTTTATCCGGCCTTTTTTCAACTTCCCTTGAAAGTTGTGAAACTGCAAGAACAGGAATTTTTAATTCTCTTGCAAGACTTTTTAAATTTCTTGAAATATCTGTTATTTCCAATACTCTATTTTCCTTATAATTTGTACCTGATTGCATTAACTGAAGATAATCAATAACTATTAATTTTACACCATAATTACTTACAAGCATCCTTGCTCTTGCTCTTAATTCCATTACTGTAAGTATTGGTGCATCATCTATATAAATATTGCTTTCAGAAAGTTTTTCTATTGCATGTCCAAGCTTTGGCCATTCATGTTCTCTTATATCTCCAGACCTTATCCTGTTTAAATCAATTCTTGCTTCAGAACATAAAAGCCTTTGAGCAATTTGCTGCTTTGACATTTCAAGTGAAAAAATAGCTACTGGAGTGTTATTTATAATGCTTGCATTTTTCAAAATACAAAGTGCAAGAGAAGTTTTACCCATACTCGGTCTTGCAGCTAATATAATTAAATCAGAATCTTGAAGC
>JAMDEN010000020.1 GCA_023487035.1 Actinomycetota bacterium
TAATAATTCACCTAAGGCATCTTTAAGAAAAATTCAGATATAAAATTTGGGCAACATCCAGTTTGATCATTTAGCGAGTTCCTTAAAAGCTTCAAGATTGTCATTTAATATTCGCAAAGCTACTGACTCCGAATATTCATTACCGGAGATTTTATCTGCTCAATTTTTTTAAAGTCAATCCAAAGTTAAAATAGAGAATATTATATTAAAAAAAATTTTTTTACTTGACATATTATATTTAAAATTATTATAATTTATTAAGATTTATCATTCATTATTAACATTTATTATACAAATGTTTCAAGAAGACAGAAAAGAAATAATTTTAGATTTAATTGGAAAAAATAAAAATATAACAATCAATGAAATATCTGAAATTCTTAAAATCTCTATCCCTACTGTTTATAGAGATTTATCTGTGCTTGAAAAAGAAAATCTTATCAAAAAGGTTTATGGCGGAATAAAAATAGTTAAAGATGTAAATATTGAATTAAACTTTTATAAAAGATTAAACAATAATAAAGAAAAAAAGGTAGCTATCGCGAGAGAAGCAGTAAAATTAATTAATGAAAATGAAACCCTGGCGTTGGATGAATCATCAACTTCATATTATTTAGCAGAAGAAATAAAAAAGACAGATAAGAAAATAACTATAATTACAAACTCGGTATTATTGCCTCAGCTGCTTTTAAGCAGTAAAAATATAATAGTTATTAGCATCGGAGGCATAGTTTATAAGGATATAGCCGGATTTGACGGCAGCATTTTTATAAATTCTTCAACAAATTTAATTGCTGACAAGTTTTTCTTTTCTTCGGGAGGATTCGATGAAAATATTGGTACTGTGGAGATTTACGATCCTGAGAACAGTGTAAAAGCAAAAGAATGGTTTATGGATATTTCCAAGGAAGCAATATGTTCGGTTGATTCCAGCAAGTTTGACAGAAGAGGAACTATTAATCTATTTGATATAAAAAAAATCAAGAAAATTATAACTGATGAACACATAGATAGAAAGATAGCAGAGGTCTTAAGAAGTAAAGGAATTGATTTAATAATTGCCAAATTATAATTTCTACAGTTGTTAAAAAATAATAATTATTGAAAACAAAGTTGAAGCATATGGAGAAAAAAATATTTACTTTAACAAAATCGGATATAGAGATTTATGAAAAAAAGATAAAGAATTTTTTACCTGATCATATTATCGATTCGCACGTTCACTTATGGTTGAAGGAGCATATATTATTTAAAGAAGTAAAACCGAATAATTCTTTTAATGATTTTGATGCCTTTCAGCAATACTCGTTCGAAGAATTTTCTGATAATTCTTCTGAAATTTTTCAGGATAAAAAATATACTGGGATTTTTTTTGGAAATCCTTTAGGGCAGATTGATATCGAAAAGGTAAATAAATATATTTTAAAACTGGCAGATACCGGGGAGTATTGTTTGTATATTCCATCACCGGAAGATAAGTTAGAGGGCGACACTTTTAATAAAATAAAGGGGTTTAAAAATTTCTTAGGTTTCAAACCATATCCCAGCTTGGCAAAGAAGGAAAATAACGAAGTAAGTATCCATGAATTTCTAAATGAGTATGTTCTGGATTATGCAAATTCAAAAGGTTTATTTATATTACTTCATTTGCCCAGAAAGAAAAGGCTGGCAGATCATAGAAATATAGAGGAAGTTAAATATTTGACAAAAAAATATCCTGATGTGAAATTTTTACTTGCCCACCTGGGCAGATCTTATTGTTTAGGGGATATAAGCGAAGCAGTTGAACAAGTAAGCAAAATAGAAAATCTTTTTTTTGAAATTTCGTTTGTCAATGATTGGGAAATATTTGAATTGGTTATTAAAAAAATCGGCTGCAAAAGAATAATTTTTGGAAGCGATATGCCTGTTTCCTTAATGAAGGGGAAAAATATATGTATAAATGATAATCATTATTTCGTGACTGAAAAGCTTTTTAGCTGGAGCATAAGCAACAACGATATGCAGTTAAATTTTACTTTTTTTCTATATGAACAAATCAGAGAATTTATTAAGGCTTTAAATAAATTGGGTTTATGTAAAGATGCAGTCCTGGAAGATGTTTTTTATGGAAACATAAAAAAATTAATTGATAGATTGGTTTAATTATAAGAAGGATATAAAGGAGGCTGGTAAATAGACAAAAAATTTTTAGATTTATTATCATCATTAATACAAAGCAATCTTAAGGAGGAGCCATTTGAAAAAAGAAAATGAGGTTTACCCTTAGTGAGTTTCCGAGAAGATACCCATCTCTTAGTAAACCTCAGTGTCATATTGTATCTAATTTTTAAGAAATTAGTAAGAGAACATTAATAAAAATGGAGGATTTTAAATGAAAAAGTCACTATTATGGATTTTAATAACGTTAATGTCGATCTCGTTAGCTTTAACGGGTGGTCTTTTAGGCTGCAAAAATAAGACAGTAACAGAAACAACAGCGGCAGTAACTACGGCTGCAGAAACAACTGCAGCAGCAGAAACTACAGCAGCTGAAACAACTGCAGCCACAACCAAGGAAGTAGTAATTTCTAAAATTGGTTATAGTCCTTTAACGACTCAAATGGAATATTTCCAGAGAGTCATTCTTGGAATGCAAAAAACATGTAAAGAAAATAACATCGAGCTGCTTATAGACGATCCCCAATTGGATTTAGATAAACAGGTAACCGGCCTGGAAAATCTTTTAACTTCAGGTGCACAGGCATTGGTTATATGCAGTTTAGACCCGGTAGCAGTAGGGTCAGCAGTAGATGAAGCACATTCAAAAAAGATACCTGTTGTTTCTCATGTATCAACTTTTGAAAATGCCGATGTCTATGTCAGTTTAAAAGAATCTGATTGGGGTTTGATGTTAGGCACGACATTTGGTGAAGCATTAAAGAAAATTGCACCGGATATGAAATTAAAAATGGCAGTATTGTCAGCAGATGTACTTGGCGAAGGACTGCTTCAAAGAGTTCAAGGTGAATTAGATGGAATAATGAAGTCTTATCCTGATGCAAAAGTTATTGCAAGATCTGATGCTTTCGACGAAGCAAAAGCACTGGAAACCGTTGAGACAATGCTTCAAGCTAATCCTGATATTAATGTTATTGTAACTTGTAACGATCCAGGCGCATATGGTGCTATCAGTGCAGTGGAAAGCGCAGGAAAAGTACTTAATAAAGACATATATATTTGTACCGGAGGCGATCAGTTTAAGACTCTCGATCTGGTTGAACAAGGTAAAATTTTAGTATCAGCTGAAGCAGGACCTGAAAAAACCGGAGTTTCACTTGTTGAAAATGCAATTAAGTTAATAAAAGGTGAAACAGTGCCTAAGGATGTATATGTTGACCTTGTACCAATTACAAAAGACAATGTTAAAGAAATAAGAGATTTCAAATTATCTTTTGGTCCAATGCAATAAAAACTAATTTTGTTTAAATTGTATCAGGAGGGATATTAATTACATCATCCCTCCTGATAATAAGAAAAATTTATATTTCCTATGAATATCGGAGTTCCTAAATGGATAATAACTATATATTAGAGATTGATAACATAAGCAAATATTTCCCTGGTGTACAAGCTTTAAAAAATGTTTCGTTTAAGATAAAAAAGAATACCGTCCACGCATTAGTAGGGGAAAACGGTGCCGGAAAATCAACCTTGATAAAGATAATAGCAGGTGTATACACGCCAGAAGAAGGTGAAATAAAGATAGATGGAAATATTGTAAGCTACAAAAATCCTGCAGACAGCTTGAAATCGGGAATATCCACCATTTATCAGGAATTAAGTGTGGTTGACGACCTGACAATAGCCCAGGACCTGTTTTTTGGCGAAGAGAGTATTTTCTCGAGAGGCGGATTCATAAGTTTTAAAAAAATGAATAATGAAGCAAAGAAGATATTGGATAATCTCGGGTTCACTTTTAATGTCACAAAAAAAGTAAGCAGCTTGTCAGTATCTGAAAAGCAGCAGCTTGAGATTGCAAAAGCGGTAAATAAAAATGCAAAGATAATTTTAATGGATGAACCGACATCAGCATTATCTGATAAAGAGATCGAGAATCTGTTTAAGATTATTAAAAAATTAAAAGAAAAAGGTGTTTCAATAATATATATCTCCCATCACCTTGATGAAATATTTAACATCTGTGATTATGTAACTATTTTAAGAGATGGAATGGTGATAGATACCTTGGAAGTGGAAAATAACCAGGAAGTTAAAGATAAAGTAGTTAATCAAATGATTGGAAAAGATTTATCTAAAATTAAAACAAACAGGTTTAAGAAGATAAATAGCGACAAGATTGTACTTGAAGCAAAAGATTTTAGCACCTCAAACGGAGTTAAGAATGTGAGCTTTAAATTAAAATACGGAGAGATTCTGGGTATATACGGAACTGTTGGTTCAAAAAGAACGGAACTTTTTAAATCCATTTTTACAGGTCAAAATAAAATTGAAGGCCAACTATACTCTAAATCAAAATTAATATTAAATACTAATCCTGAAAAGTCGATTGCGGGTAAATTAGGATTTTTACCTGAGAGCAGAAAAGAAGAAGGTATTTTTTTAGGATTACCGATATCTAAAAATATTCCTTTCATTTTATATGGTGAAGAATCAAAATTAGGATTTTTAAAACAAAAAAAAGGTTTGGAAGCAACAAAAAAATATATAAATTTATTGAATATAAAAACCCCTTCTCCTCATCAGATTGTTGCAAACTTAAGCGGCGGGAATCAGCAGAAAGTGGTATTGGCAAAATTACTTGCTGCTGATTGCGACATATTGATTTTGGATGAACCTTTGGTTGGTGTTGATGTAGGAACCAAAAATGAATTATTGGACATAGTTAACGACTTAGCTAATGAAGGAAAATCTATAATAATAATCTCATCAGAATTACCAGAACTGCTAAGGATAAGCGACAGGATTTTGATAATGAGAAACGGTGAAATCATAAAAGAAATTATTGAAAACTTTGACCAGAAGGAAATTATCAGCTATGCAATAGGAGGAAAAAAATAGTGAGTGAAATCAAGAACATAAATACCTCACCTAATAGGTTTAAAATCCAGGCTAATTTCTGGGAGATATATGGGATACCCATAGCATTTACAGTTTTATTTTTGGTATTTAGCTTTAGCAATAAGAATTTTTTTACCTTTGATAATATAATGAATATTTTAAGAGCAACTTCAATAATTGCAATTGTTGCTATTGGCACAACAATTCTTATGATATCCGGAAATATCGATATATCAATGGCATCCACTATGGCAGTTTCCGGTGTAGTTACTATTGGGATGATAGTTCATTATAATATCAATCCAATAATTGCAATAGTTTGCGGTATTATTGCCGGTGGAATAGCCGGTTTTTTGAATTCACTGCTGGTAATTTATATAAAAATCCCTGCTTTTATTGCAACATTGGCAACTCTTAGTATTTTTAGAGGATTGTGCTTTATATATACAAAAGGTTATTCCATTTATGGGGATCAGATTACAGAGGCATATAAATTTATTGGCAGAGGATATGTATTTAAAATACCGATGCCGGTAATAATCATGATTGTTCTTTATGTAATTTTCATAATTATCTTTAAATATACAAAAATCGGCCTTTACACTTATGCAATTGGAAGCAATGAAAGAGTAAGTCTGCTGTCAGGAGTAAATGCAAATAAAATAAAGATGCTGCTTTTTGTCCTGGGCGGAGTTATGTCTGCAATAGGAGGAATCATTATGACAGCAAGACTTGGATCTGTCCAAGGGAGTTTGGCTGATGGTACGGAATTTGGAATAATTACCGCTGCCGTTTTGGGCGGAGTAAGTCTTTCCGGAGGAAAAGGAGTAATAGGAAGGACATTGCTGGGAGCTTTATTAATAGGAATTCTTAATAATTATATGGTTCTTATGAATATATCTACTTTTTATCAGATGGTTACCAGTGGTATAGTATTATTATTTGCTTTGGGGCTTGACAGACTTAAATCAAAGCAGGTTCTATGATGACAGAAAAAAAGATATTTAAAATACAAAGGGGAATAGTTATGAATTCTAAAGAAAGAATGTTAAAAATCTTAAATGGAATTATTCCGGATAGAATAGCCAAGGGTGAGGTTATGTATCATCCTAAAATAGTTGATGAGGCGCTTGGTCTGGAGACAAAAAAGGATTATGGGAATGCTTTGGCAGCGTGGATGTATGAGGAGATGGGGAGGGAAGAATTTGAAAAACAGTTAAAATTCAGAAAGCTCATAAACAGCGACCTGATAGCCGTATTTCCAACTTTTAGTCTCAGCGAAGTAAAAAAAATTGACAACAAAAAAGTAGTCAAAGACATTTTTGGCAATATCATAACAATAATCGAAAATGAAAGCAAGATCGACCATGTCATTAAAACTCCCCAGGATCTGGAAACTTATGAATTTCCGGATGTATCAAAATTCGGATATAAAAACATAGAGCTGTGGTCTAAGAATTCAGATTTATGTGTATTTCCCATAACAGATAGCTCTATATTTGGAGTGTGGTTTAACCTTACAGGCTTCGAGAATTATATGGTATGGTTTTATAAGGAAAGAGAAAAATTAGTAAAGTTTATGAAAAAATATGTTGAATACAATGTGGAACTTGCCAAAGAATGTTTCAAGCATGGGGGAGATATAATATTAATCGGGGACGACATCGCATCAAATCTCGGTACATTTATCAGACCCGATGATATGCGAAAGTATTTTTTCCCTCTTTTAAAATGGCAGATTAAAGAATTAAAGAAAGCTTTAGGTGTTCCGGTAGTTTTCCATTCCGATGGAGATTTAAATGATATTATGGATGACTTTGTAGATGCCGGTATAGATGCATTAATTTCTTTGCAGTCCTTTTGCAACATGGATATTAAGTATCTTAAGGAGAAATATGGAAGTAAAATTACTTTATGGGGTAATATTGACCTGGGAAGATTATTGGAGTTGGGTACACCTGAGCAGGTAAAGCAGGTAGTAAAGGAAACAATCCGGGTAGCCGCACCTGGCGGAAGATATGTTTTATCAACTGATAACTCTCCGGCTTTACCGTCTATTCCTACGAAGAATATACTTGCAATGTATGAGGCTGGAGAAGAATACGGTAATTATCCAATAGATTATAAGGTAGATACTGAACTTTATAGGACATTTATTAAGAGTTGGAGATGATTTTTTAATTAATAATAATTTTAAAATGGGGGGGCTAAATTGAACAGCAGAGAAAGAGTTCTTACTGCTCTTGATCATAAAGAGCCTGACAGAGTTCCGATATGTAATCACTTAACACCGGAAGTTTTAAAGGTTATCGAAGAAAAAACTCACACAAAAGACTATGATGCAGAAATAGCAGCAGGCACTGAGTTGATAATTTATATGATAGGAGTATGCGCTAATTATTATTTAAAAGACACAGATGAATATACTGATGAATGGGGTATAGGATGGAAAAAAGTGCCTCATGAGGGAGGCATATATACGGAGATGGTTTACCATCCTTTGGAAAATTTAGACAACTATGCAAGTTATAAATTTCCGGATCCGTCAGATAACCACAGATATAAGGTGGTTGAGAAACTAATAGCAAAATATAAAAAAGATTTTGTAATAGTTGGTGGTATTGCATGTACCTTATTTGAAAATGCCTGGTACTTAAGAGGCATGGAAAACTGGCTCATGGATCTTTTAACCAATGAAGATTTTGTAAACGACATTTTGGATAAACTTACGGACTTTTACATAAAAGCCGGAAAAAGACTGGTTGAAATGGGGGTCGATATTATCTGGACAGGTGATGACTTTGGGATGCAGGACAGGATGTTTATCAGAAAAGAGCAGTTTATAGAATTCTTTAAACCAAGATTTGCTAAAATCTATTCCGAATTAAGAAAAATAAATAAAAATGTTAAATTTGCCCATCACAGTGACGGTTATATCGAACCCATAATTGAAGATTTTATAGAAATCGGTCTTGATATTTTAAATCCTGTTCAGCCGCAATGTATGGACCCTGTAGAGATTAAGAAAAAATATGGTAAAGAATTAACCCTTTGGGGTACCGTAGATAATCAATATGTACTGCCTTTCGGTACGGAAAAAGAATTATATGATGAATTAACCAGATTGATAAGAGGTGTTGCTCCGGGAGGAGGATATATAATGGGTGGCGCACATTGTATCCAGCCGACGCCGGTTCACATGAATAATATGTTTAAAATGGTTGATTTTATTAAGAAATACGGGAAATATCCTATAAATATTTAACTAGAAATATTTAAATTTTATGACAATTAAGGAAATTAAGAATAAGTTTTTTTAAGGAGATATAAAAATGGAGAACTTAAAGTCAAAGATAGGTATTGTCTTAGCTTCTCATACCAGAGAACCGGCAAGTTTTTCTCTCGAACTTGTAAATAAATGGATAGAACTTTTAAAAAAGGAAAACCTTGATATTTATTTCAACAGACACGCCCTTAAGGATGATAAAGAAATCAGGGAAGAGATTTTAAGGCTTAAAAAGAATAACCCGGATTTATATATAATCATTCCCGGTAACTGGATAGAGCCCCCTTCGCTTTGTCATCCTCTTGAAGAGATAAGAAATGAAAATATTTTGCTTTTAGGTTTTCCTGAAAGTCTTAAATTGATTTCCGAAGGTCATTTTTTAGGTTCAAATTCAGCTTTTACGGTTCTGAGGAATGCCATGAATCAAATGGGTTTCAAATTTACGGCTATCCAGGAATTTCCTGACAGGGAAGTAACGTTAAAAAAGATAAAAGATCTGATATGCGTGTCTCATTTATTGAAATTAATCAGAAGAGTTAAAATCGGAATTATCGGATATTGCTCAATGGGTATTTATACCACTTGCTTTGATCAGCTTAAGATAAGGAACGTATTTGGCATTGAAATAGATACTTCAGCCGATTCCTACATATTATTTAAATACATGGAGGAAGTTAAAGAAGAGGAAATATCTGAAATCGAATCTTTGCTGCAAAAAACATGCAGTATAAATGACGAAATAATAAAAAATGGCTCACTTAAAAAATCCATAAGTATGTACATAGCATTGAAGAAAATGATTGATGAAGGAGACTGGAAAGGTGTCTCAGTAAAATGTCAGCATGAATTTTCCACTTATCTCAGATGCACCGCATGCCTCCCGCTTACGATGCTTACTGATGAGGGGATAATGTGCTCTGACGAAGGTGATATGCATGCTTTAATTACCATGATAATTATGCATAACTTGACTGAAAAAAATGTCCCGATTTATTTTGGAGACATATATAAACTTGAAGAAGGCGGATTTTTAATGGGCCATTGTGGTTTGAGCCCCCATAGCTGCGCTTCAAAAGATACAGCTATATCCCTGATTCCCGAAAACCCGAGAATAAGCAAAGATGGCAAAACGACCGGAGGAGTAATTTCTTCTTACAAATTCAAAGAGGGTCCTGTGACCATTGGAAGAATTGAAAATGATATAAACGGAAGTTATGTATTTCATTTCAGCAAAGGAACTGTCAGGCCGGTTGCATCAGTAGCTTTCGGAGTATCAACCCTTGTTTTTGAACCTGATGGCGACAATGATTTTTTTGCAGATAATCAACTTGCAAATCATTATGTATTTGTCTATGACGATATTATGGATAAACTAAAAACATTTTCTAAATTATTAAACATAAAGATGATTTTCTGAGTTATGTTTATGCACTGCATTTTATTATTTTTATTATCTTAAGCAGAAAATGAATAAAGAGAATAATCCTAAATTTTTGATAGGTTTTGATATCGGTACCACAAACATAAAAGGTTCACTGTATTCTACGGAAGGCGAATTAATCGATCATGCCAATGTTGCTTATAACAGCTATACTCCTCAAAATAATTATCATGAACAAAATCCTGCCGACTGGGTAAAGGGTTTTATGGATGTAATGAGAGCATTAAGTAAAAGTTCATCAGTAAAAAAGAATATTTTAGCTATGTCACTATCCACCCAGGGCGGGACAATGGTTCCCGTAGACAAAGACTATAAGCCTTTGCATAATGCCATAACCTGGTTAGACAGAAGAGGTGAGGAAATTTTAAATGGAAATAACGAGCTTCTATCAAGGAATGTAGATTTTTATAATAAAACAGGCTGGCGGCTTGACACCGAGGTATCTTTTATGCCCCTTTATTGGCTTAAAGAAAAAAGAAAAGATATTTTTGGAAAGATCCATAAAGTTTTGTTTGTCAATGACTATATGACAAAAGTACTTGCAGGTGTCAATTTCCAGGATCCCTCTAATGCTTCCATAACATTGTTTTTCAATGTAAAAAAAGGAAAATGGGATAGTGATATATTAAATTTAATCGGTCTTAGGGAGGACAATTTTTCCGAGGTAAAAAATTCCGGAGAAATCGTAGGCTTTTTAAATGATGATATTTGCAGTAAATTAAATATAGAAGGGAAGGTAGCGATAGTAAACGGCGGTCATGACCAATATTGCTCTGCCATAGGAGCCGGAATACTGGATGAAAATGAAATCTTACTGGCAACCGGGACTGCATGGGTTATTTTTAAAATGCTAAGTAAGCCCCTGTTTGATTCAAAAAGATTTTTTGCAATCGGAAGAAATCTAATAAAAGATAAATTCGGACTTATTTATGCAATTCCTGCAGCAGGAGCTTCACTTAAATGGTTTGCTCTAAACGTAATGAATCTGGATAGTGAAAAGAATCTTTTCCAGCTAATAGGAGAAGGTACTGATAATTTTAATAATAAAAAAAATAATATTTTATTCTATCCATATTTGACAGGAAATTTTGGGCCTGATTTTAATTTAAGCAAAAAAGCTTCCTTTTATAACTTAGAGGTAGGACATAATTACGTTGATTTAGCAAAAGCAATCATGGAAGGCGTAGGATTTCAGCTTAACAGAATCTTAATGGTTCTTAAGGAAAAAAACATTGAAACAAAAACAATTAAAATGGTCGGCGGTGCAACAAAAAGCAAGATTTGGCCCAGTATCATTTCTGATATAACAAACAGTGGAATTTTAATACCCAAGGACAGGGATTGTGATTTTGCCACAAAAGGGGCAGCTATTTTAGCAGGATATGGAATAGGTGTTTATCATAGCCTGCAAGAAGGTTATGAAAAAATGAAAATAGAATTTAATCATGTTAAACCAAAAATAGACAATAATAATTTTTATAAAATTAAATTTAATGAATTTTTAAAATGTTATTTTTAGTATTCCCATTGTTGTTCATGTTCTAATAACGATTACTTGGCACTGGTGGAAACGGTAAAAAAGTTCAATTATCCAATAATTCTTGGAATTTCCGATACTTTTCCAGCTAATATGAGTATTGATAGATTGCTCTATATCAGAGACAGGTTAAAGAAGGGAAAGACAAAATTGTAATGGGGCTGATTTTATTCTTTTGAAACTATTACCTCAATGCCTTTATCATAAAGATTTTTAATTATTGCCTTATCAATACTGCTATCTATTACAAGTTTTTTGATATTATCCCATTGTGCCCAATTTAATATGCCTTTTTTATTAAATTTGCTTGAATCTGCAAGTAATATTGCTTCATCGGAAATGGTTAAAAATATTTTTTTCATCCTTATTATTTCAGGAAAATAAGCATCCATAACTCCCTTTTCTTCAGATATTCCAGCTGCTGAAAAAAAGAAAATCTTTGCATGAAGATCTTTTAACGAATTTTCTGAAAAAGTTCCCACAAACCCGCCTACTTCACTGTCAAGTACACCGCCGGTATTTATAATTCTCACTAAGTCGTTTTCCAAAAACTCCTGAGGAATTAAGACCGAATTCGTAATAATAGTTATCGGAATATTCCTGTTTTTAAGCTCCTTAGCCAGATAATAAGAGGTTGATGATTCATCAAGTATGATGTTATCACCTGTATTGACTAATTTTGCAGCTTCTTTTGCGATTTTTATTTTTTCAATTTTATTCTGTTCAATTCTTTGTCCAAGTTTTGTAATTATTATATTTTTATAATTCTCTTCTATATTATCAATAACTTTAATATCATTATAATTTTTTTTGATCTTATTCTTTTTTAAAAGAGTTCTGATATCTCTATATATAGTCGGTATTGAAGCGTTTAATATTTTAGCTAATTCCTTTATATCATTATTTTGATCTTTAACCAGTTCTAATATTTTATTTCTTCTTTCTTCAGGATTCATAGTTTTATTTTATTAAATGATAAATTTATAACTCATTTTAAATTAGTAATGATAATAAGTCAATACAACTGCAATATTAATGATAATATTATTACTTATTATCATTAATATATTGACAAAGCTTAATAATTATTTATAATTATGATTAATTTCTAATAAATTTTTCTTTATTTAAAATAAAATTCATTTTCTAAAATGGAGAAAATATATGAATCACAAAGAGAGAATGACAAAAAGTATTTTTAAAAAAGAAATTCCTGATAAAGTGCCTCATGGTGATTGTATGATTTGGCCTCAAATTCATGACAAAATTCTTGGAGAGTCTACTTTTGAAAATGCGGAAAAAGTTAATTATCTTGAATATTGGATGTCTGAAAATTTTGATAATCATTTCTTTGAAAGAGATTTAAAAACAAGAAACTTTCTGAGCTTTGATTGGACGCATGTGTTTCCTACGGAGCACTGGCAAATCATTGATAGGGATAAGGATTTTTTTATTAAAAAAGATCCATACGGCGTTGAGTGGAAGGTTACTTCTGATTCTCTGTCAATGAATAAATCTCCTATAAAGAATTTAAACGATATGAAGAATTATAAGACTCCATCTCTTGATCAATTTTCTTTTAAAAATTTGGAAAGGTGGGTTAATAACAGCGACCTTTTTACTTTTGTCCAGATAGATTCCGGAGTTTTTAAACTATATCAAATCATAGGTTTTGATAAATTTATGATCGAAGTTATGGATAATAAAAATGAATTAATCAGTTTAAATGAAAAACTTTGTGAATTTCAAATTAACCTTGCAAAAGAAGCAATAAAGAAGGGAGCAGATTGTATTTGGCTTTCTGATGATCATTGTGGTTTTGATTCATCTTTTCTCTCTCCATCGCAGATGTGGGAACTGGATTTTCAATTCCAAAAAAAGATTGTAGATGAAGTTCATCGTTTAGGTTACCCATGTATTATGCATTCCTGTGGAAATCTGAATAACACAATAGAACTTATGATTTCAACCGGAATAGATGGAATCATGGGCATTCAACCCACTGCAAATAATGACATTGAATCTTATAAGAGAAAATATGGTAAAAAAATAACTTTTATCGGGAATATTTGTGTCAGCAAATTAATGCCTTATGGAAAACCCTGGGACGTAGATTTTGCAGTAAAGGATCTGATTAAAAAAATTGGTTTTGATGGCGGGCTTGTAGTTTCTACCTGTAATGCATTGCTTAATGATCAACCCATAGAGAATGTTATAACTATGCATCTGGCTGTGGAAAAATATGGTCATTATCCGGTAGTTTAATTTTTATAATCCTTAAAACTTATAATCAGGGGGAAACATGAAAGACAAACATAATATTTTAATTGAGACCCAAGAGAAAAATAATGGAATTTTTCGTTTAAAACCTGCTTTTGTTGCAAGGGATTTTTTGGAAACAGGTAAAAGGCTTGGGTTAAAAGATGAAGAATATTTTCTGGGTGAAAGAGGTTGGATAGCAGAAAGATGGCTCGGCGCTACTAATTCCGCAAAAACCAGATTAGGGCCAAAAGATGAAGGTATGTGCTATTTAAATTTAGAAAATGGCTTAGAAATTACTTTAAAAGAAACAATCGATTTAATCCCTGAATCAATACTAGGAAGGGAATACTTTAAAACTCATAAAGGATTAAGCAGACTTGCCAAAATTTATTCTTTTAAAGACAGAATACAATATCATTATCACCAAATGGAAAAAGATGCCAGGTTGGTAGGATCAAATTCCAAAGAGGAAGCCTATTATTTCCCTGAAGATGTAGATCTTGGACCACATCCGGAAACTTTTTTTGGTGTGCATCCTTATATTGTCGAGGAAAAAAAGCAGGATATTCTTATACCTTACTTGGAGGACTGGAATAGTGATTTAATTCTGAAACATTCAAGAGCTTATCTTCAAGTACCGGGAGAAGGGTTTCATATTCCATCGGGTATTTTACATGCTCCGGGCACGGCAGTGACTATAGAACTACAGGAGGAATCGGATATTTTTTCAATGCTCCAAGCTAAAACCGGAGAAAATATAATTCCAAAAGAATATCTATATAACGGAGTAAGTGATAAAGACAGAGAAAAATATAAAGAAAGAATTGTTTTAAAACAACTGGATTGGGAAGCAAACGGAGACCCTTATTTTTACGAAAACCACAGGTTATTTCCTCAAATTATTGAAAAAACAAAGCAGGATGGCGGGGAAGAATATTGGATATATTACAATACAAATAAATTCAGCGGGAAAAAATTAACGGTAAAACCGGGCAAGAGCTTTAAAAGTGTTGACGCAGGAGTATACAACATATTTGTTATGAGCGGTAAAGGTACGTTTGATGGTATTGAAATAGAGAGCGGTGATTTTTATAAGGAAGAATTGTTAATCTGCCATGATGCTGCAGTTAAACCTCTGACAGTGAAAAACACCGGTAACCGTGATTTAAAAATAATCAAATTTTTCGGCCCTGATATTAATAAAGATGCTCCTCTGATTAAGAAATATAAAAGTTGATTCCCTGATTAATTAACAAACTGGTTAAACTTAAATTATAGAATATGGAAAAATTCATGAATGTCGTCAATAAGATAAAACTGCTCATTTTTCTTTTGTTTATAATACTTGTTTTCTCATTGTTAAATCCAAACTATTTTAGTCTGAATAATTTATTTGGAATTTTGATTTCCATAAGTGTTGCCGGGCTGGTTTGTCTGGGGCAGGGATTATGCATTATAACCGGAGGTTTTGATTTTTCAGTAAATGGTGTGGCATTGGTATCGGGGGTTGTGGCAGCTTATCTTATTAGCAAATTTAATGTAAATGTCTGGGTTGTATTATTGATAATTCTTGTATTAGGAACATTTATCGGATTTTTAAACGCATTAATAATTACAAAAGGCAATATTAATCCTTTAATTATAACTTTGTCAATGGGATCGATACTTACAGGATTGTCTTTTTTTATGACTCACGGAAGTTATATTAATGTAAAGGGTGAAGTTTTCAGAATTCTGGGTACTTACAGGTTATTTAATATCAAAGTCTTTCAGATACCTGTAGTTATTCTTGCCATAATGGTTTTAATTTTATTGATTATTTTAACCCAAACTTCTTACGGAAGGTTTATTTATGCTGTTGGCGGCAATAAAATTGCTGCCAAATTTTCAGGAATAAAAGTGAACTTAATCAGCGGGTCTGCATACTTATGGAGTGGTTTTTTATCTGCTTTGGCCGGCTATATAACTGCATCAAGAATAGGATCAGCCCAACCCGGAATTGGATCAACATTAGCATTATTTTCAGTAACTGCAGTAATTCTCGGCGGTATATCATTCAAAGGAGGAAGAGGAAGCATATTAGGAGCAATTATAGGTATAACAATAATTCAATGCCTTAATATCGGCATAAGGAGCTTGGGTCTTGCAATTTATTATCAGGAATTAAGCATAGGTATGGTTTTAATTTTAGCCGTTTATTTTGATTCCTTAAGTTCAAGGAGAAGTAGCTGACATAAGCTGGGAGGTGGTAAAAAGAATAATCATATTTTTATTTATTAAAAAACAGAAATCTATAACAAGGAGATGAAAATGAACAAAAAAATTTTTTCACTGGTTTCGGGTATTTTAATAGCACTTCTGGCTCTGACTTTAGGTGTTGGCTGTAAGAGTAGTGCAGGAGCTTCTACTACAAATGCAAAGGAAACTACTACTGCAGCAGCTGAAACAACAGCAGCTGCTGAGACCACAACAACAGCAGCTGAAACTACCGCTCCAGCACAGAAGCTAAAAATCGGATATATTTCAAAATTCTTAAACCATATATGGTTTTTAACTGAAGCTGATGCGATAAAAAAATTTTGTGAAGAAAATGGTGTAGAATATTTGCAAGCTGATGCAGAAATGGATGATCAGAAAATGCTGCAAAAAGTGGATGAAATGATTGCCCAGGGTGTCAATGGACTTGTTATTTGCGCAACTTCTCAAAAAATTGGTGTGCCTATTACTGAAAAATGCGCAAAAGCCGGTGTTGCAGTTGTCGCAATTGATGACTTTATGGACTCTTATCAGGGTGGATTGGTCCCATATGTAGGATTATCCAACTACGGCGTGTGTTATACAGGTGCGGAGCAACTTGCAAAACTGGCTAATGAAAGAGATTTCTTTAAAGAAGGCAATGTTGTCAAGGTAATAAATATACTTAGTACAAAAATACCGGTGTTAGTTGAAAGAGTAAAGGGACATAACGATGCTTTGACAAAAAATACACCATTAAAATTTCCTGATGATTTTTTAACAGCTGATACCGAACAAGCTTTTCTTGAAGAAGCACTTGTGTCAACCAATGCCATAGTAAGTGCTCATCCTGAAGTAACTCACTGGTTGGTAACTGGTACAAATGACGACTGTGCAGTTGCAGCAATAAGGACTTTTGAAGAACTTGGAATTGATAAAAGCAATTATATTTCCCTCGGCCTGGGCGGATATGACCTGGCACTGGAAGAACTTGCCAAAGGAAACGACAGTTTCATTTCGATGGGACTTAGAGCAGATTTACATGGAAGAAATGCGGCACAGGAACTTTATGAATTCATAGTTAATAAAACCCCCATGAAAGAAAAAATAGAAGTTCCGGGTACATTGTATACAGTGGATAATTATAAAGAATCACCGTTTTATAAAGAAAAATAATTAATCTTTATAATACAAGTTAAAAGATTAATCTGTCTGGATATTTAAAAAAATATTAAAAAACTTAAATTATTTAAAAATGGAAGAATATATTTTAGAAGCTAAAAACATAGTAGAAGAATTTCCTGGTGTTATAGCTTTAGATAAGGTTAATTTCAATTTGAAAAAAGGTGAGATACATGCACTGGTAGGTGAGAATGGTGCAGGCAAGTCCACATTGATTAAAATAATATGCGGGATTTATCCAAATTATGCTGGTGAAATATATGTAAACGGAGTCGAAAAAAGAATAAAAAGTGTTAGCTATGCCAGAAATTTGGGAATTGCTTATGTACCTCAGGAAATTGACTTAATGAACCATTTAAATATTGAAGAAAATATATTTATAGGCAAATATCCAGGCAGATTAGGTTTTATAAACTGGAAAGAGTTAAAAAATAATACCAACAAAGTAAAAGAGCAGTATGGAGGCATAGCCTTAAGTCTTGAGAATAATAATCTGGTTGGAGATTTGAGTATCGCCGAGAAACAGCTTATAGAAATTTTAAGAGTTCTTGCGCTGGATATGCAAATTATTTGTTTGGATGAGCCAACATCATCTCTGACAAGTGAAGAGACAGATAATCTTTTTGAGCTGTTATCCAAACTTAAAAGAAATGGCATTGGGACAATTTATGTCAGCCATAAATTAAATGAGATCTTTAAAATCTCAGATAGAATTACAGTTTTTAAGGACGGGAAGTTTGTTAAAACCCTGGCAATAAATGAAACCCATCCTGATGAAATAACAAAACTTATGGTAGGCAGAGATTTAAGTTCTTTAAGATGGGAAAAGAGGTCAAACAAGATTAAAGAAGAGTTTGCACTGGAAGTAAGGGGTCTTAAAATCAATGAAAAGATAAAGGAGATTAATTTCAATCTTAAAAAAGGTGAAATTCATGGACTGTTTGGGTTAGTCGGTTCAGGAAGGACTGAATTTGCCAGAGTACTTTTTGGCATAGATAAAGCAAAAGACGGGAAAATCATTATTTTTGGCAAGGAAGTTAAAATTAAATCATCAAATGCTGCCATAACTTATGGACTGGGATTGATTCCTGAGGATAGACATAATCAAGGTTTAGTACTTGCCATGGACATAAAGAATAATATAAATTTTGTTATTTATAAGATGATTTCCAGATTTGGATTCATCGGCAGAGTTCTTGAATCAAAAAAAGCAGAAAAATTTTTAAAAATATTAAATATAAAAGCACCTTCAATAAGAACAATTGTCAACAACCTAAGCGGCGGGAATCAGCAAAAAATTGTTATAGCTAAATGGCTGAATGCTGATTCTAAAATTTTGATTTTCGATGAACCTACAAAGGGTATAGATGTCGGTTCAAAAGATGAGATATATAAATTGATAAGAAGTTTAGCAGATGAGGGTAAAAGTATAATCTTTATATCTTCAGAACTGCCTGAAATAATGAATTTAAGTGACAGGATCAGCATTTTTAAAGATGGTACTATCATTGCAAGTTTGGAAAACAGTAAGAATATTACAGAATACGATATCTTAAAGCATGCAATCAAATAAAAATTTCCAGTACTAATAATTTAGTTTTAAGATTATGAAAAATTCACAAGCAAAATTTTTAGATAAAAATAAAAAGAATAGAAAAATAAAAAATATTGATAATTTGATTATCTTTGCAGTGCTGATTGGCGTGGTTTTGTATTTTTCTTTTAAAAATAAGTCTTTTCTTGATGAAGTAAATTTAAATGCATTATTAATTACTTTATCCATTATCGGAATTGTTTGTATTGGCCAAACTTTATTATTAATATCAGGAACATTTGATATCTCTTTAGGTTCAATTGTTGGTTTTTCGGGTGTTTTACTGGCTAAGATTCTTGAATTATTTAAGATAAATAATTTATCTTTATTTATTTTATTTGCTTTTATTGTTGTATTAATCGGGGGACTTATAGGTTTTATTAATGGTTTGATAATAACAAAGGGTAAAATAAATGCCATAATTACCACGATTGCCATGCTTTCAATAATTTTTGCTCTTTCAATGATTATCTCCAAAGGGAAATATATAAAAATCAGCAATTTAAGTTTTTTATCACTTGCTGCCCAAAAATTTGGATTTGTACCATTATCTTTTATATTTTTAATTGTTTTATATCTTATATTTTTTATTGTCTTAAAATTTACCGTATTTGGAAGATATATTTATGCCATAGGCAGTAACGAAAATTCTGTAAATTATGCCGGTGTAAATGTTGATAGAATCAGAATTCTGTTGTTTGTTTTGGCAGGCGCACTTTCCGCATTTGCAGGAATTATTCTGTCTTCAAGATTGACAACCGGACATGCTATCTTTGGAAGTTCATATCCGATAATTACAGTAGCTGCCGGTGTTATAGGAGGTACTTTACTAAGTGGAGGAAGCGGTGGTGTAATTGGGACATTTCTGGGTATAACTTTGTTAACTGTCCTCGAAGGTGGGTTCAGCATTGTAGGGATACCTACTCACGTCAAGGATATATTTACGGGAACTATACTAATGGTCTCAGTTATTATTAGCGAATCATTGTTAAAAAGAACAAAAAGATAATTTATTACTTAAAAAATTTTTTATGAAATTTATTTTTTTTCAATTTGTTGAAAGGAGTTAAACATCAGTCTTTTAGGAATTGATATTGGTACTACTGGCTGTAAAACAGTAAATTTTGATTATAACGGAAAAATCATTTCAAAAGCTTACAAGGAGTATAAATTAATTTGCCCTAAAGATGGCTGGGGGGAATTAAATCCTGAGGAAGTATATTCTTCCGTGATTGAGTGCATCAGAAAAACCTTGAAAAATCAAGGCAGTGATCCTATAAAGTCAGTTGGTTTTTCTGTGCTTGGGGCTGGAATTATCCCGGTAGATAAGAACCTTAACCCGATTTATAACTGTATAACTGCTTTGGATAACAGATCTGTTAAACAAATCAGGGAGTTAGAAGAAAAATTTGGCAGAAATGAATTGTATCGTGAAACCGGAATGCCTTCCCATCCCTTTTGTGTAATAAATAAGTTAATGTGGTTTAAAGAAGAAATGCCCGAAGTTTTCGATAAAACATGGAAATTTTTAAATTTGGAACAATATATCAGATTAAAGTGGGGAATTGAACCATATATTGATTACAGTTTGGGAAGCAGTACGATGGCATTATCAATAAAAGAAGGTAAATGGTCGGAAAAGATACTGGATTTTGCAGGTATAAACCAGGATTTACTGCCGCAGATTTGTAATTCAAGTCAGGTAATCGGAAGTATAAACAAAAGGACTTCTGATGACACAGGTATGCCTGAAGGGGCTAAGGTTGTTGCCGGCGGCCATGATCAAGTTTGCGGAGCTTTAGGTGCGGGAGTCCTGAATACAGGAATGGCACTTGATTCAACTGGAACTGTTGAAGCGATTATACCTGTTTCTGATAAACCAGTTCTCACAGAAAAAA
>JAMDEN010000011.1 GCA_023487035.1 Actinomycetota bacterium
TTTATTCTCCTATAAAATATGTCAAGTTATACGTCCCCGTGACAACGTGACAATTTTAATATGTATAAACAGGAAAATCTTCTGCAAGTTCTCTTGCTTTTGCTTTAATTGGAGCAATTTTTGTTTTATTCTGCCAGTTTTTTAGCACAAATGAAATCCATTCCCCAATTTTAAGCATTTCCTCTTTACCCATTCCTCTTGATGTTGCTGCAGCAGCTCCAATTCTGATTCCGCTTGTTAAATTAGGATTTAATTTATCATAAGGAATAACATTTTTATTCAGAACAATATTTAATGATGCAAGAGTAGTAGAAGCATCCTGGCCTGTCATATCAAGAGAAGTCAAATCAACTAAAAATAAATGATTATCAGTTCCTCCTGATACAATTCTAAATCCGTCATTTTTAAGATAATCACAAAGAATTTTAGTATTTTCTATTACATTTTTTGCATACTTCTTAAATGAAGGTTCAAGAGCTTCTTTAAAAGAAACAGCTTTTGCAGCAATCATATGAACTAAAGGTCCACCTTGAGTCCCGGGGAATATTCCTGTATCAAGAAGTGTTGCATATTTCTTATCAGCTATTATAAAGCCTCCTCTTGGGCCTCTTAAAGTTTTATGGGTTGTTCCTGTTGTAAAGTCAGCAAGTCCAACTGAAGTCGGGTGCATTTCCCCTGCAACAAGTCCCGCTATATGAGCAATATCAGCCATTAGATATGCTCCAGTTTCATCAGCTATTTCTTTAAACTTTTTAAAATCAATAATCCTTGGATACGAGCTTGCCCCTGCTATAATCAATTTTGGTCTTATTTCTTTTGCCATCTTTCTTATAACTTCATAATCTATCTGCTCAGTTTCCTTATCAACATTATAAAAATGAACCTCATAATATCTTCCTGAAATATTCATTACATTACCATGACTTAAATGACCACCATCTTTTAAGTTCATACTTAAAATCTTGTCATGTGGTTTTAAAATTGCAAGATAAACTGCAGTATTCGCCTGAACACCCGAGTGCGGTTGAACATTACTGTATTCTGCGTTAAAAAGTTCATTTAATCTGTTACGTGCAAGTGTCTCAATTTCATCAACATATTCGCAGCCTTCATAATATCTGTGTTTAGGGTAACCTTCTGCATATTTGTTTGTAAAAACAGAACCCATTACATCTAAAACAGCAGGAGAAGCATAATTTTCACTTGCTATTAATGTTATATTCTGATTTTGTCTGTCAATTTCTTTTTTTATAATATCTTCAACTTCCTTGTCAGGTTTATTACTTAAAACTGGGCTTAAAAGATTATATATTTGCACTTAAAAACATCCTTTCTTAAAAAAAAATTAAATAAAATTAAATAAAATACATAAAAATAAATGGCGAGTAAATTAAAAATAAATGAATTTATTATATTTTTATTTGTAATTTTTGCAATATACTATTAAAACTTACTGTACCTTCTCTAATAAGTTTAATTTCACTTCCTGTTGTATCAATTATTGTAGATTCAACTCCATTTAGTTCTTCTTCAAACTCTACAATCAAATCAACTTTTTGTAAAATTCTCTCATCAATGTCTTCCAGTTTTACAGGATTTTTTTTTATACCTGAAATAGTTGCACTTGTAGACACCAGCGGATAAGAATTATCTATAATTTCCCTTACAAATTTAAATTCAGCTCTTCTTATAGCAATTGTATTTTTCCCGCTTGTTATAAAATCAGCAATTTTGGAATTTTTTTTAAAAATCATTGTTACTGAATCAGGATTATCCTTATTCCAGTAATAATTTATTAATTTCTTACAATCTTCACTAATTTCTGAAGTAAAATTAAAAAGATCCTCAATTTTTGAAATTAAAATTATAAACGGGATTGCTTTATTTCTTCCTTTAATATCGCAAATTCTTTTTAAAGAATCTTCCAAATCAAATCTGCAGCTTAAACCATAAATAGTTTTTGCAGGTAAAATAATTATTTTCCCGTTTTTAATAAAATCAGATATTTTTTTTATATTATCATAACTGATTACTTTTTGTTTTATTTTCAAATTATTCATTTACAAATTATTTTTTTATTATTTAAATAAAATAGCATTTATTAGTTTTTATTAGTTTTGTTAAAAAATGCAAAATAATTTTAAAAATTAATTTTTTTAAATTAAATTTATTTTATGCTTTTTTAAAATATATCTGATTTTGGAGTAATTAAATAGTTAATGATAAATAAATCAGTATTTTTACAAAATTATCCAATTTTTAAGCTTAAAATTTATTAAATATTTTTAATTTTAGCTAATTATTCAGAAATATCAGCTTGCTATTCAGCGATAATTTAATTATGAAAATAATAAATATTAGTTAAAATTAAAACCAGCCTATAAGATTTTTAACATATATAAGTAAATTACATACAAGAAGTGCTATAAAAGTTGCAGGTGCAGCAAGTTTAATCCATCTTCCCCATCCAATTACAGTTCCTTTTTTTTCAAGAGATATATAAGCAACAACATTTGCAGAAGCACCAATTGGAGTAAAATTACCACCGATGTCAGTTCCAAGTGAAGTTGCCCAAACCATAATTGAAAGTGCAGGCGCAACAGCAACTTTTGCAATATCAGCAAGGACATAAGCCATTGATAGTGCAAAAGGTACGTTATCAATTACTCCACTGGCTACTCCAGATCCCCAAATTAACGTGCTTAAAAGTCCTACATGATTATCTTTAAATGTATTTGTAATAAAATTTGCCATAATCTTTATTATGCCAGTATGTTCAAGGCCGCCAACAACAATAAATAACCCTATAAAGAAAAGAATTACTTCATAATCTACTTTTTTTATTATTAACTCTGACTTTTTACCAAGTACCACAAGCATTATAAATGCAGGAATCATTGAAGCTAAAGGCACAGTAACAGGTATATGAAGAAATTTTTCAATATATGCATGGGTAATAAGAAGTAATATAGCTACTGCAAAAGCTATAAGTGCAGTTTTAAGCTCTTTTTTATCTGTTATTGCCTCTGCAGGGTCCATTCTGCTTAGCTCAGCTTTTGGAATATGTTTTACAGATTTTAAATTTTTCCTGTTTACAAGAAAACAATACAAAAGTGCACATATTCCAGCTAAAATAACAATCGGACCATTATGAATTACAAAATCATTAAAATAAAACCCGAGTTTAAGTCCTAAAATAACATTTGGTGGATCACCAACAAGAGTTGCTGCTCCACCTGTATTAGCCATAACTACTTCTGTTATTACTAATGGGACAGGATCTATTTTTAAAAGTTTGCATAATTCAAAAGTTAATGTTGCAAAAAAAAGCATTACAGTTATGCTATCCATAAAACCTGAAAGAATAAAAGTTATAATAGGAAAAACAATAAATAATTTAACGGGTGAGTATTTTAAAAAGCGTGCAACTTTAAGAGCAAGATAAGAAAAAAAACCTGAATCAGAAAGAGCGGCAACAATTAAAAACATGCCAAATAAAAGCCCTATAGTTTCCCAGCTTATATAGCTTATTGCCTGCTCAAGATTAAAAACTTTAAATACAAGAAGAAATAAGGCTCCTAAAAATGCTACTACTGTTCTATCAACTTTTTCTGTAGCAATTACTATGTAAGTTAAAATAAAAATAATTAAAGAAACTATTGTTGTATTCAATTTAATGTCCCTTTATTTTTATTAAAAAATAATTTTTTTAAAAATTAAATTATCTTTTAAATTATTATTGTCTTTACTTACTATTATCTTTTTCTTACATTTTTGTTACTTGCATTGCAGAAATAATTTTATATCTGAATACTTTAAAATAAATTTTAAAAAATTAAAAATAAATTTTAAAAATATTTTAATTTTAAATAAAAAGAATTAACTTTCAGGTAATGATTTTATACTTTATTTTCCCTTATATTATCGTAAACTTTTATCAGTTTCTTTAAGATTATTATTAAAATAATTTGATTTAAAAAACTTTGAGTTTAATTATAAGATTAATAAAAATACATAATTTATTGAAAATTAAGTTATTTACCAGAAATTATCTATTAATAATATTATTTATTTATATTTGGAATTAATGTATTGACTACTTCAGGCTTTATTAAATCTGATTTTTTTTAATTTCGGCAACCAGTATCCTGTCTGAATTATTATAATCTTTTTCAATTTTTATAAGTGGAGTTTTAAATTCATTTTTAATTAATTCCTGAAG
>JAMDEN010000091.1 GCA_023487035.1 Actinomycetota bacterium
TTGTGCATGTGCATGCCCCTGGCTGCCGTAGCCTATAACTGCAATTTTTTTGTCTTTAAGGATGTCCATATTAATATCCTTGTCATAAAAAATCTCTGCCACTTTTCCTCCTTTACAACTTTAAAAATCTATAGTATTTTAAAAATTTATTTATAAAAGGATCAGATATAATTCATTAAAATATTTTGAAGATCAAATATTAAAAATTATTTTAACAAATTACATTAAATGTTTATAGAAAAAAATGCAAATATAATTAGCATATCAAAGCAATTCTTCATCTACCTCAAATATCAACATATCGTGTACTGACTTTGCATTAATTTTTAATTGATTATTATTATCAGATTATAGTAAAATCAAAGCTTAACAATGCTTTAGGATAAAAATAGTAATAATTATTATATTATTTTTCAAAAGTTGAAGATACCTTAATGGATACAATTTTACATATAAATTACGCAAGTTTAATTCAAAGCCTTGGTATTTTAGCATACATAGTTATTTTCGGAATAATTTTTGCAGAATCAGGTTTGCTCATCGGATTTTTCCTTCCGGGAGACAGCTTGCTTTTTACTGCAGGATTTCTTGCATCCCAAAAGATAACAGGAACAACTCAAAATTATCTTAATTTATGGATATTAATAGGAGTAACATTTGCAGGAGCAGTTCTTGGGGACAGTACGGGTTATTCCTTTGGCCATAAAGTTGGGCGGAGAATTTTTAAAAGACCGGATTCCAGACTTTTTAAGAGAGAAAATCTTGAAAAAGCTGAAAAGTTTTATGAGAAATATGGTGTGAAAACCATAATTCTTGCCAGATTTCTTCCAATAATTAGGACCTTTGCACCAATAGTAGCCGGAGTAGGGAAGATGCACTATAAAACATTCCTGGCATTTAATGTAATAGGAGGGGCATTATGGGCATTAAGTGTGCCAATAGCAGGTTATTATCTGGGAAGAGTGATTCCAAATGTTGACAAATACATGATTCCAATAGTTATAGTTATTGTTATTGTATCAGCAATTCCTGCAATGGTTGAATTTTTTAGAGGCAGGAGGAAAAAGCCTGCTATGGAAATAAATAACAAAAAGAATGAAAATTAGTATCATATTATAAGAAAAATATTATAACCGTAAATTCCGCTTCAAATCATCAAATTTTCCCGCAATAAGTAAATTTATCTGATATTTTAATTTTTTTAAGAAATTTTCCTGGAAATATTTGACACGAACATATGTTCGATGTTATGATTATTAAAACGAACATATGTTTGCTATTTTAAAATTAATAATATTGCAAAATTAAAGTCAATTAATCTTATGTGGAGGATTAATATGTATAAAAAAGCAGCAATAAACATAGCATATATTGTAACAATGATAATAGTTTTTATTCTGGTTTTTGTAGCAATTTATACCAATTTCGATAAGTTTTTACCAAAACATATTGAAAAATATACCGAAGTAAATATAGAAAATGGTATGAATTTTGATGAAATAATTTCAAAATATGCCACAATTAAAAATAGGGAAGCATTTATTGCTGAAGTAAAAAGAGTAAATAAACTTGAGAATATAGAATACACAGATAAGAAATCTATCATAATACCCATAATAGAATCAGAATAATTTCCAAAATATCCATTATTTTTTAAATTTAAAAAATCTTACATTTTTCAGGTATAATTAAAATAAGAAATGATTCTAGTAATAATTATTTTTGTTTAATTCAATTTTTAATTTAGCATAATGCTAATATCAGAAATTCTAATTTAATTGGTAAAATATAATATGATTTCCTGATTGAGGAAAGGCGGTAAGAATGTGATTAAGATGGACTTAAAAATAAAAATTATTGATAACTCTCTTCCAATTCCAAAATATGCTCATGACAGTGATGCAGGATTGGATTTATACAGTGCTATAGATTACATGCTAAAACCTTTTGAACGAAAATTAATACCTACGGGGATAAAAATAGCTATACCGGAAGGATATGCGGGATTTGTGCAGCCAAGGTCAGGCCTTGCTATTAATCATGGAATCAGCATGGTTAATACACCGGGCTTAATTGACAGCGGCTATAGAGGTGAGATCAAGGCAGTAATAATTAATCTTGACCCTAAAAAAGACTTTGAAATAAAAAAGGGTGATAAAATATGCCAGCTTGTATTCTTAAAAGTTGAACATGCAAATCTTATATTTCGGGAAGACCTTGATGAATCAGATAGGGGAGACAGGGGATTTGGAAGTACCGGTATATGAGAATTATTGCATAAGAAATATGGGCGCTATTCAATGGGAATTATTAAGGATGCAAAAGAAAGAATAACAGGAAAGGTAAATAAAAATGAGTGTAATGAATCTTCGTTTAAATAAAGAAGAAATAGATCGAATATCCAAATTGTCGGCACAAAAGAAAGAGGCAAAATCAGAAATAATCAGAGAATTATTAAATGAAGGATGGATGTTTTACTGGCTTAAATTATATAGTGCAGGAAAAGTGTCTGTCGGAAAGATGGCAGAAGAGCTTGACCTATCTGTAAATGAAGCTCTGGATTTGCTTGCTGAATTTGGAATAGAATTTTCAATTCGTTATGATGACTATCTTTCTGGTTTTGAAAATCTTAAAAAACTTTAAATTGATTCAGGATTTGTCAAATAAATTTGCAAAAATAAAAATTATGTAAAATAGAATTGACAATTCCAAATATGTATGTAAAATGGAGTTATGTATACCAGAATTATAAAACCACCTGAAAATAAAAGTTTCTTTTTATTTGGCCCTCGTGGTACAGGAAAGACCACTTGGGTGAAAGAAAATTTTCCGAATGCAGCATATATTGATCTTCTTGAATCACGCATATTTATTGATCTACTTGCAGATCCTCAAAGACTGGAAAACTTTATACCCGGCAATTTCAAAGATTGGATTATTATTGACGAGGTCCAGAAGATTCCGGAACTTTTAAATGAAGTTCACAGGCTAATAGAAAAGTATAAATATAAATTTATACTTACCGGCTCCAGTGCAAGAAAGCTAAGGCGAAAGGGGCAAAATCTTCTTGCAGGAAGAGCCTTAAATTATTCAATGCATCCATTGACTACAATAGAACTGGGGAAAGACTTTAATTTAATGCATTCTTTAATGTATGGGAATCTGCCATCAGCCTATGTTGAATCAAATCCACAAGCATATCTTGAAAGCTATATAAGAACTTACCTTCAGGAAGAAATACAACAAGAAGGGCTTACGAGAAATTTGGGAGTATTTTCAAGATTTCTTGAAGCTGCCAGCTTTTCTCAAGGATCAGTTTTAAATATATCTGAAGTTGCCCGTGAATGTTCAATTGAGAGGAAAGTTGTCGAAAATTATTTCATAATTTTAGAAGACTTGCTTTTAGCTTACAGAATTCCTGTTTTTTCAAAAAGAGCAAAAAGAAGGCTTATTGCACACCCTAAATTTTATTTTTTTGATATTGGAGTCTACAGGATAATAAGACCGGTTGGACCGCTTGATTCTCCGGAAGAGGTTGGAGGTGTATCTTGTGAGAGCCTTTTTTTCCAGGAATTAATGGCAATTAATGACTATCTGGATTTGGGATACAAGATATATTACTGGAGAACAAGTAATGAAATTGAGGTGGATTTTGTTTTATATGGAAAACGTGGTTTAAAAGCCTTTGAGGTGAAAAGGAAAGGTAAAATAACATCTAAAGATCTTCGTGGTTTAAAAGCTTTTTTAAATGATTATCCCTCTGCAAAAGCTTACTTCATATATGGAGGCGAAAGACAGATGCATGAAGGGAGCATTGATATATTTCCTTTAGAATACACTATAAAAAATTTATCTGTTATTCTTTAGATAAACTGAAAGTAAGATTGAAAAAACAACCAATCTTATCTGTTTGCGCATTAATTTAAAATAATTTTATCCTTTTTGAATTTTATTGTTTTTAATTTATGTATATTCAATAATCAAATAAGATTTATATGCAAGTTCCTATAATGTACGTTATGTAAACTTGTATATTTATAATATTTTAACAATAAAGTTATCCCCTCTTAATAAAAGTATTTAGATTTTTTATATCTTTTCATATCAATATTCAGAAATAAAATTTTTAAGAAGATAAACATTTTTCTGATTTTTACTTTAATAATTACTTTAATAATATTTAATAAAATCTTTAAGGATTATTATATTGGAATTTTG
>JAMDEN010000070.1 GCA_023487035.1 Actinomycetota bacterium
TTGTTATTCCTACAAATAAACCAATGATAAGAAATGATTTACCTGATTTGGTTTATAAGTCTGAAAAAGCGAAATTTGCTGCAGTTGTTAAGGATATTAAGGAAAGATATGATAAAGGACAACCTGTTCTTGTTGGCACAATTTCAATTGAAAAATCTGAAATTTTAAGCAGAATGCTTCAAATGGAGGGGATTCCTCATCAGGTGTTAAATGCAAGATATCATGAAAAAGAAGCTGAAATAATTGCAAAAGCCGGACAGAAAAAAACTGTAACTATTTCTACAAATATGGCTGGTAGAGGAACAGATATAGTATTAGGAGAAGGTGTTATAGAACTTGGAGGGTTGCATGTTCTGGGAACGGAAAGACATGAGGCAAGAAGAATTGATAATCAGTTAAGAGGTAGAAGTGGAAGACAGGGAGACCCGGGTTCAAGCCAGTTTTATTTAAGTTTACAGGATGATCTTTTAAGGCTATTTGGCTCAGACAGAATAGGCGCAATAATGGAAAGAATGAATTTTCCTGATGATCTTCCAATTGCTCATCCTATAATAAACAGATCAATAGAAAATGCACAAAGACAGGTTGAATCAAGAAATTTTGAAATAAGAAAACACGTTCTTGAATATGACGATGTTATGAATAAGCAAAGGGAAGTTATTTATGAAAGAAGAAAAAAAGCTTTGTTTGAGGAAAATTTAAAAGAAACTGCCCTTGCAATGATAGAAGAACTTGTTAATTCAAGTTTTGATGCTCATCTTAATGCAAATGCTTATCCTGAAGATTGGGATATTGATGAATATAAGAGTTATCTTGTTAACATGTTTGGAAAAGATATTTCAAAAGGTATTATTGAAAAAGAAAATCTATCTAATACAAGACAGGAAAGAATTGAGTTAAAAGAAAAGATTTTAGAGCAGGCTATAAAAGTTTATGAAGAAAGAGAAGCTGAATTCGGGCCCGAGATAATGCGTCAGCTTGAAAAAATAATAATGTTAAATGTCATTGATAACAGATGGCGAGATCATTTACTTGAAATGGATTATCTTAAAGAAGGGATAGGACTTCGATCTTATGCTCAACATGACCCTTTAGTAGAATACAAGCATGAATCTTTTCATTTATTTAAAGATATGATTGAAGAAATAAAAAATGATACTGTTAAACTTTTATATAATGCAAGGATTTATACAAGCGAAGAGCAGCAAAGACAACATGAAAAACAATATAAAAATGTCTCAACAAGCGGACCAGGCAGTGAGCCTGTTTCAAAAAAAGAACCTGTAGTCAATAAAAATAAGGTTGGCAGAAATGATCCCTGCCCTTGTGGCAGCGGGAAAAAGTATAAAAAATGTTGCGGCAAGGATCTTTAAATTAAAACTTTTTTTATATTTTGCTTTAGTAAATTAAGAAGTTTTTAATTGGCGTAATATAATACAAAATAAATAAAGAAAAAACCATATTTAAAGAATAAACCATATAGTGATTTTTAAACTTTATGGAGATTTTAAAAATTGAAAGGTAGTTTTAAAATGTTTGAAGAATATAATGATAATATAAATGAGTTAACAGAAAAATTTGAATATCTAAAGGACTGTCTTTGAAATAGAAAGTAAAAAAGAAGAGCTGAAATCTTTAACTGATTTAACTTATAAACAAAATTTCTGGGATAATTATCAGGATGCCCGGAAAGTAATGCAAAAAATTGAGAAAATTAAAAATCTTATTGAGTTATTTCATGATATTGAAGATAAGATAGAAAATGCAAAAATTGCTCTTGAGATTTTAAATCAGGAATCAGACTCAAGTATAACTAAAGAACTTGACAATAATATAAAAGACATTCAGGCACTTCTGGATGATCTTGAAGAAAGCACTCTTTTAAACGGACCTTATGATTCATACCCTGCAATTTTAAATATTCATCCTGGTGCAGGTGGCACCGAGTCTCATGACTGGGTTGATATGCTTCTTCGAATGTATTTAAGATGGATTGAAAATAAAAAGTTCAAGTACAGGATTACAGATTATCTTCCAGGAGAAGAAGCAGGAATTAAAAATGTTACATTAACTATTCATGGGTTAAATGCTTATGGACTTCTTAAATCTGAGAAAGGTATTCATAGGCTTGTCAGGATAAGCCCTTTTGATTCATCTAAAAGAAGACATACATCTTTTGCTGCTGTGGATGTAATTCCATTGTTCGAAGATGATATTGAGCTGGAAATAAATAAAGAGGATTTAAGAATAGACACTTACAGATCATCAGGAGCAGGGGGTCAGCATGTTAATGTTACTGATTCTGCTGTAAGAATAACACATATCCCAACTGGAATTGTTGTTTCCTGTCAGGACGAACGTTCACAAATAATGAATAGAGACACGGCAATGAAAATTTTAAAATCAAAATTGTTTGAAATAGAATTAAAAAAGAAAATGGATGAGCTTGAAAATATCAGAGGCGAAAAAAAAGATATAGGATGGGGCAGCCAGATCAGGAGCTATGTTTTACAGCCTTATCAGATGATTAAAGATCATCGCACTAATGTTGAAGTTGGAGATGTTAACTCAGTACTTAATGGTGATATTGATATTTTCATAAAAGCTTTTCTTAAAAACAATGTAAAAAATAATTAAAATTAAAGTTAATAAAAATATTTTTTTAGAAATTTTAAATTATTTACAAAATTTGAAGTAAAATTTGGAGTATTTATAATTATATGGACTATATATTTTCATTATGTTAATATCCTGTTTAGTATTTTTTAAAAAATAATAGAAAATCAAAATAATTAAAAATCAAAAAATTAAAATTTAGTAAAAAATAAGTTAATAAAAAATAAAGATTAATTAAAAATTAAAAGTTTTTAAAATTTAAAATATAATTTATAAAATAGTAAAATACAAAATATAAGGTATAAATATATTTAAAACAAAGTTAAAATTATATAAGGATAATTATTTATTAAGATATAAGAATAAATATATAAGTTATTTAAGATTATTTAAGAACAAGGTTTTAATAAAATGAATATGATTGAATTTAGAGATGTCAGCAAAATTTATGAAAATAATACTGCTGCATTAAAAGATATAAACCTTGTTATAAAAAAAGGGGAGTTTGTTTTTATAGTTGGTCCAAGTGGCTCCGGAAAATCTACATTTATTAAATTATTAATAAAAGAAACTCCTGTAACAAGTGGAACAATATTTATTGCTGGAAGAAATATTTGTGTTCTTAAATCAAATAGAATTCCTCAGCTAAGAAGAAATATTGGCTGTATTTTCCAGGATTATAAACTGCTCTCGGACAGGACAGTTTTTGAAAATATTGCTTTTGCGCTTGAAGTTATAGGTAAACCTAATTACGTAATTAAAGCACAAGTTCCGCAGGTATTAAAACTTGTTGGACTTTATAACAAAATGGATTCTTATCCGCATCAGTTATCAGGTGGAGAACAGCAAAGAGTATGTATTGCAAGAGCTTTTGTAAACAGACCTCCAATTTTACTTGCTGATGAACCTACTGGTAATCTTGATCCTGCAACTTCAGAAGGAATTATGAAGCTTCTTTCAAGAATTAATCTTATTGGGACAACTGTTGTTATGGCAACTCATGAAAAATCCATTGTTAATGCTATGAGAAGAAGAGTGGTAGAAATGGAAGATGGAGTAATTATTCGCGATCAAAAGAGAGGAGTATACGGATCTTGAGTCTAGTATTCAGACCAAAGCATATTTTCGGGGAAACTTTCTTAAGTTTTAAAAGAAACTTTTTAATGGGTTTTACAGCAATTACAACTGTTGCCATTACTTTATTTATCGTCGGAGTTTTTTCTGTTATTGTTTTTGATATTCAAAGCATATTAAACTCTATTGAAAAAGAAGTTGAAATTGCTGTTTATCTAAAAGATAATATTTCAAATGATCTTAAAATTTATCTTGAAAATGAAATAAAGAGCTGGCCTGAGGTGGATACTGTAACTTATGTATCCAAAGAACAGGCACTTGAAAAATTT